>JANNSX010000484.1:0-1545 GCA_031403155.1 Hyphomicrobiaceae bacterium
GCCGGGAGGCGGGGCTCGCCCGTGCGCTCGGCGCGCCTTTCGCCGCCATGGTGTTCGAGCCGCATCCCCGGCAATTCTTCCAGCCGGACAAGCCCTTCTTTCGTCTCACGACGCTCGAAACGAAGCTAGAGCTGCTGGGTGGGCTTGGGCTCGATTTGGCGGTGGTCGTCGATTTCGATGCGGCGCTGGCGGGGCTGACGGCGGAGGCCTTCGTCGACCGGCAGCTGGTCGAGTGGCTTGCCGTCCAGCATGTGGTCGTCGGCTACGATTTCAACTTCGGCAAGGGCCGGTCGGGCACACCCGAAATCTTACGCGCACTGGGCGCGGCCAAAGGCTTCGGCGTCACCATTGTAGAGCCGGCCGAAGCCGAGGGCATCAAACATTCCTCGAGCCGGGTCCGGGAGTTGCTGGCGGCGGGCGATGTCGCAGGCGCGGCCCAAGTGCTCGGGCGGTTCTGGCAGATCAGGGGCGAGGTGATCAGTGGCCACAAGATCGGCACGGGCTTGGGCTTTCCGACCGCCAACATCCGTCTCGATCCCGGCATCCTGTTGAAGCACGGCATCTATGCGGCCCGCGTCCATGTGGACGGGCACCGTCACGATGCGGCGGCCTATCTCGGCACGCGCCCGACGCTCGACAACGGCCAGCCGCTGCTGGAGGTGTTCCTGCTCGACTTCTCCGGCGACCTCTACGGCCGCAGCATCGGCGTCGAGCTCATCCGCCATCTGAGGGACGATCGGGCCTTCGCCGGGCTCGAGGCGCTCAAGGCCCAGATCGCCGAGGATGTCGCGGCCGCGCGGCAAGCACTTTCAGATTTGCGAGGCAGCTGAAGAAGATATTCGGCGCAGTTGTGATGTAGTCTTCGCTGGCTGCCGATACAGTTTCATCCGAAACCTGAGGTACTCTCCCAGCAATTCGCGCAAAAGACTCCATTGCGTTGTGGCAAGACTGTCACAAATTCACAGAGTGATTCGCTGTAGGCGGGACTATTTTCTGGATTCGAAAATCCGTTTGTGGCCTAATCACGGCTAGAGGGCGCTGACACGCTGGAGGGGTCCAGCTTGGCAGCGGTAAATCTTAAGTACAAGCCGGTAGGACGTACCGGTTGACGTGTTGCGTGCGGGGTAGAGTCATGTATTCGGATTTCGTTCAAGCTGTCGTCACCAGTACGATCGTCACGATCGTGACCAGTGCTTTCATCGGTGCGACGCTGACCTTCTATTTCGGCATTTAGTGAAACGCTCCCGCGGATGCTTGGCGGGGCGCGGCGCTTGTCGCCGTGTGCGCCGAGTGACTGGGGCCGGCGCGGGCGCGGGTAAACCACGCCGGCCCCAGTGTGGAGCCAAGACATAGGACGAGCGGCGGGCCTGTTACCGCCCCCAACTCCTCGTACGCCACCAGGAGATGGGCATCGCCTCCGAGCAGCGGGCGCGATCGTCACCCCCCCCCGACGGTCGCGACCCGCTGCTCGTCTCCCCCCGAGAAGCTCCCTGTTGGATTGTCGGGCGGTGGGTTGCGAGAGCATTTTCCGACGAAGTGGTTTTC
>JANNSX010000485.1:0-7116 GCA_031403155.1 Hyphomicrobiaceae bacterium
GCCATGTCATCACCGGAAATCAATTCTGGTGCGTGCAAGGGCCGGTCGATGGCGATGATCTCACTTGGCAGGGGCGCATCGGCAAGGACTACGATCTGACGCAAGCACAAGAGTGCGCGCGCTTCGTCATGCTCAACATCCTGGCGCAGCTCGACATCGCGATTGGCGGCGACATGGACCGGATCGTCACAGCGGTGAGACTCGGAGGCTACATTGCCACGACCGAGGATTTCGATCAGCACACGCTGGTCATGAACGGCGCGTCCGAGCTGCTGCACGAGGTGCTGGGCGAGCGTGGCCGGCACGCGCGCTTCGTGGCCGGGTGCTATTCCCTCCCCTATCGATTGGCGCTCGAGATCGAGGCGGTGTTCGAGATTAAGCCATGATGCTCGACCCGCGCGACCGCCAGACCGCCTCGGACGTGCTCGATGAGCGCGCCGGCCGGCTCGGCGACAAGACGTGGATCGTGACAAGTGATCAGCACTTGAGTTTTCGTGAAATGCAGGAGCGCTCAATCGCGCTCGCGCACGGATTCCTCGCGCATGGCATCCGTCCGAGCGAAACCGTTCTGCTCCTCCTCCCCGACGGCATCGACATCGTCACCGCATGGCTGGCGCTCGCTCGCATCGGCGCCCTCGAGGTGCCGGTCAACACACAACTGCGCGGCAATACGCTGCGCCATGTCCTGACGAACTCATTGGCTAAGACCATCGTCGTCGACCGGCGCTATCTGCCGCAGCTTCTCTCCGTGCTCGGCGAGGTGCCCAATCTCGACCGCATCGTGCTGACGGGCGACGGTGAAACGCCTGAGCTTCCTCTCCCGCACACCGAGCTGACCACGCTGATGCGCGCGCCGGCCGGTAAATTGCCCACCCGTCCGCGCGCTCACGACCTCCTCGCCGTCATGTATACTTCCGGCACCACTGGTCCCGCGAAGGGCGTGATGGTGGCGCACACGCAGGCCTACGAATACGCGCTCTCCGTTGTCGAGCTCGTCAAGATGCGAGAGAGTGACGTCTACTACAATCCGCTGCCGCTCTTTCACATCGCCGGCCAGTGGGCGGCCGTCTACGCCTCTCTCATCCGGGGCGCGACCGTCGTGTTGCCGGGCGCCTTTACGCTCACAGGTTTTTGGAGGGATGTCCGCCGCCACGACGCCACCTGCACGTTCCTGCTCGGCGCCATGGCGAGCTGGCTGTGGCGACAGCCGGCAAGCCCAGAGGACTCGACGACGCCGATGGAGCGCATGCTGATCGTGCCACTGCTGCCAGAGGTGGAAGAGTTCAAGAAGCGTTTCAACGTGCTCGTCTCCACCACTTGGGGCTCGACCGAGATCAACGTGCCGATGCGCTCCTCGTTCCAGCTGGCTAGCAACAAGACCTGCGGGCGGGTCGCGAGCGACCGCTACGAGGTCCGCATCGTCGACGGGCAAGATCGCGAAGTGCCGCCGGGCGTTCCGGGCGAGGCGATTGTCCGCACCTGCGTCCCATGGATGCTGATGGCCGGCTACTGGCAGAACCCGGAGGCGACCGCCGAAGCCTGGCGCAACCAGTGGGTCCATTCCGGCGATGTGCTGATGCGCGATGAGGCCGGCAACTTCTCCTTCGTCGATCGCGTCAAGGATGCGATCCGCCGGCGCGGCGAGAACATCTCCTCCATGGAGGTGGAAGCCGAAATCCTCGCGCACCCGGCCATTCTCGAATGCGCCGTCGTGCCGGCGGCATCCGCTGACACCGAGCAGGAGGTGTTCGCCATCCTCTCGCTGAAACCCGGCGCGACGCTTGAGCCCGAGGCGCTCATGCGGTTCCTCGAGCCTCGCATGGCGCGCTTCATGATCCCGCGCTTTGTCGATATCATCGATGCCATGCCCAAGACGCCGACCGGCAAGATCCAGAAATACGTGCTGCGCGAGCGGGGTCTCACCGCGACCACTTGGGACCGCGAGAAGGCCGGCATCGAACTCAAGCGATAGTACACCGAAGTAAGAAGAGGAACCCCATGACGAAGTCCAAAAGCTCCCCGCAAGGCGATCGTTTCATCATCCGCCGCGACGGCCACGTGGCCTGGATCCTCTTCAATCGTCCGGATCGTCTCAATGCCATGACGATCGACAGCTGGGGCGAGCTGTGCGACCACATTGCCAGCCTCGACAAGGAGCGCGATATCCGCTGCCTGGTGCTCGCGGGTGAGGGGCGCGCGTTCCTCGCCGGCCATGACGTGGCCGAGATCCAAGAGCACAACGAGGACATGGTAGCGGGCAAGCTTAACGCCTCGCAGCTGCGAGAATGGCAGAAGAACCTGCAGAATTCCACCAAGCTCATCCGGGCCGCGCGGTTCCCCGTGATCGCCGCCGTGCAGGGCTATGCGGTCGGCGCCGGCTGCGAGCTGGTCTTCGCCTGCGATCTGGTGGTGGCGGCGAAGGATGCCAAGTTCGGCTTCCCCGAGGTCAATATCGGCGTCACCATCACCAACGGCGGCACCTTCTTCATGCCGCGAAAGATCGGTCTCGCGAAAGCGCGCGAACTCGCCTACACGGGCGAGTTCATCGATGCCGAGGAGGCCTACCGGCTCGGCCTCGTCAATCGCGTCTGCGAGCCCGGCGAGGAACGCAAGGTTGCAGAGGCGCTGGCCAAGCGCATCGCCAGCCGCGCGCCGGTTGCCGTGCAGCTCCACAAGGTGATGCTCGACTCGGCGCTTTCGTCTTCCCTCGAGGGCGCGCTCAACTTCGAGACCGAGGGCCTGGTCCAGACCGCCCTCACCCGCGACAACCTCGAAGGCACGAAAGCATTCTTCGAGAAGCGCGAGCCCAAGTTCACGGGAGAGTAGGCGACCCCTCAAACCTTTCTCACGGTGTCGCCGACGCTCACCACGCCGTCCTCGACGACGCGGGCGTAGAGGCCGCGCATGCGCAGCTTGAGGCCTTCGCCCGTGTTGACGAACACGCAGGCATCCCGCCCGTAATGCTTGATGAAATGCGCGCAGCCGAGGTTGGGCTCAGCCGAGATCTCAATCACAGCCGCGCCGATAGAAAGCCGCGCGCCCGGCGGCAAGTTCTCCGGAGAAAGATCGAAATCCATGTACAGATTGTTGGCGGCCGCTGGCCAGCGCGCGCGCTCCTGGGCAACCAGCGCGATCGATCGCGAATTCATGATGCAGAGCTGCACGTCGGGATCGGGCTTGCCATCGGCCGTCGACTTCCAACTGTCCTTTGCCCAATGATCGCCTTCGACGCCGCCGGCACGGCTCAGGCGGGCGGAGATCACTTCGCTTTGCTCGCCGGAGACCGGCCTCACGACGATGCAATCGAGCGTGCTCTCATCCTTCGGCGCCGCGCGGATGTGATCGAGCCCGGCGCTGAGCTCGGCATGCGAAAGGTGGTGGGGCATGGGCGATGTTTCCTCGATGGGCAGTGGGAATGAGGGGCCGGGTTTCAGGGATCAGGTTTAAGGGAGGAGATGAGGTCGCTTGCGGAGCGCCGACTGCCTGATCCCTGCCCCCCTAAAACCTGATCCCTGAAACCTAATCCTGGATGCTCAATCCCCTCAGGCAATAATGTACCCGCCGCTGACAATAACGTTCTCGCCCGTCATGTAGCGGTTGGCATCCGACAGCATGAACACGATCCACTCGGCGATGTCGCCGGTTTCGGCCGCGCGGCCGAGCGGGGTCTGCGAGGCGAGCTCCGGGATGAAACCGGCGGCCTTGGCCTTGTCGGTGGCGATGCCGGCGGGGGCGATCGAGTTGACGAGGATCTGCTCGGGCGCAAACTCGAGCGCGAAAGAGCGGGTGAGGCTCACCACCGCCGCTTTCGTCGCCGCGTAGTGCGCGTTCTTGGGATGCGCCTTGAAGGCGTCGACACTCGACAAGTTGACGATGCGCCCGCGCACGCCGCTCGGATCGAGCCCCTGCTTCTTCATCTCGACGATGGCGGCCGCCATGATGTTGTAAGTGCCGCGCACATTGATGCCCCAATCGAAATCCCAATCGGCATCGGTGATCTCGAGGATGGGCTTTCGCGGATAGACGCCCGCGCAATTGACCATGCCGTCGACGCGGCCGAGCGCCTTGGCGGCTTGCGCATATAGCGCGAAGGCCTGATCGCGCGGCACGATATCGCCGATGAAACCGTGCGCCTTGCCGCTGCCGGCCTTGCCGATCTCCACAACGGCGGCATCCGTGCGTGCCTTATCGATGTCGAGCACGGCGATGCTGGCACCCTTGGCGGCGAGCAGCTTGCACGTCGCGAGCCCCAACCCGCTCGCCCCGCCCGTGACGACAATGCCGCGACCTTGCATGGTGTGTTCCGTGTTTGATCAATCTGGATTCTTGTTCGCGGTCGAAAGTACCATCCGCAATTCGGACGTTCACTCTTTTGATCCGCTCGGGATCTCTCGTTGTTGTGACCTCTCCCAAGGGGAGAGGGTGGCGACAGCCGGGAGAGGGGGTAAGGTATCCGACAAGGAAAAAGGCTTCCCGCCAGGCCGCGAGGTTGGGCCCTTTTCCACTAAAGAGATCGTCCCCCCTCTTCCGGTCCTTCATGCCGAAGGCATGCCTTCGGCATGACGGACCACCTTCTCCCCTTGGGAGAAGGCGATTGATAGCCGACGCTATCGGTTGAAATGCCAGACGCGCCGCTATCCGAACAATCCGTCATCTTCTCGGCGCAGGACACGCGCCCAACCCAAGCCCTAGCCCAAATACGCTTCCTGCACCTTCGGATTGTCGAGCAGCTCCTTGCCGGGTCCCTCGAGCACGATCTCGCCGGTCTCGATGACGTAGCCGTAGTCGGCGATCTGCAGCGCCAGGAACGCGTTCTGCTCGACCAGCAGCACGGCGACGCCCTGCTTCCTGATCTCGACGATCGTCTCGAAGATCTGCTCGACGAGGATGGGCGCCAATCCCATGCTCGGCTCGTCCATCAGCAGCACCTTCGGCTTCGACATCAGCGCGCGGCCCATGGCGAGCATCTGCTGCTCGCCGCCCGAGAGCGTGCCCGCCGTCTGCGTGTAGCGCTCGCGCAGCCGCGGGAACATCACGAGCACCTGCTCCTCGGTTTGCTTGATGCCCTCTTTGTCGTTCCTCAGGAACGCGCCGGCTTTCAGATTCTCGGCGACCGAAAGCCTACCGAAGATGCGCCGGCCTTCCGGCACCTGGATGACGCCCTTGGCGACCACCTTGTGGGCTGGGAGCTCGTTGATGCGCTCACCATCGAACACGACATCGCCCTGGGCGGCCGCCAGCACGCCGGAGATGGCGCGCAGCGTCGTCGACTTGCCGGCGCCGTTCGCCCCGATCAGCGTCACGATCTGGTCGCGGCCGACTTTCAGCGAGATGCCGTGCAGGGCTTCGATCTTGCCGTAGTAGACGCGCAGATTGCGCGCATCGAGATAGGCCGGCGGGCCGCCATCGATTGGTTGCTTTGCGTGGTCGTGCACTGGCTCTTCCCGCCTTGCTACACCGATTGTCTTGAGCACTTTCTTTCGGCCAACCGGTATCCACTTGGCCGGAAAGTGCTCTACTTGAGCGCCTTACCCTTGGTGCCGAGATAGGCCTCGATCACCTTGGGGTCTTTCTGCACCTCGGCGGGCGTGCCCTCCGAGATCTTCACGCCATGATCGAGCACGCAGATGCGGTCGGAGACGTCCATGATGACGCGCATCGAATGCTCGATGAGGAGAATGGTCACGCCGCGCTGATCGCGCACGGAGCGCACGAAATTCATCATGTCGACCGACTCGCGCGGGTTCATGCCGGCCATCGGCTCGTCGAGCAGCAGTAGCTCGGGCTTGGTCGCGAGTGCCCGGCCGATCTCGAGGCGCCTCTGCTCGCCATAGGCGAGGTTGCGCGCGACGATATCGCCGCGGCCCTTGAGGCCGACGAACTCGAGGATCCGGATCGCCTCCTCGACGGCCTGCTGCTCGTCCCTGCGGGCAAAGCCCGTGTTGAGCACGGTGCCGAGCCAGCTCGACTTCAGGTGAATGTGCATGCCGACGAGGATGTTCTCGATCGCCGTCAGGTTCTTGAACAGGCGGATGGTCTGGTAGGTGCGGCTGATGCCGGCCTGCGCCACGCGGTCGGGCGTGACGCCGTCGATGCGCTCGCCGTTGAAGACGACCTCGCCGTCGTCCGGCACGTAGAAATTCATGATGCAGTTGAAGACGGTGGTCTTGCCGGCGCCGTTGGGGCCGATGATCGAGAAGATCTTGCCGCGCTCCACGACGAGATCGAGGTGATCGAGGGCGACGAGGCCGCCGAAGCGCTTCGTCATGCCCGAGGTCTGCAGGAGCACGCCGCCGGTGCCGCCGCGCTCAGCCGTCGCATTCATGATCTGACCGTCGGCCATGGCTCAGGCTGCCTTCCCTGCGAGCATTCCCGTCCGCTCTATTGCCGCGGCTTCCGCGTCGAGCTTGATCTCGCGCTGGCGGGCGGCGGACGGCCACAGGCCTTCCGGTTTCAGTCTCGTCACCGCGATGATGGCGAGCCCGTAAAACAGGAAGCGGAACTCACCGAACTCGCGCAGCATTTCCGGCAGGCCGATCAGCACCGCGGAGCCCAGCACCACGCCCGGCAAGCTCCCCATGCCGCCGACGATGATGAGGGCGAGCACGTTGATCGAGATGATCAGCTGGAACGAGTGCGGGAAGATCGAGCCGACCAAGACCGCGAAGATCGAGCCGGCGAGGCCGGCGAAGGCGGCGCCCAGACCATAGGCGAGCAGTTTCACGCCGATCAGGTTGATGCCGAGGGCTTGCGCCACGTCCTCGTCGTCACGAATGGCGGTCCAGGCCCGTCCGAGCTTCGAATTCTCAAGCCGCCACGCGATGTAGGCCGCCAGCAGCGCACCGAAGAATACCACATAGAACAGCGAGACTTGGTTGTTGAGCTGGTAGCCGAACACGTAAGGCCGCGGAATCTGCAGGATACCCTTTGCACCCGCCAGCAGGGGCGAGGCCGCATCCGACAGCACGATCACGCGCACGATTTCGCCCAGTCCCAACGTAGCGACCGCCAGATAGTCGCCGCGCACCTTCAGCACCGGTACGCCGAACAGCAAACCCATCACGATCGAGGCGAGCACGGCGATCGGCATCGCCACCCAGAACGACAGCTGCGCCA
>JANNSX010000486.1:0-4217 GCA_031403155.1 Hyphomicrobiaceae bacterium
CGATCAACTCGCATGGGCATGCGCGGCTGGTCTTCCGCGTGGCGTCGTGCTGATGGATTCGGCCTATGGCACCGACGCATCCTTGCGACGTGGCGCACGAGAGCTTGGTCTCGACTATTCGGCCGCCGTCCCCGCCAGGACGCTGGTCGAGGCGTGCAAGGACAATGCGATCAGGATGACGGCCGAGGCCTTGGCGATCGCACTGCCCAAACGAGCATGGCAAGCAATCACGTGGCGCGAAGGTGCATCCGAGCCCTTGCGCTCGCGTTTCGCACGTGTCCGGGTGCATGCTCGCGGCGAAGGCTGCACGCAAGGCGAGCCGGAGGAATGGCTGTTGATCGAGTGGCCGAAGAACGAGGAGAAGCCGACGAAGTTCTGGCTATCCACGCTGGAGCGCAACATCGCGTTCGACCGTCTCGTCGACACCACCATGATGCGATGGCGGATCGAGCGCGACTATCTGGACCTGAAGCAGGAGGTCGGCCTCGGCCATTTCGAGGGGCGAGGATGGGTGGGCTTCCACCACCACGCCTCGATGTGCATCGCAACTTATGGCTTCCTGATCTCCGAGAGGGGAGCTTTTTCCCCCTCGCGAGCGCAATCCACCCGGCATGTCCCGGCGATTGCAGTTCCCCAGAGTTACCGACCCAGAGGCTCCCCCGCTCCGGCCTGAGCGGCACGTGCCGGATTCGATCGCCACCCTCAGACGGCGCCTCATCGTCGGCATCGCCAGACGCTTGCCGCGCTGCCCCTGCTGTGCAACTCCAGCACAAGATCAAAAGTGGCGTCGAAAATCATGACGCAGTACGACTAATCTGGCGTCATGTCCCGCGCCAGCCGCCTGCTCGACCTGTTGCAACTGCTCCGCCGCCATCGCAACCCGGTGGCCGGTTCGGTGCTGGCTCCAGCAACCTAGAGCACTTTCCGACCAAGTGGATACCGGTTGGTCGAAAGAAAGTGCTCAAAACCAACACCCTAGAGCGCCGATCTGATTCCGTCAGATCGAATAGCGCTCTAGCACGTGAGGCGAAGCGCGGCACCAGCCCCGATCCGTCTTCGTTGACAACGCAGCGCGCCACACCCTTTTCCTACTGCGTTCCGGGAAGCCGCGCAGTGGCGCGGCGATCCGGGATCATCACCCCTCGCCGTCGGGTTCCCGGTGCTCGGCAATGCCGCGTGAAGACCCCGGCTCTACGCGCACTCGGGGACGCAATGGTGAAGGGTGAGGTAAGCGTCTGGCCTCGCCACTCACGGCACGTACAGCCGCTGGCGCGGATAGATCAGATCCGGATCGCGGATCGCGCGCGCGTTCTCAGCCACGATCCGCCCATAGCGACGGCCGTTGCCATAGCAGCGGTTGGCGATGCGCCAGAGCGTGTCGCCGCTCCTGACGCGATACCAGCCCGTGCCGCCGAGGTGCAGATAGCCGAGCACCCGGCGCTTGCGTTTTCCGACCGGCACCTTGATCCGCACCGCGGCGTTGCCACGCTGCACGGTCACCGTTTTGAGCTTGGGTCCGCGTGCTTTAGCCAATTTGATTTTGCGCGCCTTCGTGAGTCTGGCCTTGCGCGCCCCGGCAATCGCCGCCATGCGCTTGCGATATGCGATGCGGGCGTGCTTCGCCTTCCGGCTCTTGCTCAGCTGATGCTTCTTTCGCTTCGCCGGCTTGACGGCGGCAACTTCCGGCGTTGCCTCGACCTCGCTCGCCGCTTCGGCGGACGGTGTCCCGGCAGCCGCGACCTCGACTTCCGCCGGCGGACGCACGAACTCGGTCAGGGTCGATTCCACCGCCTCGCCGCCGGCCGCCACGCGCTCGGCACGGATGGCGTGAGCGCCGACGTCGATCCAGGTGTCGGAAGCGAGCGTCCAGTCACCGTTCTCGGCGGCCTCGGCGGTGCCGATGCCCGTACCGTCGGCAAAGACATTGACCTTGGACTTGGGCTCGGCCCGGCCGCCGATGGTGATGCGGCCCTTCTTGGGGCCCATGTTCTCGTAGGCGACATCGGCGATGGCGAGCAGCACGGGCGGCGCCGCAGCGGCGCCATCGGCCTCCGGCGACGGCGTCGTCGCCTCGGCCGAGGCGACGGCCTCGGGTAAGCCAACACTCGTAAAGGCCATGTCGTGACCGGCGAGCACGGCGCCATCCGTCCCGATGATCTCGGCTCGCGCCGAATGCGCGCCGGGCTCGACCCAGTGATCCGCATCGGCGAGCCAGCGCCCGCTTTCAGCCACCTTGGTGACGCCAACGGCGACCGAGTCGACGAACAACCGGACCTCTGCTTTGGCTGGCCCACGGCCGGACAGCGTCACCACGCCCTTGTCCTTGGCGACCGGCTTGTAGGTGGCGCCCGTCAGCGAAAACGTCTTGGCCACTTCCGCCGCCTGATCGCTCGTCGCCGTCAGCCAGTTGGTGAACATGTCGGAGAGACTCTCGGCCGCCTCACCGGCCTTGTCGGCGAGCGCGGGATCGGTTTCGGTTGCTTGTGCGGTTTCGGTCGCTCCCTCCGTGCTTTCCGGCGTCTCGACGGCTGTCGCCGCCGGATCGGATGCGGCCACACTCTCGGGTGCACCGGCGTCAGCGGAACTTTCCGGCGGGGCCGCGGCTTCAGTCTCCGGGACCACGGGATCAGCCGCCGCCGTCGTCTCGGCCGACGACCCTTCTGTTTCGACCGCAGGTGCCGGACTTTCTGCCGCCGGCGCCGCAGTCCCGGCTGCGGCCTCAGCCGGAGCTGCCTCGGTCTCTTCCACAGCCGGTCCGGCGAGATCCGGCGGCACCGATGCCACATCGAAGGTGTTGGGCTCGGGCAGGGCGAGATCGATCTCGGCTGCCGCATCCGGTGTTGCCGGGAGCGCCGACGCGGCCGTCGATTGAGCCGCGGCTTCGCCGGCCGCTGGCGCCGCCGCCGTCTGTGTTGTCGTAGCGGTTGATGCCGCCGTCTCTCCGGTCGAAGTGCTTTCGGCGGAAGCGACGGCATCCGGTGCCTTCACCGTCGTTTCGCCAACGTCGCGAAACACGGCTTCGCCGCCCTTGGGCCCGACGGCCTTGAGCTTCAGGTTGTAGGTTCCGGGAGCCACGGGCTCGTCGATGATCATGGTCCAGGCGCCCGACTCGTCGGCGACGGTCGTCGCGAGTTCCTGGTCGTTGCCGAGGAGCGTGACCGCCGTCCCTGCCGGCGCCTGCCCGGCGATGACGGAAACCCCGGTCGCCGAGAGCTGCACGGCATCGAGCGAGGCCGTGACCAACGCGCGCTCAGAGCCCACCGAGCGCGTCGCGCTGCTCTCAGCCGTCGTCGAACCGCTGTTGGCCGCCTCGGCCGCTGCAGCCGCATCGGCCGCCGCCGTGTCGAACTCTTTCTTCATCTGAGTTTCGGCCGTGCCGGCCGCCGGCGCTTCGCTCGTCGTCGCGGCTGTCGCGCTCGAGGGCGCCGTCGCAACCCCCTCACTCGTTCCCGCGTTGGGAACCGTGCCGCTGCTCGAGGATTGCTGTGTCGCGGCGGTTGGCGAGGGCAGAGTGATCTGCCCGATCGGGCCGCCTTGGAACTGATTGACCACATAGCCGCCGCCAGCGAACAGGGCGGCCAGCGCACCAACAGTCGTCACGAAACGCGTACGAGTCATACGCTCACCACACCGGCAGGGAACTTGGCAGGTCAAAGGCCCGATTGTTCGACACTATTCCGGCTTTCGTACCGGTTCCAACAGCATAGCGGCTTTCGGCGCGATGTCGCAACCGGCGGTCAGGGGTAACGTGAAGATGGAGCACAACGGTGCAGGCCCGCAGCGCGCTGGCCAAACTGTGGTAAATACGAGGGAATCGGAGACAGCCCATGACAGATACCGCCCGGCCCAAGGCAACCATCGGCCGCATCTGCGTGTTCTGCGGCTCCGGGCCCGGCCGCAATCCGGCCTATCTGGCCGCCGCGCGGACGCTGGGCACAGCCATGGCGGCGGCTGGCATCGGTCTCGTCTATGGCGGCGGCGGCCTCGGCCTCATGGGCGAGACGGCGAAGGCGGTGCTGGCGACGGGTGGTCATGTCACCGGCATCATCCCGGCCTTCCTGACCGACCGCGAGCGAACCCTCAAGGACGCCCAGGAGATCATCATCACCAAGGACATGCATGAGCGCAAAATGCTCATGTTCGAGAAATCAGATGCGTTCGTTGCGCTGCCTGGCGGCGTCGGCACGCTGGAGGAGCTGGTCGAGCAGCTCACCTGG
>JANNSX010000487.1:0-9193 GCA_031403155.1 Hyphomicrobiaceae bacterium
GTCGAAAAGAGCGGGCGACCGCCGGTCGCCCCTACGATTCGCTTCACGGCCCTCGCGTGCCCTACATCGGCTCCGCGCCACGCGCGATCGCCGCGATGCCGGTGCGGGAAACCTCCAACAGGCCGACATTCATCATCAGGCGGACGAAACGCTCGATCTCCTTGACCTCGCCCGTCAGCTCAAAAACAAAAGAGTTGAGCGAGGCATCGATGGTGCGGGCGCCGAAGGCTTCCGCGAGTCGCAGCGCCTCGACGCGCTTCTCACCCGTGCCGACCACTTTGACGAGGGCGAGCTCGCGCTCGATGGCATCGCCCTTCACCGTCAGGTCGACGACGCGATGCACCGGCACCATGCGCTCGAGCTGATGTTTGATTTGCTCGATCACCTGCGGCGTGCCTTGCGTGACGATGGTGAAGCGCGAGAGATGCTTCTCGTGCTCTGTCTCCGAGACCGTCAGGCTGTCGACGTTGTAGCCGCGCCCGGAGAACAGCCCGGCGATGCGCGAGAGCACGCCCGGCTCGTTGTCGACCAGGATCGAGAGCGTGTGGGTCTCGACCTTTTCCTTGATGGTCTGGGCCGGGTAGTGGGTCTGGGTCGAATGCACGGTCATGGGTGGCTCGATTCGTCGGTTCGGGTATCAGGCGGTGTCTATAGCCTATTGGGCGGGGGATGGGGAGCGGAGATCGGGGAGGGTCAGCGAACCGGTTGCACGACATCAGCGGCTCGACCGCTGTGTTGTTCTCCAGGAGTTGCGCCTGTTGGCGAGGAATGCCGCAAAATCGAAGGGCCTTGCTGGACCGCTCGCCTCACCTACATCCAAGGCATTGCGCAAGGCACGGAGCTTCGCATCTGGCCCCTCAGCGGGTACCAAGGGACGCTGGAAGAGAGATGGAGCATCGGGCATAGCAATTGCCAATCCTTCCCATTTCCGCAAAGCAGACGGTTGCCCCGATCAAGACGGCGCGCCCGAACTTCAAACGACGTGCAAGCTCGAAACACCCACCCGGCCACCGTCATTCCCGCGAAGGCGGGAACCCAGACAAGGTTGCGAAAATCGAGGTGATTGTACCTCGGACAGCAATCTGCCAAGCGTCGAACTTCAGCGCATGATACCGCAACCTCACGCCCAGACCGACATGGCTAGGCGGCCGCCTTCGCGGCCGTGACGGAGATGGGGACGAGATCGCGTCGAAACTACACGCCATGACGCGGCCGTGACGGAGATGGGGGCGAGATCGCGTCGAAACCACGCGCCATGACGCAGGCCGTGACGGGGAGAGGTGGTCGCCCTCCGCCCCCCTAAACCAACACCCTCCCCTCTTTCCCGATCGCCTTCTCGATGACCTCGTCGGGCACGTCCTCGCCGAGCAGCATATCGTTGTGCGCCTTACCCGACGGGATCATGGGGAAGCAGTTGGCGAGGCTGGCGACGCGGCAGTCGAAGAGGACGGGCTTGTCGACCTCGAGCATCGCCTTGATGGCATCGTCGAGCTCGTCGGGCTTCTCGCAGCGCATGCCGGCGCAGCCATAGGCCTCCGCCAGCTTCACGAAGTCGGGCAGGCTCTCCATGTAGCTGTTCGACAGGCGGTTGCCGTGGAGGAGCTGCTGCCACTGGCGGACCATGCCCATGTACTGGTTGTTGAGGATGAAGATCTTGACCGGCAGCTTGTGCTGCACGGCGCATGACATCTCCTGCATGGTCATGAGCACGCTCGCGTCGCCCGCGATGTCGATGACGAGGGATTTGGGATGGGCCGCCTGCACGCCGATGGCGGCCGGCAGGCCGTAGCCCATGGTGCCCAGGCCCCCCGACGTCATCCAGCGGTTGGGCTCCTCGAAGCGGTAGAACTGCGCCGCCCACATCTGGTGCTGGCCGACCTCGGTGGTGATGTAGGTGTCCTTGTCCTTGGTCAGCGCGTAGAGCCGCTCGATCGCGTATTGTGGCATGATGACGTCGTGGTTCATCCGGTACTTGAGACAGTCCTTCGACCGCCACTGGTCGATCTGCGCCCACCAGACCTTGAGTGCCTTCTTGTCGAGATCGGGGCTCGACTGCCGCCAGACGCGGATCAGCTCCTCGAGCGTCAGCGCCACGTCACCGATGACGGGAATTTCGACCTTGACGTTTTTGTTGATGGACGAAGGATCGATGTCGATGTGGATCTTCTTGGAGCGCGGCGAGAAGGCGTCGATCTTGCCGGTGATGCGATCATCGAAGCGCGCGCCGACGCAGAGCATGACATCGCAATCATGCATCGCCCAGTTGGCCTCGTAAGTCCCGTGCATGCCGAGCATGCCGAGCCAGCTCTTGCCGGACGCCGGATAAGCGCCGAGACCCATCAGGGTGGACGTGATCGGGAAACCGGTCATGTCGACCAGCTCGCGCAACAGCTTGCTCGCGGCGGTGCCGGAGTTGATCACGCCGCCGCCCGAGTAAATGATGGGCTTGCGGGCGGAAGCGAGCAATTCTACGGCCGCGCGCACGCGCGCGCTGTCCGGCTTCGTCTGCGGCCGGTAGGTCTTGTGCGTGATGTTGGAGGGCCCGACATATTCGCCGGTAGCGAACTGGATGTCCTTGGGAATATCGACGACGACCGGACCCGGCCGGCCGGTCCGCGCAACGTAGAAGGCCTCGTGCAGGATGCGCGGCAGATCCTCGATGCGCTTGACGAGCCAGTTGTGCTTCGTGCAGGGCCGGGTGATGCCGACCGTGTCGCATTCCTGGAAGGCGTCGTTGCCGATCAGGTGCGTGGGCACCTGGCCGGTGATGCAGACCATCGGGATCGAGTCCATGAGGGCGTCCGTCAGGCCGGTCACCGCGTTGGTGGCGCCGGGGCCCGAGGTCACCAGCACGACGCCGACCTTGCCGGTCGAGCGGGCATAACCTTCCGCCGCGTGCGTTGCCCCCTGCTCGTGCCGGACGAGGATGTGCTGCACCTCGTCCTGCTGGCAGATCTCGTCGTAGATGGGCAGGACCGCGCCGCCCGGATAGCCGAAGATGTGCTTGACGCCCTGATCCACCATTGCGCGGATCACCATCTCGGCGCCGGTCATCGACTTCACCATAGTCCTGCTCCATTCGGCACAATTAGCACGCACGCGGGCCGAGGCCCGTCCATGCGAAGCATGGCTCCGCCATGACCGCCGGGTGTTCATCCTCAGGGACTGCCTTGCTGCGTTGCGGCGCAGCAAGGCCGTCGAACCTAATGATATCCTAAACGGAGGTCAATGCCGAAGCGTAAAGAATCGAAACGAATGACGGCTTTTCCGTATCGTTTATTGCTTGAAACGGATCGCAGTAGTAATTTTATAACTTACTCGCATGGCCCACTGATGACCTCGAGCCCCTTGCCGTTCTTCTGCCGATTGACGAAATCAGTCTTGCCATCGACCATGATCCAGACCCCCTCCCCGCCACTCGTTCCGCCCCAGGCGATCGAGGTTCTCGGGATCAACTGCCCATCGCTCGTCTTCTCGACCGGCAACTTGCCATCCTCGCACAGCGCATCCCGGCAGAGGCGGATCTTCATGTCCGACCGGTCGAAGGTCATCTTGAAGGTGAAGCAGTCGGAAGCGGCGGAATCGTAGTGAAAACAGGTCTTTTCATCGCAGACGACCGCGGCCCGGCACTGGCAGGAGACGGTTTCGGCGGCGGCCGCGGGAAGCCCGCAAACAACGGCAATGACCGCCAGCAATGGCCTGACGCAGAACGACAACATCGATGCCCCTCGATTGGTGTCAGCGCCGCCTGTCTGGCACTCCCGGAACGGCCTGACAATCGATATGCTCAATGAGGTTGAATGCTGGACGGCGGCGGCTTACCCGCCCGCCAAAAGGCGCCGGGCAAGCATGGCCGGCACGGCCTCCCCCGGATCGGCGAGCGTCCAATCGCCCATCTGCCCCCTGATCCAGGTCGCCTGCCGCTTGGCGTAGCGCCGGGTCGAGTGGATGATCGCCGCCTCGGTGTCCGCGAGGGGGGATTGGCCCGTCAGGAAGGCGCCGATCTCGGCCACGCCGATCGCCTTCATGACGGGAAGCTCGGCGGGAAGCCCGAGCGCGACGAGGGATTTCACCTCCTCAGTCCCGCCCTCGCCGAGCATCTGCCGGGCCCGCCGCGCGATCCGCTCGGTGAGCCAGGCGCGATCCGGCACGAGTGCAATGCGCAGGGCCTGGGACAGCGCGGGATGTGCGGGGCCGCGGGTCTCGGCATGCAGCGCGGCGAGCGGCCGCCCTGTCGCCTCGAAAACTTCGAGCGCCCGCACGATGCGTTGCGGATCGGTTGGACTTAACCGCGAAGCTGTTATCGGATCGCGCAACCTCAGCATCTCGTGGAGCTCCGCCGGCGCATGCCCGGTCACCGCGCCGCGCCAGCGCGCTCGGACCTCGGCGGGAATCTCCGGTACCGGCGCAAGTCCTTGCTGCAGTGCCTTGAAGTAGAGCCCCGTCCCGCCAATGACGATCGCAGGGCGACCGGCAGCCAAGGCATCGCCAATCTCCCGCGTCGCCGCTACCAGCCATTGGCCGGACGAATAGGCGGTCGCGCCCGGCACTGTCCCAAATAGCCGGTGTGGCGCGCGCGCCTCCTCTTCCGCCGTTGGCCGCGCCGTCAGGACGAGCAGCTCGCGATAGACTTGCATGGAGTCTGCATTGACGATGATCCCGCCCAGACGCTCGGCCAGTGCCAAGGCGAGCGCCGACTTGCCGCTCGCGGTCGGCCCTGCGATAAGAACGATCCGGGGCTCGGTCATGGCACTTCCTAGGCCGGCGAGCCTCCGGTTTACAACTCCGAGGCACGAACATCATGACCGCGCGCCCCCTTTCCGCTCGCGCGATGCGCTCGAGGCCCGGGCCTAAGCGAGTCGTCGGCTGATGCCGGCCGCTCCGCTCGTTGCCGTCCTGATCGCCCCGCCGGGGAGCGCCGCGCTTTCGACCGGATTGGTTGCCGAGGCGCGCAGCAAGCTTGCGAACGCGGGGCCGAGCCGGTGGCTTCATCCCGAGGAAGCTGCCGAAGTCGCCTTCACCGCCAGCCTCGCGGGAAAGCGCGCCATCCTGGCTGAAGTCCATAGATCGCTCGCGCCCCACTCGATCGACGCGGCCATCGTTCCCGCTGCCAACCGCCGGAAAAAGCTGCTCGTCGCCGACATGGATTCGACCCTCATCGCGCAGGAGTGCATCGACGAGTTGGCCGACATCATGGGCCTTCGGAAGGAAATCTCCGCCATCACCGAGCGCAGTATGAATGGCGAGATCGACTTCGTGCAGTCGCTGAGCCAGCGTGTCGGCTTGCTCGAGGGGCTGCCCGAGACAGCGCTCCACGAGGTCGCGCAAACGCGGATCACCCTCAATCCCGGCGCCAAGACGCTCGCCGCCACCATGCGCAAGCACGGCGCCCTGACCGCCATCGTCTCGGGCGGCTTCACCATGTTCACCGGCCATGTGCGCCAGCTCGCGGGCTTCGACCGGGATTTCAGCAACCGCCTCGAGGTGGTCGAGGGCCGCCTCACCGGCCGGCTCGTCCCGCCCATACTCGATAGCGCGGACAAGGCGCGGCGGCTCGCCGCCCTCGCCGCCGAACGCGGCCTCGATCCGGCCGAGACCATGGCCGTCGGCGACGGATCAAACGATGCCGATATGATTCGTGCCGCCGGCCTCGGTGTCGCTTTCCGGGCCAAGGCCGTGCTCCGGCACGTGGCCGATGCAGAGGTCACGCATGGCGATCTGACGGCGCTGCTGTATTTGCAGGGCTATCACGCCGGGGAGTTCGTGGCATAGAGCATGCTGCGATTAAGTGGTCCCCGGTTAATCGCCAAAGCATACGACCAATCAAGAACCTAGAGCGGGCTGGTGCTTCCGACGGACCCCGGCCCGCTCTAGATCGGCACCGGTAAGACTGACAGCGCCACTTTTTTGTGTCATCTATCGGTCTTCAGCTGAACCATCGCGAGGGCATGATGGGGTCCGCCATCGAAGAACCGGCCGAACGGCCCGAGCGGACGGAGCGCCGCAAGGTTGCGGCCGCCTGGGCCGTGCATGCCTTTACCGGGGCGGGCATCGTCTTCGGCATGCTGGCGCTGATCGCCATGCTTCGGGGCGACGAACTCAAGGCGTTTCTCTGGCTTGGCGTCGCCCTATTCATCGATGGCATCGACGGCACGCTCGCGCGCCGCTTCCGGGTGCGCGAGTTCACGCCCAACTTCGACGGTGCGACGCTCGACAACGTAACCGATTTCGTCACCTATTCCTTCATTCCGGCCCTTATGATCTACTGGTTCCAGATGGTACCGTCTTTCTGGGCGATCCCGGCGGCCTGCGCGGTGGCAGCGACCTCGCTCTACTGCTACGCCAATGTCGGCATGAAGACGAACGACTATTTCTTCGAGGGCTTTCCCGCCGTCTGGAACATCGTCGTTCTCTATCTCTACATCCTGCGCTCGCCGGATTGGATCAATCTGGCGGTCGTGGCGCTCTGCTGTTTCCTGACCTTCGTGCCGTGGAAATACGTGCATCCGCTGCGCGTTGTTTTCCTGCGCCCGCTGACGCTCATCATGACGGTGATCTGGAGCGTCACCACTGTCGGCCTCGTCTTCATCGCCGAGCGCGCGGCGCATCCGATGGTGAGCGAGCCGCTGGTCTTCTGGCTGTGGGTGCTGGCCAGCCTCTATTTCGCGACCATCAGCGCCTGGCGCTCGATCGACGAGGCGCGGGAGGATTAGGGGCTGAGGCCTCGAACGCCATGCGGCCGGTTCTGACGGTCGCGAGGCGGTTTGTAGGGGCGACCGCCGGTCGCCTGCTCTGCTCGGCAACCACCACCCTAGCGCGTGTGGATAGTCGGGCGACCGCCGGTCGCCCCTACGATTTCCGCGCCAGCACGCCGCCCGTCACGGGTTTGCTCACTCCCGTGGTCCCGGGGAACGTTAGCGGCAAACCTCTGAGCGAGCGCACCGCGAGATAAGCCCAGGCTTCCGCCTCGATGGCATCGCCATTGGCACCGATCGCCTCTATGGGGGCGACGGCCGTTTCCAATCGCCCGGCAAGCTCGCTCATCAAAGTCCGGTTTCGGCGGCCCCCGCCGCAAATGAGCCAGAGCGCCGGCGGCTCGGGCATGTGCTCGGTGGCGCGGCGGACAGCGGCGGCGGTGAAGGCGGTGAGGGTTGCAGCGCCATCGGCGGGTGAAACTTCCGTCACGCCATCCAGCGTAACTCTGTTCCGGTCGAGCGACTTCGGCGGCAGCTTTTTGAAGTAGGGCTCGCGCAACAGGGAGGTCAGCAGGCTCTCAACGACGCGGCCGGAGCTTGCGAGCTTGCCGTCCTCGTCGATCGCCCTGCCCGTATGCTGCAGCAGCCAATCATCGATCAGCGCGTTGCCGGGGCCAGTGTCGAACGCGATGAGCCCGCCATCGCGGCCGATCCAAGTGACATTGGCGACGCCGCCGATGTTGAGGAGCGCGATCGGCCGCTCTGCGAGCTTGGCCGTCAGCGCGCGGTGGTAGACGGGAACGAGCGGCGCACCCTGCCCGCCTGCCGCACAATCAGCGGCGCGCATGTCGTAGACGACGTCGATGCCGATGGATCTGGCAAGCGCACTGCCGTCGCCGATCTGGACGGTCAGCGTCCTTGGCCCCACACCGCCGATGAGCCAGGTCCAGCGTTGATCCGCTTCCACATGCGGCCGGTGCAGCACGGTCTGACCGTGAAACCCGGCCACATCGATCGCATCTCGCGTCAGTCCCTCGGCGGCGAGAAACGCCTTTACGGCCTCTGCATGCCGCGCCGTCAGATCGCGTTCGAGCGCCTTCAGCGAGCCCGGCCGCGCGGAGCGCTTGCGGATCGGCTTGGCATCGATGAGGCCTTGTCGCAGCCGCGCCCGGAAATCGTCCGGATAGGGAAAGCTCCGAAACGGCCCGTGCTCGACCACCTCCTCGCCGTCGGTGCGGACGAGCGCCACATCGATGCCATCCATCGAGGTGCCGCTCATCAACCCCAGCGCGGTCAGCAGTTTGGCCATCGGCGGCGCCCCATGCTATCAGGCCTCAACAACCACGAGAGTCGGCCCATGAGCAAGTTCCGATCCGACTTCCTGAAAACCCTCGACGAGCGGGGCTTCATCCACCAGGTCTCGCACCCGGAGGAGCTGGACGCGCGTTTCGCTAGAGGTGGCGTCACCGCCTACATCGGTTTCGATTGCACGGCCAAGAGCCTGCATGCGGGCTCGCTCGTCCAGATCATGATGCTGCACTGGCTGCAGAAGACCGGCAACCGCCCGATCGCGCTGATGGGTGGCGGCACGACGAAGATCGGCGATCCCTCCTTCAAGGACGAGGCGAGGAAGCTCCTCTCGGTCGAGCAGATCGCCGAGAACATGGCGGGCATCAAGGGCGTGTTCGCGAAGTTCCTGAGCTTCGGCTCGGGCAAGACCGATGCCGTCATGGTCAACAATGCCGACTGGCTCGACCATCTCAACTACATCGATTTCCTGCGCGACTACGGCCGCCACTTCACCATCAACCGGATGCTGACCTTCGACTCGGTGAAGCTCAGGCTCGAGCGCGAGCAGCCGCTGACCTTCCTGGAATTCAACTACATGATCCTCCAGGCCTACGATTTTCTGGAGCTGAACCGCCGCCACGACTGCGTGCTGCAGATGGGAGGCTCCGATCAGTGGGGCAACATCGTCAACGGCATGGAGTTGACGCGCCGCGTCGATGGCAAGGACGCCTTCGCGCTGACGACGCCGCTGCTGACGACGTCATCCGGCGCCAAAATGGGCAAGACCATGGCGGGCGCCGTCTGGCTCAACGCCGACATGCTCAGCCCTTACGACTACTGGCAATACTGGCGCAATGCCGAGGACGCCGATGTGGGCAAGTTCCTCAAACTCTACACCGAGCTGCCGCTGGATGAGATCACGCGGCTGGCAAGCCTCGGCGGTGCCGAGATCAACGCCGCCAAGCAGGTGCTCGCGACGGAAGCGGCCGCGCTGCTGCATGGCCGCGCTGCTGCAGACGAGGCCGCCGAGACGGCGCGGAAGGTTTTCAGCGAGGGCGCGTCCGCTGCGGGTTTGCCGACGATCACAATTTCCGATGCTGAGCTGGCATTGGGCCTCGGCGTGCTGACCCTTTTCGTCAAAGCCGGCCTCTGCGCCTCCAACGGCGAGGCCCGCCGGCAGATCCAGGGCGGCGGCTTGCGCGTGAACG
>JANNSX010000488.1:0-5671 GCA_031403155.1 Hyphomicrobiaceae bacterium
CTCGCGCCACCCCGGTTGATGACATCGTTCGTCAAGCCCGTCGCGATGATCTCGCGCCGCAGCCGGTGGGCCTCGATGTCCTTGCGGAAGCTCTTCTGCATCGTCGTCGGGAAATAGGCGGCGAGCAGATCTCCGAGATGGGGATCGTCCGGAAGACTGCTCTCGAGAAGATGCCGAGACAGCGAGATCTTGGCGTAGCTCAACAGCACGGCGAGCTCGGGCCGGGACAGCGGCTCGCCCGCCTTGATGCGCTCGTTGAGTTGAAGGTCGCTCGGCAACGCCTCGAGCGCACGGTCGAGAACGCCTTCCTGCTCCAGGTCGCGCATCAGACGCTGCTGGAAGCCGGCATCTGCCAGGCCCCGGCTCTCGGCGAGACTCAAAGCGAGACTCTGCTGGTGATTGTTGACGAGACAGGCCTCGGCGACCTCGTTCGTCATGCCGACGAGGATCTCGTTGCGCTTCTCGATCGAGAGCTTGCCCGCGCGGATCGCCGGCCCGAAAGCGATCTTGATGTTCACCTCCTGGTCGGAGGAGTTCACGCCGGCGGAGTTGTCGATGAAGTCGGTGTTGAGCTTGCCGCCCCTTTTCGCGAACTCGATGCGGCCACGTTGCGTCAGACCGAGATTGGCGCCCTCGCCCACGACTTTCACGCGAAGCTCCGCGCCCGTGATGCGAAGGGTGTCGGTGGCGCGATCGCCCACCTGCTCATCGGTCTCCGAGGATGCTCGCACATAGGTGCCGATGCCGCCGAGCCAGAGCAGGTCGGCTTCCAGCTTGAGGATGACGTTCATAAGCTCGTTCGGCGTCAGGCCTGGAACCGTCGTGCCGAGGAGCTTTTGAATCTCGGGCGAAAGCGGAACCGACTTCGCCGCGCGCGAAAACACGCCGCCGCCCTTGGAGATGAGCCCCTTGTCGTAGTCCTGCCAGCTCGAGCGCGGCAGGTTGAAGAGCCTCTGCCGCTCGGCGAAGCCCGCTGCCGCGTCGGGCTCGGGATCGATGAAAATGTCGCGATGATCGAAGGCTGCGACGAGCCGGATCGTCTTCGACAGCAGCATGCCGTTGCCGAACACATCGCCCGACATGTCGCCGACGCCGATGACGCGGAAAGGCGTCGTCTGGATGTCAGTCCCGAACTCGCGGAAATGCCGTTTGACGCATTCCCAACCACCCCGCGCGGTGATCGCCATCTTCTTGTGATCGTAGCCGGCCGAGCCGCCGGAGGCGAAGGCATCTCCCAGCCAGAAACCGCGCTTGGCCGAGAGGCCGTTGGCGAAATCCGAGAAAGTCGCCGTCCCCTTGTCGGCGGCAACGACGAGATAGGGATCGTCGCTGTCGTGGCGTACGACGTCCTTCGGCGGCACGATTTTGTTGTCGATGATGTTGTCGGTCAGGTCGAGCAGGCTCGAGACGAAGATCTCGTAGGCGGCGATGCCTTCTTTTGCGACGCCTTCGCGATCGGTCTTCGGCGGCAGGCGCTTGGGCAGGAACCCGCCCTTGGCGCCCTGGGGCACAATGACGGTGTTCTTGACCTGCTGCGCCTTGACGAGGCCCAGCACCTCGGTGCGGAAATCCTGGGCGCGGTCCGACCAGCGCAACCCCCCGCGGGCGATCGGCGCAAAGCGCAGGTGCACACCCTCGACGCGCGGCGCATAGACCCAGATCTCGGCATAGGGCTTGGGCTCGGGCAGCCCATCGATTTCGGTGCTGCGAAGCTTGATGGCAAGCGCTGGCAAACGACTGCCCCCCGCGTCGCGCGCATAGAAATTGATCCTCAGAGTCGACTGGATAAGATTGAGCACTTGACGGAGGATGCGGTCCTCATCGAGACTCGGGATCGAGGCAAGCGCCTCCTCGATCCCGACCTTGATCCTCGCCATCTCGGCGGTGCGGGCTTCGGCGGTCACCTTCGAGGCTGGATCAAAACGGCACGCGAAGAGCTCCATAAGAAGCTTGGTGACGCCGGCATGGGCCGTCAGCGTCTGCGCGACGTAGGCCGGACCGAAAGGCGAGCGGATCTGGCGGAGATAAGCACCATAGGCTCTGAGCACCTCGGCCCATTGCCAATCGAGGCCCGAGGCGAGGATCAGGCGATTGTATCTGTCATTGTCGGCACGGCCATCCCAAACGGCGAGAAACGCCGCTTCGAGCCGCCGATCGTCCTCGCCGAAGGCGATTGGCTTCCCGTCGCGGGTCTCGAGCACCATATCGTGCAGGCGGACGTCCCGCGTCGCGCCATCGAATGCCGGCCGCATGCTGTAGGAGCGCTCGTCGATGACGCGGAAGCCGAGGTTCTCGAGCAGGGGCACGCGGTCGCTCAGCGGGATTGGCTCGCCCAGGCGATAGAGCGAAACGCGGAGCCGCCCCGTTTGGCCGCTATCGTCGGCGTAAAAATCGATGCCGACGGGGTGGGCGTCCGTCAGGGCCTCGACGCGGGCGATGTCCTGCAATGCCCGCTCTGGCCCGAAGGCCTCGCGGTAGCCGGCCGAGAAAGCGTTCCCGTACTTGGCGATGAGCGGCATCGCTTGGCCGGCATGGGCGGTGCGGATGACTTGCGCCAAGCGGTCCTGCCAACTCTGCACGATCAATCGGACGCTCTCCTCGAGCGCGGCACGATCCGGTCGCGGTGTTGGTCCTTCATAACGGCCGATGACGAAGTGAATGCGGACCAACGGCCCATCCAGGAAATTCGGCGTGAACGTCGACAGCCGGCCCTTGTAGGACAAGGTGAGGAGCGTGGCGATGCGCTGGCGGACCTCGGTCGAGAAACGGTCGCGCGGCACGAAGACGAGCGCGGTGACGAACCGGTCGAACTCGTCGATGCGCGGGAACACGCGGACACGCGGGCGCAAGTCGAGATCCAGGATCTCGACCGCCCATTCGGCCAGCAGCTCGACGGGAATCTGAAACAGCTCGTCGCGCGGATAAGTCTCGACGATGTTGAGGAGCGCCTTGCCGTTATGGCTGTCCGGCGGAAATCCCGAGGCGGCGATGACGCGAACGGCCTTCTGTCGCAGGAACGGAATGGCCGCGACCGACCGCGTGTAGGCGGCCGACGTGAACAACCCAACGATCCGGACCTCGCCCGTCACGCGCCCATCGGGACCGAAGGTCTTGGCGCCGATGTAGTCGAGATGGGCACGCCGATGCACCTTCGATCGTGTGTTCGCCTTCGAGACGATCAAGACGGTCGGCTGCTCGTAAAACTTCTGAATCTCGGGCGTCATGTGCACGTACGTGTCGCCGCGCCGCAAGACGCGCACGTCGGGGTCGCGCAGAACGCCCAGTCCGCCCTCGCGCTGTGCGTCGAGTTGGCCCGCGCCATCGCTCTGCCGATCGTACTCGCGAATCCCTAAGAAGGTGAAGTTGCCGGCTTCCAGCCATTCCAGGAAAGCGATGCTCTCCTGGCGCTCGGGCTCGCTGACCGGCAGAAGCGCGCTGCGATAGGTCTCGATCAAGTCCCTGACGCGCACGAGCATCGGCCGCCAGTCGACGACCGCCAGACGCACTTGCACCAGGATGCGATCGAGCTCGGCAACGAGATCAGCAGCCAAAGTCTCGTCGATCGGATCCAGATAGACCTGGATGAAACTCTCTTGCGCTTGCGGCCGCTGCTTATCGCCCTGACCGTTGACCGAAGCGAGCCGGCCATCCTGGTCCCGCTCGACTTTCAAGATCGGATGCAGCACGAGCTGCACGGTGACGTCGCGCGCCAGCACCTCGCCCATGACGGAATCGACGAGGAATGGCATGTCGTCGTTGAGAACGTCGATGACCGTCGAGACTGGCGTCTTGCCGCCAATCTGGCGGTAGCGGAGCTTGTGCTGGCCTGCCGGTTTCTCGGCGATGAAATCGGAGGCGCCGCCCGCAACTTCGTCCAATCCGGCGGGACCGAGCCGCTCGAGCACCTGCGGATCGGCATCCTGGAAGAGCAGCTTGACGAAGAGATCGAGGCCGTTGCCCTTGGCAGGGCTGCGTGCCAGCTTGGCGAGGATGGCATCCAACATGCGAGGTTCCTAGGCGAGCCGGACGCCAGCGGGGATGGCAGGCGTGAACCGGCAGCGTGTCATGGGCCCACTATAGCAAGATGACGGGCGAGATCACCCACCGTGAGGCCTTGGCGGCTTTGAGCGAAGCCGAACTGTTGTCGCTGAAGGAGTTGTCGGATGGGCCGGGCCTTTGGCACCTGTTTACGCACGTAGCGTCCTTGTGCCTGACTGGCTGGGCCATCTTTGAGACCAGCAATCCCTTCCTGCTCGCGCCGCTCCTAGTGCTCCACGGCATTCTTCTCGTATTCGTCTTCACGCCGCTGCACGAGACCATCCACGGCACCGCCTTCCGCTCGCCCTGGCTCAACGAGACGGTGGCGCATGTGTTCGGCTTCATCATGCTCTTGCCGCCACGCTGGTTCCGCTATTTCCATCTGGCCCACCATCGGCACACCCAGGATCCGGACTACGATCCGGAGCTTGCGTCGCCCAAGCCCGAATCCATTGCTCAGTATCTCTGGAAGCTCACAGGGGTCAGCTATTGGGCGGCGGCGGCCAAACTCATTATCCGGGCTTCCTTCGGCCGGATGGAGGACACCTACGTTCCCGAGAGGGGCCGGACGAAGGTCATCGCCGAATGCCGCGCCTTCCTGGCCGGATATGCGTTGCTGGCAGGCCTATCTCTCTGGTGCGGTACGACTGTGCTCTTGTGGCTTTGGGTGTTGCCCGCAATCCTCGGTCAGCCTGTTCTTCGGGCCTATCTGATGGCCGAGCACACAGGTCTTCCCCTGATTTCCAACATGCTATCCAACAGCCGGACCGTTCATGCCTCCAAGCCGGTGCAATGGCTCGCTTGGAACATGCCGCACCACGCCTCGCACCATGCCCTGCCGGTGGTTCCCTTCCACAGGCTCCCACGATTGACCAGTATCATCCGCCAGCATCTGACCAGCACCGCCGATGGATATCCGGACGCCCATCGCCAGATCAGAGCCACTCTCGCCACAGGTTCCCGGGTTAGGCCGCAGGCGTGAAATCATGGCCAAGACGCGGCAACCGAATGATTTATCCCCAATTTCGCCCCGATCTCGACCGACTCAGAGCGTATCGCCTGTGGCATCGCCCCGAACCGTGGTGCACACTGGGCGTGAGAGCGGGTAAGTGGGCATGTCCATCGAGCAGTCACTGGTCGAGGTTTTTGGCACGGGCGCGTTGTCGTTGACGGCGTCGCTTGGTGGCCGTGGCCGTACCGGCATCATGCCGGAGGACGGCGAAGCTTTCGTTCGCTTTCTCGTCGCCGGCGGCGCCAATGCCAATCCGGGTTCAGCACTGGCTCACTTCGCCCGCGAGGTGAAGAGCGAGGTTGCGCTCCGCAACATCGCCGTGGACGACATCGACAGCCTGTCGCGCCGCCTGGCGATTCTCATCGGTGAGTTTCCGATCTCGCCCGTGCTGGCGCGCGAATCGCTGCAGCACCAGCGCCTCCATGGCGGCCGTCGCAACGGCGCCGAGCCGCCGGCGTCGCGGCTCGCCGACAGCATCGTCACGCGCGCGGAGGCGGAGGGCGCGCTCGACCGGCTTGGCCTTGATGCCTTTCCGGCCAGCGGCATTCTCGAGGGCTTGTTCCGCGCGCTGCTCTCGGCCGACAACCTGCTCGAAGCGGCGGTTGCCATCAGCGCGCCGTA
>JANNSX010000489.1:0-3689 GCA_031403155.1 Hyphomicrobiaceae bacterium
CGCTGCACGGTCGGAGTCAACTATGGCGCGATGAACGCCACACCAAGCTCATGATATTGCTAGTGGCCCTCATGTCGCGCCAAAATCGGACGGACGCCCGGCGAGCATGCGATTTTGGCGCGACGGGCCACTAGGCTGCGGCCGAGCTTCGCGACGAACCGGACGCCCGAGGGCCGCCCGGGCTCCCTAGTACCCACAATCACTGAAGGACGACGCGTCTGTCCGTGGCCCGCGAGCCTGCCGATGGGCCGACGCCGTGCCGTGACGATGGTGCGCCGCCACTGACCCTGTCTGCCGGGGACGTGACCACGGCGCCGGTTTGACGTGCGCTTTGACGGGGGTGTTGCCACCGTCATACCCTCCCCCCGCACACGCAACGGGAGGGCAAGCCCATGGTCGCATCGGTTGTCGGCATCATCGGCGGCTCGGGGCTCTACGATCTCCCCGGCCTCACCAACCGCGAGAAACGCCGCATCGCCTCGCCCTGGGGCGAGCCCTCGGACGAGCTGACCTTTGGCGAGCTCAACGGGCGCGGGGTCGTCTTCCTGCCGCGCCATGGACAGGGCCATCGCGTTTCGCCATCGGACATCAACTATCGCGCCAACATCGATTGCCTCAAACGCGCGGGCGTCACCGATCTCGTCTCGATCTCGGCCTGTGGGTCGCTCAAGGCGGAGCTGCCGCCCGGCCATTTCGTCATCATCGACCAGTTCATCGATCGCACCTTCGCGCGGCCGAAGAGCTTTTTCGGCAAGGGCTGCGTCGCGCATGTCTCGATGGCGGATCCCGTCTCGCCGGGCTTGGCGGATCGCATCGCCGCGGCGGCGAGAGCCGAGGGCATCGCCCATACCAAGGGCGGCACCTACATGGTGATGGAGGGCCCGCAATTCTCGACGCGGGCGGAAAGCAACCTCTATCGCTCCTGGGGCTGCTCGGTTATCGGCATGACCAATATGCCCGAAGCCAAGCTCGCGCGCGAGGCCGAGATCTGCTACGCGACCATCGCCATGGTCACCGACTTCGACTGCTGGCACGACGACCACGACGATGTCGACGTCGCAGCCGTCATTGCGGTGCTGAAAGACAACGCCCACCGCGCGCAAAAGCTCGTTGCCCGGCTCGTCGCCGATTTTCCCCTCGAGCATCCCCCCTGCCCGGCCGGCTCCGATCGCGCGCTCGAGGTCGCCATCATGACGCCCCCCGGCAAGCGCGATCCCGCCGTCACCGCCAAGCTCGATGCGGTGGCGGGGCGGGTGCTCAATCGCCCCTAGAGCGCCATTCGATCTGAAGGAATCAGATCGGCGCTCTAGGGTGTTGGTTTTGAGCACTTTCTTTCGACCAACCGGTATCCACTTGGAAGGACAAGTGCTCTAGTACCCAGCCACGCCCGTCTGCCAGCTCGGGCCGGCGCCGGCGGTCAAGCATTTGCGCTTGGCGTCGTAGGCCACCGCCGCGACGCGACCGAAGGCCCAGCCGCCGGGCTCCTCCTTCTCGACCGAAACGTCGTGCCCGGCCCCCGCAAGGGCTTCGCGCACCTGCAGCGGAATGCGCTCGTCGACGCTCGTCGGCCCGCCTTGTGAGTGGACGCGCGGTTGATCGATCGCCGTCTGCAAGGCCATGCCGTGATCGACGACATTCAAGAAGGTGTGGAGCACGCCCGTCTCGATGCGATAGCCACCCGAACCTGAGCCGGCGAACATCCCCCGGCCGTCCTTTGCCGCCACAATCGCGGGTGCTGCGAAAATCGGCATCTTGCCGGGGTGAATAGAGTTCGGCAGGCCCGGCCGCGGGTCGTAGTTCTGCATGGCGTTGTTGAGGAAGAACCCGAGCTCGGGCACATAGACCATGGAGCCGAAGCCCGAGCCGAGCGACATGCAGACCGACGCCATGTTGCCGTCGCGGTCGGCGGTGGCGACCTGGCTCGTGCCCTCGCGCTTGGCGAGCGGAATCGGGTCCGTCAGCGGCCGCGCGACTGGATCATTGCCGTTGAAGGGCCAGGGGTCGCCGGCTTCGATCGGGCGCGCCAGCGCGCGGCCCGGTTGCATGAGCGCCGCGCGCGCCCTGGCGAACACCTTGCTGGTAAGGCCATTGATCGGGCTCGGCACGAAATCCGGATCGCCGTAGTGGCGCATGGAATCGGTGAAGGCGATGGCCAGCGCCTCGGCGACGAGGTGGCGATAGAGAATACTGTCCGGCCCGGCAGCCCGGAGATCGAAGCCTTCCAGGATGTTCAGTGCCTCGTAGACCACCTGGTCGAAGCAGGACGTGTAGGCGATGCCGCGATAGGTGGAGGGCGTCTCGAGCAATGGCCTCGTCTTGTAGGCGGCGAGATCCGCGTCATCCAGGATGCCGCCGACCGAGCGCATGTAGGCGCCCAAGGCTTCCGCGAGCGGCCCGCGGTAGAAACTCTCCGGCCCGTCCGCCGCGACGCGCCGGAGTGTCTTCGCCAGCGCGGACGTATCGAGCCTGGGCTCCGCGCCGGTTATGAAATCCTTGCGGGGAGGCCGGTCGCCGGGCAGCAGCACGGCTTCGGTCGGCCATGGCAAGCCGATGCCCACCGCGCGTGCCGCAATCGTCAGCTTGTCGGCGAAGGAAAACGCGACGCCCTCGTCTGCCGCCTCTATGGCGGGCTGCAACACTTGCGCCCACGGCAATCGCCCGTAGCGCGCATGCGCCTCGCCGAAGCCCTTGATGGCGCCGGGCACGGCCGGCGCCAGCACGCCGTCCATGGCCTTGTTGCCCCGCGTGAAGGGATGGCCGTAATAAGTCGGCGCGCTTGCCGCCTCGACCTCGAACATGTCGGCGCGGGATTTCAGCGGCGCCCGGCAATAGGCATCGATGGTGATGTGGCGCTGCTCCTGCTGCAGCCAGATCGAGATATGGCCGTAACCGCCAATACCGCAGGAGGCGGGCTCGACGACTGCGGACGTGAAAGCAGCGGCGATCAGCGCATCGATGGCGTTGCCGCCTTCCCGCATGACGCGTACGCCCGCCTCGGCCGCCAGCGCATGCCCACCCGCGCAGACGCCGTTCTCGGCTTCGACGGGCGTGTGCGTGTAGATGGGCTGGCCGCGGATCATGCAGGTCGCCTCCCGGTGGGTTGCGTGTTGGCGCCCACAGCACTTCTGTTTTCCGCTATTCCGGCGAAGGCCCGCCCCATGCGACGATCGGTTTTCGACTGGGCTTGGCCGGTCTGCGCAACCATACAGCACCGGGGCCCGGCGGGAAGCCCGTTATCGCCGTCACGACGGTAGAGGCACGGCAATCGCATATGGAGTGGTGTCAAAGTCCGAGAAATCGCCACGGAGCTTCCTCCCCCTTTTTATGGGGGAGGACCGCGCGCCTTGGACTTGAGCGCGTAGCGGTCAAGTCCTTAGGCGCGCCAAGGTGGGGGTGTTGGTCCGGCGGCGTAAGACGTGGCTGTCCGACGGGGGCTCACACAAGGCATTGGCAAGGCTGTCTACGACGACGCATGAGTCATTCTGCGGTGAAACGTGTGCGCGGGCGTGGGAATCGGATTGTCGGTCGTACTAACATCGAGGCACGAGCACCCCCACCTACGTTCGGAAGCTCTTTGGCTTTGCGCACCTTCTTTCGGCGAACCGGTGACCACTTCGCCGGAAGGTGCGCTTAAGGGCTTAGCTGACGCTAAACCCAAGGCGAACCGTCCTCCCCCGTCGCGCCGGAGG
>JANNSX010000490.1:0-11719 GCA_031403155.1 Hyphomicrobiaceae bacterium
GCGGATCATGGCGGTGTTCGTGTATGAGGCAAAGCCGGGCGTCGTCGGCGATCCCAAGGTCAACGCGACGATCTACGGACCGCGGATTGCAGCCAGGGTCTGAGGGCTGCGCATTGATTTGATGGAGCACGGGGCCAATCGTAGGAGTTTCTGCGCGGGACAAGTAGGCAGCCAAGGCGAAGCTCGACCCATTTCGTCGGCCGGCACCTCGGTCATCGTTTGGACCCACCCGAAAACCGACCGTCTCTCTCAACAGAATGCGTGTCTTGTAAACCGTTACCTCTGCGCAACGGAGATTTGATCCGGTAGCCAATCAACGAGCACTGAAACCTTCCGCTTCTGGCCCCGGCTCGAAGTCGCAGCCGGTCGACCCGATGTCGGCTTCCCACTCTAGACCGTTTTCCGATCCTACGGAATCGGAAAGCCGGTCTAGGCTATTGGTTTTGAGCACTTGTCTTCGACCAACCGGTATCCACTTGGTCGGAAAGTGCTCTAGTTGACCGTTCAGGCAGCGGTGACACGCTCGGCAGCTCACGGTAGCAAATGGCCCATCGCGACGACCGTCCAGCGGTCGGAATCAGATCACACCGACCGATTGTTGACGACATAATCGCAGCCTTGGGAAAAGCCATGGCCAGACAGTGAGTTCGACAAGAGCACTGATCGGCGCCAGCATGCGACGTGACTTTGCGGCAGAGGAACTTGGCACGACATGGAAGACGAATCCTTGAAGAGTTCCGAGCCGTCCTGGCTCGACCCGAGCAACGACCGCAAGACGCCGTACTCGGATGCACAGCTGGACAGACTGACGGACGACCAAATCGCCATGCTGGCGGACACGCCGGCTTGGCGGAACCTCGTCGCCGATGTCGGCAACCTGCGAGCCAGAGAGATTGTGAAATTGCGCCTCGCAGGTCGAGACCCGAACAGCTTGGTCAACTGGCAGCCAAGCGGCCCCAGGCACTGATTTGCGCTCAGAGGCACCGCCCGGCAACCCTGGCGATGGCCGAGACCAACGCCGACGGCGCTCGATCCCATATGCGGACATGACCGTTTCGGGATGAACCGGCTCGAGCGGGGGGCGGACAATGTCCGCAGCTGCGGGTGCTTCGACCGCCTGCAGCGTGACGCGATCGGTATCCAGCGGCTCCATCCGTCGGATGCTCCAAGTCCGATGGTGGCTCCACTCCGAAAGCCGACACTCAGTACTCGTTGCAAGTGACCCAGACCTGCCCTGATCAGTGTGGGCTCGCGCGCCACTGCAGCCTGCGAGACATGGCTCGGCGCCTGTGCAGCCGCGATGCGATCGGGTCCGGCGTATTGAACATGCAAATAGAGTTTGAAGATGCTTCCCTGTTGAAAGTCGCTGGACAGCTTGATCTCGCCTCCGGGCAGCATCGCCAATTCGCGGCGTATCGCGAGGCCAAGGCCGGAGCCGGCATACTTTCTGGATGTACCGGCGTCCGCCTGCTGGAACGCCTCGAAGATGATCTTCTGCTTGTCCGGCGGAATGCCGATACCCTTGTCCTCGACGACAAACGCCACGACCTGTGATGCGTGACTGAGCACAGGATGATCGGGAGTGAAACCTTGGGTCGCGAGATTGACCCGCACATCGACGTTGCCGCGGGACGTGACCTTGACGGCGTTCGAGATCAGGGACTTGAGGCTCTGCTGCTGTTGCTTGGGGTCGACCTCCATGGAGTGCGGCAGCCCGTCGCCAAACTGCGCATGGAAAGGTGGCGATGTGGCTTCAGCAACAAGCCGGAAACTGCGATCAGTGGCATCGTGGATGGTCACGAAGGGCATGTCCGCCACCTCTACCGTAACCTTGCCAGCCTCAATCTTCGAGAGGTTGAGGAGGCCGCTGCCGGAAGAGTTAATGCCACGTGAGAACTCGACCTGCCTCTCGGAAAGTGTATTGGGCTCGGCCAATTGATGGCTGGGAACGAGCATTGAATTCACGGCTTTCCGTTCGCTTGCTACTCAGCGCCAGGATGTTCCTCATTATCCACGAACTCAATGCCAACGCCCCAAAAGTCTGGCGCACTCACGAATCCGCGCAAAAGGCCCTAGCAGGGCGGTCGCGATTGAAATACGCTGCTCATTGGCCGTCCCGAATGCAATTCGCCGTGGGCATACCTCTCTCGAGCCACGGCGTGGCTGACGGATCAGCCGAGAACGTAATCATCGCCATTAAGGCGAGGCGGCGGGACTTGGGCTCGCCGCGGAGGAAGGAGCCAAGGATGTTTCGGATCTCGAAATGGACGGCGGCGGCGCTATTCGGCGCGGCGAGCGTGTTCGCTCTGCCGATGCCTCAGTCGCTCGCCGATACAAGCACGATCACCGTCGTCGACGGTATCGATGTGAAAGATTGGGATACGAGCCTGACCTACGGGCACGAGTCCTATGTCATGAACAACATCTATGACCCGCTGCTTCGCTACAACACAGCGGCAGGCAAGCTCGAGCCAGCGCTCGCCACCGAGTGGAAGGTCAGCGACGACGGGCTCAAGTGGACCTACAAGATCCGTGAAGGCGTCAAGTATCACAGTGGCGAGGCGGTCAACGCCAAGTCGATCGCGACCGCGCTGCAGTACTACATCGCCGGCGGTAAGGGCCCGCACTACCTGTGGGAAGGTGCGGTCGTCGAAGCGCCTGAAGAGTACACGCTGACAATCACGACCAAGCGCCCGCTGCCGATTGATCTGATCTCCTCGGGTTCGTACGCCTGCATGATTGCCTCCCCCGCGATGATCGCGAAGGGCACGGAGGAGATCCAGAAGGGTCTCGCCGACGGCACAGGCCCCTACAAGCTCGTGCAGTGGGTAGCGAACCAGCAGGTCGTGCTCGAGCGCAACAAGGATTACTGGGGCGGCTGGACCGGTGGCGAAGCCGATCGCATTATCGTGCGCATCGTCAGCGAGGTCTCGACGCAGCTGCAGATGCTGAGGTCCGGCGAGGCCGACATGACCTTCGCCACGATCCCCTTCGACATGCTCGAGACGCTGAAGCAGGATCCGAACCTCAAGGTTGCCGTGGTCGATTCCTGGCAGTATCTGGCCGGCCCGATCAACACCAAGAAGGCGCCGACGGACAATCCGAAGATCCGTCAGGCCATCCTGCGTTTGATCGACTACGATACGATCGCGACCCAGATCTACGCGGGCCTCGCCTCGGTACCGAAGGCCGGTGCGCCGATGGCGATGCCGGGGATCAAGGAGATGAACATCCCGAAATTCAACATCGAGGAGGCCAAGAAGCTCATCGAGGAATCGGGTGTGCCTGCTGATCAGAGAAAGATCACCTGGGTCGCCTATGGCGGCGTCGACGTGCTCAAGAACGTGGCGCTCCTCTTCCAGTCGAACGCCAAGAAGGCCGGTCTCGAGGTCGAGATCGTCCAGGGCGACTGGGGCGTGATGTGGGACAAGCAGAAGAAGCTCGAGACTTCTGCGAACGTCTATCCCTACCGCAACTGGCCCGACTACGCGACGATCCAACCTTCCGCCATGCTGAAGACCCAGAAGGACGGCGAGGTCAGCTTCAACTTCGCCTACTACTCCGACCCCGAGGTCGACAAGATGATCGACGAGGGGACCAGCATGGAGGCGGTCGACAAGGCCAAGAGCGGCGCGGCCTGGAGTAGTGTCTATCAGAAGGCGATCGACGACGGCGCTCAGGTGAACATTGCCGACACCAAGCGCGTCATCACGCACCGCGCCAATCTCGAAGGCATCACCACCGATCCGGCTTACGAGACCGTCTTCTTCCGCTTCCTGAAGAAGAAGTAGTCGCTCGTTTATCGGGAGGGGCGTTCGCCGCCGCCCCTCCCTCACGCGAGGTCCGGCATGACACGTTACATCCTTCAACGGGTCATCCTGCTGATCGGCACGCTGATCGGCGTGCTGACGGTCACGTTCTTTCTGACGCGCATTTTGCCTGGCTCTCCCGAGGCAATGATCCTCGGGCGGCGGCCAACGGCCGAGCAGGTCGAGGCCGTCAGGCGCGATCTCGGTCTCGACCAGCCGCTCATCATTCAATTCGCGCGCTTCGCCGGCGAGATGGCGCAAGGTAAGTTCGGCAAGAGCTTTCTGACGAACCAGCCGGTGCTCCGGGACATCGGCGACCGCCTGATGGCCACCGTCGAGCTGACGACACTCGCCATGCTCGCGATCATTTTACTGGGAATCCCGATCGGCGTGCTCTCCGCCGTGAAGGCGAACAAGCCGATCGATCACGTCGTCCGATCACTCTCCGTCATGGGCGTGGCGCTGCCCTCCTTCATGCTCGGCATGATGCTGCAGATGTTGTTCTACGGCTATCTCGGCTGGCTGCCGCTGCAGGGGCGCATGACCTCGACCGTGCTGCTCGATCACCCGTTCCCGCATGTGACCGGCCTTTATCTCGTCGACACCCTGATCGCCGGCGATAGGGTGGCCTTCTGGGACTCGGCGGCCCACCTCGTCTTGCCGATGCTGACGCTGACGCTCGCATTATTGCCCATCGTCGCGCGTACGACGCGCAATCTGATGGTCGAGGTGCTGAGCGAGGAGTACATCCGCACCAACTTCGCTTATGGCCTGCCGCGCCGGCAAATCTATTTCCGCTATGCGCTCAAGGCGACGCTGATCCCGCTCCTGACGGTGATCGGATTAACCTATGGCTACATGCTGGGTGGTGCCATCGTCGCCGAGTATGTTTTCGACTGGCCGGGCATCGGCAGCTATGTCGTCCGCGCCATCATCCAATCCGACTACCCGGCGGCCATCGGCGTCACGCTGTTCATCGCCGCGGCCTATCTCGTCATCAATCTCATTGTCGATCTCCTCTACTTCGTCGTCGATCCGAGGCTCAGGACGTCATGACCGTCGAAGCTCTACAGACGCCCGTGCAAGCGGAACGCCGTGTCACTTTCGGGATGCGGGTTGCGCATTTCGCGCGCAACAATGTGCTGTTCGTCATCGGCAGCGTGATGTTCATCACCATCGTGCTGCTGGCGATCCTGGCACCCTGGATCGCACCCTACGATCCGACCGAGATCATGTTCCTCGACAAGCTCAAGGTCCCGAGCGCCGATCACCTGATGGGCACGAACGAGCTCGGCCAGGACATCTTCAGTCAGGTGCTCTACGGCGCGCGGGTCTCGCTCATGGTCGGCGTCGTCGTTACGACGTTGTCGATCGTCATCGGCGTCCCGATCGGACTCGTCGCCGGCTACTACGGCGGCAAGGTCGATACGATCTTCATGCGGTTGTCGGATGTTTTTCTCGCCTTTCCGCCGCTGCTGCTGCCGATCGCCATCACGGCGGCGCTCGGCGTCGGCATCTACAATGCGATGATCGCGCTCGCCATCTCCTACTTCCCCTGGTACTCGCGTATCGTCCGGGGCGCGGTCATCCGGGTGAAGAACGAGCTCTACATCTCGGCCGCGCGCTCCATGGGGGTATCGAGTGGCCGCATCATGCTCCGCCACGCTCTGCCCAACTCGACGACGCCCATCATTGTTCAGGGCTCGATGGATTTCGGCTATGCGATTCTCGCCTGTGCATCGCTCAGCTTCATCGGCATCGGGGCGCAACCGCCGACGCCGGAGTGGGGTCTGATGGCCGCGGAGTCGCGCGAGCGCTTCATCGATGCCTGGTGGACGGCCATGTTCCCGGGCCTTGCGATCTTCGTCACCGTGCTCGCCGTCAATCTCATCGGCGACGGCATCCGCGATATTCTCGACCCTAAACAGACATCGAACCACTGATGCGGGGGGCTGGACGGATGCGCGAGAACTTTGGGGGCGACCGGCGGTCGCCGCTCTCGAGGCTCGGGAAAACAATGAAGAGGGGTGATCGCCGGCCGCCCCTGCAAGTGGTCCATGTCGTCGTAGGCGCCGTATGACGGCCCCACTCCTCGAGATCAAGAATCTCTCGATCGACTTTCCGGGTCTCGAGCGCACCGTCAAGGCCGTGCGCGGCGTCAACCTCTCGGTTGAGCGCGGCGAGGTCATGGGCCTCGTCGGCGAATCGGGTTCCGGCAAGTCGATGACGGCGCTGGCTGTGCTCGATCTCGTGCCGCCGCCGGGCCGCGTCAAGGGGAGCATCCTGCTCGGTGGCGAGGAGATCGTCGGCGCGCCGGAGGCGGTGAACCAGCGCCGGCGCGGCAAGAAAGCCGCCATGATCTTCCAGAACCCCGGCAAGGCCCTGAACCCGTTCTTCACCATCGGCCGCCAGCTGGTGGACGCCATCGCCAATGTCCGCCAGATCGATCGCGGCGAGGCCGAGCGCGCCGCACGCGATGCGCTCCATGCGGTGCGGATCGCGGATCCCAACATGGCGCTGCAGAAATACCCGCATCAGGTCTCCGGCGGCCAGCTGCAGCGCGCCATGATCGCCATGGCGCTCGCCTGCGAGCCGGAGCTACTCATTGCGGATGAGCCGACCACCGCGCTCGACGTCACGATCCAGGCGCAGGTGATCGTGCTGCTCCGCGATCTGGCGCGCGAGCGTGGCTTGACGGTCCTCTTCATCACGCACGACCTCGGCGTCGTCGGCAGCCTCTGCGACCGGCTCTCGGTCATGTATGCCGGCCGTATCGTCGAGCAGGGGACGACCGATCAGCTCTTCGGCACCCCGGCCCATCCCTACACGGCGAACCTCTTGAAAGCCGTACCGATGCTCGGCCGCGGCCGCGTCGCGCTGACGCAAATTCCAGGCACTGTGCCCAACATGTCCAATCCGCCGCCCGGCTGCGCGTTTCATCCGCGCTGTCCATCGGTGACATCGATCTGCTCCCAAAGTGCCCCTGCCTCCGCGGTGGCCGCGAACGGCCGGGCGGTCGCCTGCCATCATCCGATCGGTGTTTCCGCCGCCCAGGCGGCAGGAGCGCGCGCATGACGGCACTACTGTCCGTCGATGGATTGTCGAAGCGCTTCAAGACGCGCCATGGCATCGTCAAGGCGGTCGATGGCGTGAGTTTCGAGGTGGCGCGCGGTGAGACCGTCGCCCTCGTCGGCGAATCCGGCTGCGGCAAGACGACGGTCGCGCTCTCCCTCTTGCGATTGATCGATCCCGATGGCGGACGCGTGCTCTTTGAAGGCGCCGATCTGGCGGCGGGCGGTGATAAAGCCTGGCGGCAGCGGCTCTCGATCGTCTTCCAGAATCCCTATTCCTCGCTCGATCCCAGGATGCGCATCCGCGAGATCGTGGGCGAGCCGCTCATTACGGCCTACGGCCTCTCGGGCAAGGCGCTGACCGAGCGTGTGGTCCGGCACCTGGGCGAGGTTGGCATGGGGCCGGAGCATCTGAAGCGTTTTCCCCACGAGTTTTCCGGCGGCCAGCGCCAGCGCATTGCTATTGCCCGGGCCATTGCGCTCGAGCCCAAGCTCCTCATCCTCGATGAGCCGACCGCCGCGCTCGACGTCTCGGTGCAGGCGCAGGTGCTGAACCTGCTGCAGGATCTGCAGAAGCGGCTGGGCCTCAGCTACCTCTTCATCTCGCACAACCTCGCCACGGTCGAGAGCGTCGCCGACAAGGTGCTGATCATGTATCTCGGCCGCGTCGTCGAGACCGGACCGGTCGCCGAGGTTTTTGCGCGGCCAAAGCATCCCTACACGCAGGCCTTGCTCGATTCCGTGCCCTCGATCGATCCGAGCCATCGCGGGCGTTTGAAACCGGTGACGGGCGAGCTGCCGAGCACACTCAATCCGCCGCCCGGTTGTGCCTTCGCGCCACGCTGCGCTCGGGCGCGTGCCGAATGCCGGCAAAGTCCGCCACCGCTCGTCGAGGCGGGCAACAACCGTGCGCATGCGTGTCTGCATCCGTTGGGGTAGATCTCGAGCCTTGCCGAGTATGCCGCCCATGATGGTTTGGCTCTCGCGGATCTTGTTGCCAGGAACGAGGTGAGTCCACACGAGCTGTCCGATACCGCCCGGCGCGCAATCGATGCGATCAGTTCACAGATCAATGCAGATCTATGATCAGAACCGGCTACTTGTTGGTTCTGCCCCCGCGTTGCTGGTCTAGGCACATAATTGCAGTCCGCCAATATGACTGCTCTCGAATGGTGAGCAGCCTGGCGATTTGCACGACCCAGTTACGAGTTATGTTGGGTATCAACGACTGCTTTCTCTGCATTGCCGACGCTCGGATTGGTATCACCACAAGTTGCGGCTTCGCTCCCTCTTGGCCCTCTTCGACGTTTCGCTACGGCGCAGCAGACCGTCGGCCATATGGGGGTACAGCTGCCGCGACGGCGCCGTTGTGCAATCGACGCGAGTGGCCCAAGGCTGACGACCGTGACCTGAGCCTTGCATGTCCCGATGGCGTTTGACACCGCCGTTGCGCCGGCGCGGAAAAGCGGTTTCCCAACGGGCGCGCCAACTTTGCACAAAAGGTACATTTTGTGCAAAGTGTGCTATACTCGCTCTATATGCGACGCGGGTTTTCGGGGCGACGAAAAGCGGTGGCCAAGCGGCGAAATGTGCAAAGTGGGGTTGGGCGACGCTCCGGCGACGCTACCACCGACGCGCACGAGCGCGGCAAGAATTTTCTCAATGAGGCGGAGATGGATCGCTTGCTTGAGGCGAGCAAGCGCGGCCGGCACGGGACGCGCGATCATCTGCTGCTCCTCATGATGTACCGGCACGGTCTGAGCGACACCGAAGCCATCCGCTTGCGTCGCGATCACCTCAACCTGGCGGGCGCGCGGCTCTGGGTCGAGCGTCTGAAAAATTCGCTCTCGGTCGAGCACCCGATCGCCGGCGACGAGCTCCGCGCGATCAAGCGCTACCTCGCAACGCGCGAGGATCGCTTGCCGTGGCTCTTCCTTTCGGAGCGGGGCCAGCCGATGACGCGCGGTGTCGTCAACTATCTGATCCGTGTTGCCGGCGAGCAAGCCAAGCTCGGTCGCGTGCATCCGCACATGCTCCGGCACTCGTGCGGCTACTACCTGGCCGATCAGGGAACGGATCTGCGAACCATGCAGGATTATCTCGGGCATCGCGACCCGCGCCATACGGTGCACTACACGCGCGTTGCCGGCAGCCGCTTCTAGGGGCTGTGGAAGCGGTGAGGCCTGCCGCACTTATCGCAGTTCATCGTGCAAGTAGCTGGATCAGAGCAACGGTCAAGGCGGCGGTGGCGACGGCGTGACCGATGAGCACTCCAGTCTGCCATTTGATGAGGCTGACCGTTTGCTTGTGAAGCGCGAGATCCAGGTCGGCCTTGGTGACCATGCTGTCCTCGGTGACATGCTTCAGCAACTCGGTGATGCCCTCGGCGGCGTCCTTCGGCAGGCCGTGCTTTTGCAGTAGGGCAACGGCCTTGTAGGTGTCGAATGTTGTTACGGCCATAGACGTACAGTATACATCTATATGTGTCAGTGTGAAGACTGCCGGATAAACATAGTCAGCATACATCTATACGCAACTGCTTGCACGATCAGCATACAAACTATAGAGTGTCGAGGCTCTCCACTCTCGCGATCAGCTAACGGCCGCGCCTCTCGTGGCGCCTCGCCAGCTGCTCGTGATCCGCACGTTCAGCAACTAAATCCTTAAACGGAGGACCCCATGTCCAAACCGGCATATCGCGCCTACACCGTCATCAAACGCGAAGGAAAGGATGACTTTTGGTTGAGCCTCGGTGTGGCGTTCCGCCACGAGGACGGCGAGGGTTTCAACCTTCTTCTCCAGGCCTTGCCGATTGACGGCAAGCTCGTGCTCCGCACCTACAAGGAGGACGATGACGAGGAGAAGCCCAAGCAGATCGAGAAGCCCAAGTACAAGAAGTAGGAACCGCATCGCCCTGGGCGATGCCACCTCACGAGCCGTCGGCGCAAACCGGCGGCTCTCTTTTATGCTCGCTTATAGCGCGACAATCTGGGTGAGAACGCCCTCTGCGACGCGACAATCAAGGTGAGGTTCTCACCCAGATTGTCGCGCTATACCCTCGCACCTTGATCGCCGCGCCGCACTCGCTCGCGCCAGCGATCGAAGCCCGCAGGGCGGAGACGGCACGGCTCCGCTCGCGAGAGCGCGTCACGCTCTCTTGTGGCGCCACACCTTTCTGCAGCGGCTGTGCAACATCGAGCGGAGATTGCAGCCGCGAAGATGATGGTGGCAACGGCAACCTTGTCGGAGTGTTTTCGAGGACGTGTCGTTGGTCGGTGTCGATTGACCTTGTCGTTTGGGTGTCTTTTCTGGTGAGGCAGTCTTTTCCGGAGCCGGCACGACGACCGGTCGTGCGCGCCCGACCGCGCGGGTCAAGCGCGAGGCGGTGTCGAGGCGGTGGCGACCGGCGCTTGACGCGCGCGTCGGCGAAGCCGAGGGCGCGGTAGGCTCGTTGATCACGAGCTTAGAGGCTGCTGCGTAGACCTTCCCGACTCGAAAGTGCTCGGATTGCACGACAGCACGAAACAAGAGAGAGCGTCCGCTCATAGGCCTAGACCGAGCGTGGCCATCGAGGCATTGTAACGGTCGCCGGCCGTGGCTATTGACCCCAAGCGGTCCTCGTGCCGAGGCGCAACATGCATGTTGCACTGAGTGCGAGCGGAGAGCTCGGCATGTAGTGCGCCGCAACAACTACCCGTTGATGGCAAGCGCAACGCGAATGTCCGCTCAACCTCCGAGACCCTTTTCGTTCTGGTTTTCGCTGAGGGCCATGTGCGGAACAAGACGCTTACGGACGATCAGAGAGTATGTGCTTTTGGTGCATAGCCACGCGATGGTCGTCCCGACAAAAATCGGTGCAGCGCATCATACCGGCTGTCGCTTTCCATGGCTGGTGACCGCTTTCGGCCCATCCGCGTCGCTGGAAAGTCAGTCGCCTGATCGTGCAGTTTGACCCCAACCGGACTCTGTGCCGGTGCGCAACAAATGTGTTGCATCTGGCTAAGCCGAGTGATGAGCTTCACTGTGCAACGCAAAATATGAGATCCATAGCTGTCTGAGGCCCGATGGCGGCTTACCACCCGAGACCGCTTCCGTTCTCATCATCGAGAAGGGCCAGGAACGACACAATCACTCTACTTGGACGGTGCGTTGCACAAAGTCGCATGTCCCACAAGCCGACATCGGGAGCTACCGACCTGGCGCCGACCGAGCGCCGTCTGACGATGTCCGTAGTCGGGGGATCACGTTCGCGGCGGTCGACGCCTACGACCAGGGAGGACGATGGACGTGCTGGTAGACCTCGCGCGATCGAAGTCTCGCCGGGTTGTTCAAACCTCGAGGCCAGCCTTTCGGAGGCCATCGATCAGATGCGCGGTGTCGGCCGGATTTTGGTAGGGCTCGGCTTCTGCGAACTTGATGATCGGGATGTCGGGCTTGAGGCGGGCGTACTTGTCGAGGATTGCGCGGGCCTCGGCGATGCGGCCGAGCTGGCCGAGGGCGGCGGCGAGATACATCAAGGACTTGACGTACTCCGTCGGGGCATCAAAGCTCCTGACAGCGTCCGCGTATCGGCGATCCACATAGGCCGCGTGTCCCGCGAATACGGCGTACCAGGTTGGAGGAAAGGGATTGAGCCTCAAGCCCTTCTCAAACCAGATGCTGCTTTCAGCCGCGCGTCCGGTGTAAGCAAGAAAATACCCCATGTGCGTCGCCACATACGCATCGTTCGGATTGAGTGCGCAAGCTCTCTCGTGATGAAACTGCGAAAGCTGGAATTCTCTATTGTACAAGCCGCAGTATGCGACGATGATGTGACATATGGCACTACTATCGTCGAGC
>JANNSX010000491.1:0-18010 GCA_031403155.1 Hyphomicrobiaceae bacterium
GGGGACGCCCGCGCCATCGGCCTCGTCGGCCTTGCTTTCAAGCTTACGCTCATGCGTATGGTCAAATCGATCGCTCATGGGACGGCATTAAGCCACCGCCCGGGCCGCCCCGAAACGTGGGGTCGGGACACCGCTTACGAACAACCACCGATGTATTCTACCGTTCCCATCCTCAAACGGATGAATGTAAACGAAGCCGAACGCAATTGCGGCAGCCGTGGTGACAGCATCAACTTTGTTAACTTTAGCTCTATTGGAATACGCGACGAGTCCTCTCATAAGGCTATTGAGATCGTCCCACCGCGCGCTGATATGTTCAGGAAGCGGCTCCCTATTGATTCGGTCGTGAACGCCGACAAATCCGCCTTTCTCGCGCAGTCCATGTCGAACAAAGCGGGCATCAGCGAGCACAAGTCCTTGTAGTCGCACCAATTCCTCAATCGTAAGTGCGTGTAGTCCTGCCTCAGAGATAGCTCGCGCCCATCTGGCGGCGAGCTTATGAGTCGGCCTTTCGCTTTCGATGAAAAATGACGACTTGCTGTCCTTAAGAACAAGAAATGCGGCGGCCCGAGCAATGACGTCTGGATGCGTTCTCCCGACAACTTCGCGTGCCAATTGGTCGAAGCCACGCTCTTCGAATACGTCAAGTTTTGGAGTGCGACGGACGAGAGGGCAAAAGTCTTTTGTGCCAGGAAGATTATCAATAACACTATGTCGAGCCGACCGATCACCTCCCTCCAACCCGAATTGTTTGGCTCGGTCAATCACTGGAACGGCTCGTATTTTTGGCACCGGAGGCACGTCAAGTGTTTTGTCTGAAAGCCATTCATATAAGAACCAAACGCGGCGAGTATTTGCCCCTCCTGGCGTCTTACTAATCCAAGATTCCAACGCTGTTTTTGGCACTTTGCTGAAAACAACCTTGAGAGCCAATAAGTTTACGCCCTCATTTTTCAGAGCAAATTCAAGATGGTCACCCAGATTTTGGGGCACACTTTGGCGACTAGTGAGCAGTTGCCAGGCGTCAGACGACTTCGGATTGCGTCGCGTGCCGATAGCGTACAGGGCTGAAGGGAGGGGGATGGCGATGTCGTATCGGTCAATGAGGGCGCTGTAGCCCGCAAGAACTCCTGCTTCAGGAAGTGGCACGCCCTTAAATGTCGTCACCATTGGGGGGCGCCAAGATTGCTCACTGTCCATGCTCATTTGCCGTTCTCGGTCGCCAACATGGCTGTTTCGGTCACAAATCGGATATTCATAGCAGTCTTGGTCACCCGGCTGGCAAGATCGGTCACCAAGCCGGCCAACTATGACTACGTCACACACGCTGCTGCCAAAATTTATCACTACAGTCAAATATCTGTCAATTTTGGTCACAGTCCTTGCCATGGCCGCAAGCCTGACGACCCGGCTCTGGTCTTGGGAAGAGCTGATTGCCATAATGGACGCTGAGGCGCCGAAGCCGGGTCGTCCGCCAAAATACAAGAAACAGCAGCCTCAGATTTCAAATTGAGACACTAACCGCCGGCCGTGTGCCGACCGCGATTTCGCCAATTAGATTAACGCGTTGGTGGATTTACTCAGGTTCCCGGGGCGGCAAGGGTGTTCCCTTGCACCCGTTCCTCGGCTAGGGTGTTTCCGGTCTTGGTTGAAACATTCGAACCGCCTAGGCCTTTGTTTTGCCGTGCTTCTTATCGGAAAACCGCTTCGCACTTTTCCGGAAGCACTCTAGGGTCCGGCCACCAGGGGGCTGGAGGGCGAGGGCGGAGTTTTGTTCGGCGTGAAGGAGTGCCTCTAGTGAGCAAAGTCGAAGAGTTTGGCGTCTCGCTGCCGAACAGCCGCAACGCCCATCGTGGTTTCGAACTGACCAATCCGGCGCTGGACGCTACCGAGTTCGATGCGCCGGTCTACCCGATCGGCGCCGGCCTCGCCAAGCGCACGACCATGACCTATCGCCCGGCCTACCTCAACGAGGACGACATCGTGCTGGCCTGCTGCCATCACGCCCACGAGGTCGCCCGCGCGCACGGCGCCCGCGAGGTCATGCTCGAGCATCTCGTGCATGCGATGGCGCGGGTTTTGCCCGCGGCCACCGTGCTCGAGGATCGCGGCATCCATGTCGAGGCGCTCCGCCGCGAAAGCGCGCAGGTGCTGGCGAGCGAGATCCCGGTCGAGAACAACGTGCAGCTCGGCCAGCTCAAGGCCTCGCGCGACTTCAATACCGTCATGTTTCTCGCCGCCGCCGGCGCCAGCCACCGCGACGAGAAAGCGACGGGCGTGCGCGATGTGCTCGATGCGCTGTTGAAGTACGATCCCCGCTCGCGCGCCGTCCGGCTGATCCGCAAGCATGCCGCCGGCGATCTCGAGGCCGCACCCGATCCGATGCTCGAGATGCGCTCGGCCATGGAGCGCTACACCTCCGAGATGCGCGAGGTGAGATTGCTCGCCGCCGACATCAAGACGAGCCAGGCGAGCCAGGGCATCGCGGTTCAGAACGCCATCGACCTGAGATTGAGCCAACTCGAGCGCGCGGTTTCTTCGCTCGCCGGCGACACCTCCGTTGCCGGTGACCGCTACTCGATGGCCGAGCGTGTCCGCTCGATCGCCGAGGCTGTCACCGCTCAGCGCACCGACACCGCCGCCCTCCAGCGCATGCTGACGGAAGGCCTGCCGGCGCAGAACGGTGGCAAACAGGTCACCACCGCCATCGATGAGCGTATCGCCGCCATGCAGCGGATCGATACCGGCCTCGTCGAGCGCTTCAGGACCTTCGAGAAGCTGCTCGAAACGCAGCTCACCTCGATGACCCAGGGCCTCGGTAAGCTCGGCGAGCGCCTCACCCTCGTCGAGGACCTGATGACGGGCGACCCGCTCGACGGCTCGAGCGTCCATTCGCTCCTCGACGAGCACGTCAAGGTCGTCCAGAAGAACATGGATGCGCAACGTCTCGACATGCAGCGGATCGAAGGCCTCGTTGGCGACCGCATGAAGTCGGTCGAGCGTCTGCTCGAAGGCCAGACCCGCACGCTTGTCGAGCGCGTCGGCGGCATTCAGCTCGCCGGTGGAGGCGGCTACGATCCCGAAACCATCGAGCGCATCCGCTCCTTCGAGGAGTTGCTCGCGGGCCAGGGCGACAGCGTGCTCAACATCCACCAGACGCTCGACAACGAGCTCGAGCAGATCCGCAAGGCGCTCGTCGCCTTGGGTCACGCCCAGCAGACGCTCTCGACCGCGATCGACGAGTGGCGCCTCAACAATTCGGGCGACTTGAGCGTCATCTCGAACCGCCTCGCCACCATCGAAAAGGCGAGCCAGCAGATGATGGTGCCGATGACCCCAGTCGTCATCAAGCCGCCGCCCGTGACGGTCAACACCGGCACCGGATTCCAACCCGGCATCACCGCCTCGGGCCTTCTCGACAAGGTCGATCAGACGCTGCGCAACCGGTACAAGAACCCGTAGTCGGCCAAATTTACGCGCCGTTAAGCATGAGCGCTTAGCGTTCGGGCACGTCGCGGGGAGCGGCGCGTTGCGTTGTCCGGTTGGTTGGCAGGTAAATGAGTAGCTCGCGCAGGCGCAAGCCCTCCGCCGTGAAGCGGACCGGCGTGTCCGGCAAATCGCGCACCTCGAATGCGCGTCGTGGCCGGACCAGCAAACGGCCGGTCTGGCGGCGGGCCGCTGTGGCACTTCTCGTGCTGCCGTTGCTGGCGCTCGTACCGCTCGGCCTCGCCGTCGCGCACAAAGTGCAATCGCTCGATTTGCCCGCCATTGGCACCGTCCCCGGCGATACCCAGCGGATCGATATCCTGGCTTCCGACGGCACGCTGCTCGCCTCGCGTGGCGCGACCGCCCGCTATGTCGCCATCGATCGCATGCCACAACATCTGATCGATGCCGTGCTCGCGACCGAGGATCGCCGTTTCTACTATCACCTCGGGGTCGATCCGATCGGCCTGGCGCGCGCCGTCACCACGAACTGGCGGGCGGGCGCGGTCGTCCAGGGCGGATCGACGATCACCCAGCAGCTGGCGAAAAACCTCTACCTGTCGCCCGATCGCACACTCGCCCGAAAGGTGGACGAGGCGCTGATCGCACTCGCGCTCGAATGGCGGCTGACCAAGGATGAGATTCTCGAACTCTACCTCAACCGCGTTTACTTCGGCTCCGGCGCTTACGGCATCGCCGCCGCGTCGGAAACCTATTTCGACAAGCAGCCGGAGGAGCTGACGCTCCGCCAGTCGGCCTTGATCGCCGGACTACTCAAGGCGCCGAGCCGCTTTGCGCCGACAAACGATCGCAACCTCGCGCGCCAGCGCTCCGAGGATGTACTCGTGGGGATGGCGGCGGCCGGCATGCTCGACCGCCATCTCCTCGGCAAGGCCAAGAAGAAGTCGATGGGCCTGCGCGATACGACGACACTCGCCTCCGAGATCGGCGCGGGTCACGCGATCGATTGGATCTACGAGCAATTACCGGAACTCGTCGCCCCGGCTGGCGAGCACATCGTCGTCGAGACGACGCTCGACCGGGATGTACAGCGGGTGGCGGCCGAGGCCGTCGAGACCGTCATGGCCGGCGAGGGCAGCAAGCTCGACGCCAGCCAGGCCGCCGTCGTCCTCCTCGACGGCAAGGGCGCGATCCGCGCCCTCATCGGCGGCCGCGACCACGCTGAAAGCCCGTTCAATCGCGCCGTCAAGGCCAAGCGCCAGGCGGGCTCGGCCTTCAAGCCCTTCGTCTACCTCACGGCGCTCGAGCTCGGCGATACGCCAGACGCCCAAATCAACGATGCGCCGATCCGCGTCGGCTCGTGGAAACCCGAAAATCACGACGGCAAGTATCGCGGCCGGATCTCGATGCGCGAGGCGCTGGCCCATTCCATCAACACGCCGGCCATCCGCCTGATGCTGGCAGCAGGGCCCGCCAACGTCATCAAGACGGCGCGCCGGCTCGGGATCACTTCGAAGCTCGGTCGCGATGCCTCTCTCGCGCTCGGCACGGCCGTTGTAACGCCACTCGAGCTCACCTCGGCCTTCGTGCCGTTTGCCAATGGCGGACGCAAAGCCGAGCCCTTCATCGTCAGCCGGATCGTCACCGCAAGAGGCAAGGTGCTCTACCGCCATAGGACCGCAAAGCCGAGGCAGGTCATCCGCGAGGACGTCCTCGGCGAAATGAACGACATGCTCCGCGCGGTCATCACCGAAGGCACGGCGATGCGGGCCCAAATCGATGGTCTCGATCTCGCCGGCAAAACCGGCACGACCCAGTCCTATCGCGACGCCTGGTTCATCGGCTACTCGTCGGCGCTGACGGCGGGCGTGTGGGTCGGCAACGATGACAACAGCCCGATGCGCAAGGTGATGGGTGGCGGGCTACCGGCCAAGATCTGGCGCGAGGTGATGCTCGCGGCGCACGCGGACATCCAAACCGAGCCACTTCCCACATGGACGCGCCCGGAGCCGCTCGGGCAGGAGATGGCGCGTGGGGAAGATGTGCCGCTGAGGGAAGTGGTGGCGCCGCGGAAAGAGCTGGCGCTGGCGCCTCAGACTCCGCCCCGCGAAGCCTCGAACACGCTGGCCGATCTGTTCAACGGTTTCTGGTAGGTTAGTCCCCCGGCCCGTAGCGGTGCAGTTCGACGCCGTTGCGGTGCAGCCAGAGGCGGGCCTCCTCCATGCGCGGCAAGGTGCGCTCGACCGTCTGCCAGAACCGGGGGCCGTGGTTCATCTCTTTGAGATGCGCCACCTCGTGGGCCGCCACATAGTCGAGGATCGGCGGCGGTGCCAGCACCAGCCGCCAGGAGAATGACAGCACCCGCGAGGATGAGCAGGAACCCCAGCGGCTCGACTGGTCGCGGATGACGATCCGGCGCGGTTTCAGCGAGAGCCGCTCGGCATGGAAGGCGACGCGGGCGACCAGCGTCTCGCGGGCCCGCTCGGTCAGCCAATCGCGCAGCCGGCGCGGCGCGTGCGCCTCCTCGCCCGTCACGTAGATCACCGGTAGATAGCGGTCGAGCGGACGGCGGCGCGACGGCGGAACACCCTCCTCGTCGGCGAGACGCTGCGCCTCCTTGGCCGCGCGCGTCCCTTCGATCCAGGCGACGCGGCGATGTCTTGTCGGGCCTAGAAAACAGACGAGGTGCGGATCACCTTTGTACGGCAATATAATACCGTTCGCGAAGGCGACAGGCTGCGGCACGGCCTCGAGGCGCCGCTTCAACCAACCCATATGTTCCGAGACGAAGCGGCCGGCCTCCGACAGGTTGGAGAAGCTCGGCATCGTGAGAACGATCTCGCGCCGCGTGTGCGAGACACGCAGCGTCAGCCGCCGCGCGCCCGGATGCCGCTTCACGACGATCGGCTCGGCAAGCCCCGCGACTTTGAGATTCTGCTCCCTGGGTTTGCGAGACTTCAGATTGCGCCGCATGTCGACTTCCCATTCTGACGTTTCTTGTTGGCGGTCCGTTACGAACCATAGTTTCAACGCGGCTGATTTCGTGCCGCCCTTACTTGGCTTGTCGTGCTTCTTTTCGGAAAACCGCTTCGCACTTTTCCGGAAGCACTCTATGTGACCATCGGCGGCCCCGTATCGGCCGGCTCGGCCCGCCAGCCGGATATGCCGGCGACCGGCGCATCGCCCGCACGCCGATCGTTCTGGCGGATGAAATCGAGCATGTCGGGCAAAATCTCGGCGCTGAAGCGCGAGCCGTTGAAGATGCCGTAGTGGCCGACGCCCATCTGCTCGCGATGCCGGCGCTTGGCGTTGTCGAGCGAACCGCAGAGCACATGCGCGGCATGGCATTGGCCGACGCCGGTGATGTCGTCCTTCTCGCCTTCTATGGTCATCAGCGCGACACGCCGGATGGCCCGTGCGTCGATGGGCTGGCCGCGATGGGTCATCAGGCCCTTGGGGAGTGCGTGCCGGATAAAGACGGTATCGACCGTCTGAAGAAAGAACTCCGCCGCGAGATCCATGACCGCCAGATACTCGTCGTAGAATTCCTTGTGCTTGAGCGCGGAATCGCCATCACCTCGCACGAGATGCAGGAACAGATCCTTGTGCGCGCGGATGTGACGATCGAGGTTCATCGTCATGAAGCCCGAGAGCTGCAGGAACCCAGGATAGACCGGGCGCCCGCGCCCGGCGTGAACCCACGGCACGCTCGTCACCACCGAGCGCTCGAACCAGTCGATCCCGCGCTCTTCCGCAAGCCGGTTGACGGCCGTCGGATTGATGCGCGTATCGACGGGGCCCCCCATCAGCGTCATGGAGAGCGGTACGTCGGGATCGCCGGCCTCCTCCATGAGCGACACGGCGGCCAGCACCGGCACCGAAGGCTGGCAGACCGCCAGCACATGTACGTCGCCTTCGAAGAGACGCAGCATGTCGATCATGTAATCGGTGTAAGTCGCGAGATCAAAGGGACCGGCCGAATAGGGGACGCCGCGCGCGTCCTGCCAGTCGGTGATGGCGACATCGGCGTGCGGCAGCAGCGCCTTCACCGTGCCACGGAGCAGCGTCGAGAAGTGCCCGGACATCGGCGCGACGATCAGCACGCGCGGCTGCGAGCGCGACACTGCATCGTCGATCTCGCGCTCGAAACGGACGAGACGGCAAAAGGGGCGCTCGAGCAGCACCTCCTCGCGCACCGCGACCGTCGTGCCGTCGACTGCCGTTTCATGAATGCCGAATGTTGGCCGGCCGTAGCGGCGCGTTGTGCGCTCGAAGACCTCGCAGGCCGCGTTGACATTGCGTCCGAAGGCTGTGTGGCCGACGGGATTGAAGGGGTTATTGAGCAACAGACGGCATGTGTCGGCGGCCACACGGGCGGGTCTGCAGGCCGCCTGACCGAGCTCGAACCAGTGATAGAGCATCGCCCGTCTGTCCCCGCTTCCGCGATTTAACAAGACAATACTGGCAGATACGCAGCACGCTCGTGCCGTCGTTGAGGATCGGCTTGAATCCGCTGAATTATTCCCCCTGCACGCTAGCAGTTACCCACCGATTCGCCAATGGATATCCACAGGCCGGCTCGGCCGGGAGCCAACATCGATTCGGCTCAGTCGAGCGCAGCGATTCGGTTGGCGATTTCGTCGGGGTTTGCGCTGTTGCTGAAGTGCGACAGGTACGCCCCGGCCTGGTCCATCAGATAGATGAACCCGCTGTGATCCATGGTGTAGCCGTCCGGGCTGCCGGGGTCATCGACGCGCTTGGCGTAGACCCGGTAGGTCTTTGACATAGCCTGGATTTCGGCCTCAGTGCCCGTGAGTCCGACGAGCCTTGGGTGAAAGGCGGAAGCATATGCTTTCATGACCTCGGGCGTATCCCGCGCGGGATCGACGGTGACAAAAATCGGCATCACGCCATCGGCCTTGGCCCCGAGCTTATCCAGTGCGGCGGACATCACCTGGAGACCGGCCGGGCAAACGTCGGGGCAGTTCGTGAAACCGAAAAACACCAGCAGATAACGGCCGGCGAAGTCCTTTTCGGTTACCCGCTGGCCCAGATGATTCGTTAGCGAGAACGGACCACCAATCGCGGCGGTGCCAACACTCACCGGCTTTGGTCCCTCGCCCCGAAGCGCAAAGGCCAGCGCGCCTCCCGCCAGGAAAGCCACGGCAATAATGGCGATGAGCTTTAACCGCATGGCCTATCCATGATCGCCCCCACCCGGTAAGACAAGACTACAAGCCGTCGTGCCGGCCGCGATGGTGTCGCATCCGGCCATTGGGCGCCGACCGCTACCAGGATAGAATGGCCGAAACGCTTTTCAGCACCGCACCGAGCCGCCTCCGGCTCCAGACGATCGCCCGCCTCCGATGGATCGCGGTCGCTGGCCAGATCGTGACGCTGCTCGGAACCTACTATCTCGCCGGCTTTGATCTGCCGCTCGGCTGGTGCGTCGCCATCGTTGCGATGTCGGCGCTGGTCAACCTGTTCCTCCAACTCCGCTATCCCTCGCGCCATCGCCTCTCGATGCCGTTCGCGACCATTCTCCTCACCTACGACGTACTCCAACTCGGCCTGCTGCTTTACTTGACCGGCGGCCTCGAGAACCCCTTCGCCTTCCTGCTCGTCGCTCCATTGACCGTCTCGGCCGCGACGCTGCCGAACGAGAGCAACATCGTCATCGGCATCACCACGCTTGGCGTCTCCGCCCTGCTGGTGAACCATCACGAGCCGCTGCCCTGGCATCCGGGCGTCACCTTCGAGTTGCCGATGCTCTACCGGCTCGGCATGTGGTTCTCTATTCTGTGCAGTCTCGTCTTCATGGGTCTCTATGCGCGGCGGCTCGCCCGCGAGGCGCGACAGATGTCGGAGGCGCTGGCGGCGACCGAGCACGTCTTGGCGCGCGAACAGCAGCTGCATGCGCTCGACGGCCTCGCCGCCGCCGCCGCCCATGAGCTCGGCACGCCGCTCGCGACCATCACCGTGGTTGCATCCGAGCTCTTCAAGCAAGTTGATCCGAAAACGCCCCTCGGCGAAGACATCGCGCTCCTCAAGAGCCAGGCCCAGCGCTGCCGCGAGATTCTGAAGACACTGACGGCGCGCTCCGAAGAAGGCGATCCGCTGCACCGCTACCTACCGGTCTCCCACCTGATCGAGGAGGCGATCGAGCCCTTTCTCGTCTTCGAAAAGGTCATCGACTTCCGCTCGCGCCCGGCCAAGGGCGCAGCCGGCGATGCTATCGAGGAGCCGATCGGCCAGCGCCGGCCGGGCACGCTGCATGCCCTGACGAACATCGTCGAGAACGCCGTCGACTTCGCCCAGGACAGCGTCGACATCCTGGCCGAGTGGGATGCCGAGCGGGTAACGATCGTGGTCTGCGACGACGGCCCCGGCTTTCCACCGCATCTACTCGGCTCGCTCGGCGACCCTTACGTGACCACCCGGCCGCTCGGCGAGCGAAAAGCAAATGAAAAGCAAGAGGGCGGCGGCCTGGGCCTCGGCTTCTTCATCGCCAAGACGCTGCTCGAGCGCTCCGGCGCCCAGATCACGCTTGCCAACCGGAAACCGCCGACGACGGGCGCCATGGTGCGTATCTCCTGGCCACGCGCGGTCTTCGAGCAGCGCGCCGAGGGACCCGCCGCCCCAGCGGAGACTTCGTCACCGCCGGATTGAACCCTCGATCGGTCTTGGTTAACGAGCCCCCCTTGGCCATCGGGCCCTGCCTTGGCTATGATGCAGCGCAACAGGAGGATCGCGTGAGTGAAGTGACCCCGATTGCCGATCTGCCGGCCGACCACACCCTGCTTCTCGTCGACGACGACAAGCCGTTCCTGACGCGCCTCGGGCGCGCCATGGAGCAGAGAGGGTTCGATGTGCGCATGGCCTCCTCAATCGCCGAGGCCCACACCATGATCCGCGAGAAAGCGCCGGCCTTCGCGGTCGTCGACATGCGGCTCGAGGACGGCAACGGCCTCGACGTCATCGAGGAGCTGTCACGGGCGCGTCCGGAAGCCAGGGCCGTGGTGCTGACCGGCTACGGCAACATCGCGACTGCCGTGACCGCCGTGAAGATCGGCGCCGTCGACTATCTTTCGAAGCCCGCCGATGCCGACGACATCTGCAGCGCGCTCCTGGCGCGGGCCGACCAGAAGGCCGACCCGCCGGAGAACCCCATGTCGGCGGATCGGGTCCGCTGGGAGCACATCCAGCGCGTCTACGAGCTCTGCAACCGCAATGTCTCGGAAACGGCGCGAAGGCTCAACATGCATCGCCGCACGCTGCAGCGCATCCTCGCCAAGCGGGCACCGAAGTAGCCAACGCCGGCCTCAAGACAATCCGCCGGCCGGACCCCCGTCCGGGTCCCACATCACATGCAGCCGATCGGCCGCCGTCTGGGCAAACCTCAACGTGACGGCCTTGCGCCGGGCGCCGGCCAACCGGCTCTCGGGCGCGGGGCGGATGATCTCGGCGCCATAGCCGTCGGCGATCACGAGGCCCGTGTCGGGCGGCAGCACGTCGATTGGAAATTCGCGGTTGACCGCGAAGAAAAAGCGATCGCTCCAATCGAGATAGTCGGGCCATTTCTGGTCGGCGCGGAAATCCTCGATCGAAGATTTGATCTCGACGATCCAGATGTCGCCGGCGGATGAGAGCGCCGCGATATCGGCCCGGCGGCCGTCGGCGAGCGCGAGTTCCGTGAGACTTGCCATGCCGAATGAGGACAACAGACGGCGGGTGCCGCGGCAGATGGCGAGCGCCCGCTCCGACTGGCGGCCATCAATCAGCGGCGAAGCGCGTGGTGTGTTGATTACGACCATGACAACCGCTCCAACACTTCGGCTTTCCAAGGCGAGGCCACTCTTCTAATCTGCTGGCGAGCCCGGCCCGCCCCAGAACGTTAGTCAGGAGCAGGTCGCCGGGCAACTAGTGGCCCGTCGCGCCAAAATCGCATGCATGCCGGGCGTCCGTTCGATTTTGGCGCGACATAAGGGCCACTAGAAAAATCATGGGCTTAGTGTGGCGTTCATCGCGCCGTAGTTGACTAGGGACCGGGCGGCGATACTGGTCAACTATGGCGCGACGCCACACGAGCTCATCCAAGGGCACAAGGTATGTTGTTCAAGAACCGCGGCACGAAGAAGAGCGACCCTCCGAAGTCGACCATCGTACCGGTCGAGAGGCTGCGCCGCACCTTCGACCCGGGGCAGCTCGGCTTCCAGACGACCGCCGAGGTCGAGCCCGTGCGCGGCCTCATCGGTCAGGACCGGGCGCTGCGCGCCATCCGCTTTGGCATCGGTATCCGGCAAAGCGATTTCAATCTGTTCGTTCTTGGGCCCCCGGAGAGCGGCAAGAGCACGGCCGTCCAGTCCTATCTGACGGAGAAAGCGGCAAACGAGCCCGCGCCGGGCGATTGGGTCTACGTCAACAATTTCACCGATCCCGAGAAGCCCAAGGCCATCCGCCTGCCGGCGGGCCGCGCGCAGCGCCTCGCCCGGGCGATGGTGGAAACCGTCGAGGAGCTCAAAACCGCCCTCCCCGCCATGTTCGAGAGCGATGAGTACCAGAGCCGCCGCCGGGCCATCGACGAGCGCATCCGCAGCGGCCAGGAAGGGGCATTCGACTCGCTCAACGAGAAGGCCAAGGCCGAGGGGGTCGCGCTGCTGCGCACCCCCACCGGCTTCGCCATGGCCCCGATGCACGAGGGCAAGGTCATCAAGCCAGAGGTCTACGAGACCCTGGCGCAGGAGGTGAAGGACGCTTTCGAGGCGAAGATCGTAACCCTCCAGCGCGAGCTCGAGGCCGTCCTCGAGCAAATGCCGAAGGCCCAGAAGGACCATCGCGGCGCCCTCCAGGCCCTCAACGAGGAGATGGCCGAGATCGTCGTCCGCCAGGCCATCGGCGATGTCGAGCACGAGTTCGCCGATCTCGACGAGGTCAAGGCCCACCTGATCGGCGTCCGCAAGGATTTCATCCGCAATGTCGGCGTGTTCCTCGGCCATGGCGAGGACGATGAGCAGCAGAGCCAGATGGTGGCGCAGGTCGTCGACGCCGAGCACGACGTGCGCTTCCGCCGCTACATGGTGAACGTCATGGTCGGCAACGGCCGCGACAGCCCCGGTGCGCCGATCGTCGAGGAGATCAACCCGACGCACGGCAATCTCATCGGCCGGATCGAGCACATCTCGCGCATGGGCGCGCTGTTGACGGACTTCCTGCTGATCCGTCCTGGCGCATTGCATCGCGCCAATGGCGGCTATCTGCTGCTCGATGCGAGGAAGCTCCTGACCAGCCCCTTCGCCTACGAGGCGGTGAAGCGCGCGCTCAAGTCGCGCGAGATCCGCGTCGAGGCGCCAGCCGAGAGCATGGGGCTCGTCTCGACGCAGTCGCTGCAGCCCGACCCGATCCCGCTCAACGTGAAAGTGATCCTGTTCGGCGACCGGCAGCTCTACTACATGCTGATGCAGGCCGATCCCGACTTCTCGCGCGTCTTCAAGGTGCAGGCCGATTTCGACGAGACGATCGACCGCAACGACAAAAATTTCGTCGACTATGCCCGCATGATTGCCTCGATCGTCGCCATGCACGGCGTCCGCCATGTCGATGCCTCGGGTGTCGCCCGCCTCATCGAGCAGGCCTCCCGCATCGCCGACGACGCAGAGAAGATGTCGATCGAAATCGGCAAGATCGCCGACATCGTGCGGGAGGCGGATTTCTGGGCGGCGGAAGCCGGGCGGAGCGTCATCGGGCGCGCCGACGTCAGCCAGGCGGTCGACGAGCAGATCCAGCGGGCCGATAGGGCGCGCGACCGGACGCAAGAAGGCTTTGCGCGCGAGATCATGCTACTCGACGTGGCAGGCTCCAAAGTCGGGCAGATCAACGGGCTCAGCGTGTTGTCGGTCGGCAACTTCGCATTCGGGCGTCCGAGCCGAATTACGGCGCGCGTTCGCCTGGGGGCCGGCAAGGTGACCGACATCGAGCGCGAGGTGGAGCTCGGCGGTCCGCTCCACTCAAAGGGCGTGATGATCTTGTGGGGGTATCTGGCCGGCCGCTACGCCGAGGATGTGCCGCTCGCCATGGCGGCGAGCCTCGTCTTCGAGCAGTCCTATGGCGGCGTCGACGGCGACAGCGCCTCCTCCGCCGAACTCTATGCGCTGCTGTCGGCGCTCGCCGAGACCCCCATCAAGCAGGGCTATGCGGTCACCGGCTCGGTCAATCAGCTGGGCGAGGTGCAGGCGATCGGCGGCGCCAACGAAAAGATCGAGGGCTTCTTCGATGTGTGCAAGCTCAAGGGCATGACCGGCGAGCAGGGTGTCCTGATCCCGGCGGCGAACGTCCAGCACTTGATGCTGCGGGAAGATGTGGTCGAGGCCGCACGCCAAGGCCAGTTCCGCATCCATGCCGTCGCCTCCATCGACGAAGGCATCGAAATCCTGACGGGCCTTCCAGCCGGCCAGCGCGAGAAAGACGGGAAGTTCCCAAAGGACAGCATCAACGGCCGCGTCGAGGCGAAGTTGCGCTCCTTCGCGATGGCCCGGCACGAGTTCCTCGCCAAGTCCGACACCGACAGGAACAGCTCGTGAGCACGCCACCACCAACGAAAATCGTGCTGCGCCTGCGCTCGGCGGCGCCGAGCCGGCTCGCGCTGGAAGCCGCGGTGAACGCCGCGCGAGCGCTCGATAAGCGCCTCTGCGGAGTCTTCCTCGAGAGCAGCGAGCTGATGTCGGTCGCAGCACTTTCCTGCGTCCGCGAAGTGACACTGACCGGCCGCCCGGGTGGCGAGCTCACGCGCGAGCGCCTGGAGCACGACCTGAGGTTAGCAACGGCCTCCGTCCATCGCGAGCTCCGCGAGCTGGCGCGATTGGCCGGCGTCGAGCTCGATTTCGCCATCGTTGAAGGCGACGCCGACGAGCCGATCGCCGGACCCTTCGAGGCAGGCACGCTCATTGCCTCGGGCGAGTCCTTGAGCGCCACCGAGGCGGCCCGCCTTTCGCACATCCTGAACGAGGTGGACGAGGTTGCCGGCGTGCTTATCACGGGGCCCAGGGTGCAGCGCTCGCGCGGGCCGATCGTCGTCGCGGTCGAGGAGGCGGCGCGCATCCTGCCGCTCTTGGGATACGCCGAGCGGCTGCGACTCGATCATCATCCGGGCATCGTTCTGTTGCTCGTCGCCGATACGCGGGAGCGCATCGAAGCCCTGCGCGAAGCCGCCGAGCGCCTGCTTCATCCGGCGCTGCCGGTGACGTTTGCGCATGCGCTGATCTCACGCGCCGCCGCCGGTCGCGGCTCGGCCGGCATCCTCGCCGAGGCCGTCATCCGCTTCGGCAGCGGCTTTGCCATCGCCCATCTCGGCCGGCTGATCCGCGCCCGCGAGCAGGAGCTGAAGACCTTGGCGCGCACGCTCGAGTGTCCGCTGCTGCTGTTGAAGTAACGCTAGGTGACGTGGGCGACTGGCAGGCTGCCCTTCAGGTGCCGGTACTTGCAACGATTTCCTTTGTGGCTAGCCATCACCTCTCCCGCTCCGCATTGACCTCCGCCAACGGCCTTCCCAGCGCCTTTTCCATCAGCGGCACGACCTTCTGCGCAAACAAGTCCAGCGAGCGGCGGGCCTCCTTGCCGGTGACGGTCGGGTACAGCATGAAACAGCCGAGATGCGTGGTGCCAAGCACCTTGATGGCGTTGACCAGCACCTCGGCCACATGGTGAGGATCGCCGACGGCGACGTTACTCATCATGGTTTCGAGCGGCGGCTCGTCCTTGTAGGGCGGCGCTTTCACGAAATATCCATCGAGCGCAAAATTGTTCGCGCGCATGGCGTTGACGATGCGGGCGATCTCGCGCACGCCCTCGGTGGCCCTGAGAGCCAGCGCCTTGTCCTCGGTCACGAAGACGCTGTGATTGACGCAGAGCGGCGACCGCGCTGGATCGACGCCGGCTATACGATACTGGTTGTCGATATGCTTGCGGGTGGAGATGGCGAAGTCGATACCGGCATTGCCGTAGCTGTAATAGGGCGTGTAGCCGGACTTGGCGATACGCTGGAGGATCACCGGCTCGAGGCCCGTGACATAGATATCCGGCACATGCATCGGGCGGATCGAGAGCTGGCACTTCGGGATATCGTAGTGCTTGCCCTTGAACTCCACCTCGCCGGTTTTGAGCGCCTGATCGATGATGTCGAAGGCTTCGAGCGCCAGCTCCACCTTGTCCTTCGCCTGCCGGCCGAAGCGGTCGAACTCGTGCTGCTGATAGCCGTAGCCGAGCCCGATCACGGCGCGGCCGTTCGACTGCACGTCGAGGAGGCCGATCTCCTCGACGACGCGCAGGATGTGATAGAATGGCAGCACCACCACCGCCGTGCCGAGCTTGATGCGCGAGGTGAAGCCCGCCGCGTAGGCCGCCATCATCAACGGCGAGGGGCAGATCGAGTAATTCGTGAAATGGTGCTCGGCGAACCAGGCCGTGTCGAAGCCCGCTTGCTCGGCGCCCTCTACCATCAGCCGCGTGTTCTCCAGCACCTGGCGCGGGGTCGTCGCCGCATCCGGCTGGATCATCAGGCTGAACAGGCCGAGCTGCATGGGAGATTGCCTTTTCGCAATGCGGAGCGCGTGTCGCGCGCCAACGTCAAACTCGCCGCGAAGTTATGCGGACAGGCCGCAAGCAAGCAAGGCGACGATGGGCCGGAAGCCGCCCGACTCGCGAGCGCCAGCCATGCGGCGGCTGTCACTCGAGCACCGATCCGCGTTGGCGTCAGATCAGGTTCCGTCGGGGTCGTGCGCCGGCGCCAGCCCCAACAACGGCGCGATGCGCTCGATGAGCTTTCCCGTCGCCGGTCCCGCATTCATGCCCGCCGTGCGCTGACCCGCCGAGGCGTCAGTCGCCTTCGGCTCGAACAGCATCAGATAAGTGACGTAGCGCGGCTTCTCAGCCGGGAAGACGGCGACGAAGGAGGTGACGACGCCCGAGCCACCATAGCCGCCACGGCCGGCGATGTCGGCGGTGCCGGTCTTGCCGCCGATGGCATAGCCTTTGACCTTCGCCCGGCCGCCGGTGCCGCGCGCATCGGTGACGTTGAGGCTGAGGATCCGCAGCAGCTCCTTGGATGTCGCCTTGCGCAAGAGCACGCGCGGACCAGCGGCGGCCGCCCTGTCGCGCCGGAGATAGGTCGGCGTGACGCGTGTGCCGCCATTGGCGATCGCGGCAATCGCGGCGGTGAATTGCAAGGGCGTCACCGCCAGACCGTGCCCATAGGAGATGGTCACCACGCTCGCCTTGCCCCATTGCTTCGGCACTTGCGGCGCAGGCGTCACACCCAGCTCCGTCGTGAGCGGATCGAGCAGCCCGAGCCGCTTCAGGAACTGGCGCTGCCCGGCCTCGCCCACCTCCAGCGCCATCTGCGCCGCGCCGATGTTGGAGGAGTAGAGCAGCACCTCTTCCGGCGTCAGCCAGCGGCGCTCGGGATGCAGGTCGTCGATCGTAAAGCGGCTGACCTTCAGCGGGCGCGTCGCATCATACTGCTTGTCCGCGTGCGCGGTGCCCGCGTCGAAGGCCATGGCGAGGGTGAGCGTCTTGAAGACGGAGCCAAGCTCGTAAGTGCCGCCGGCAATGCGATCGGCGCGTTTGGGATCCTGCGCGGCCTTGGCCTGGCCCGCCGCGAAATCCGGCAGCGAGGTCTGCGCCAACACCTCGCCCGTTTCGACATCGAGGACGATGCCGGCGGCGCCGGTCGCCTGATAGTCCGCCATGGCGCCGCTCAGCACCTCGTTGAGGCCGAGTTGAACGGCAAGGTCGAGCGACAGGCCGATGGGTGCACGCGCGCGCGTCAACGCAAGACCCGCGGGCTCGGCGAGGCCCTTCTCGTCGATCATGCGCTCGACGCCGGCTTGGCCGCGATTGTCGATGTCGGTGAAGCCCAGCACATGCCCGGTCAGCTCGGCCGCCGGATAGACGCGGTGCAGCTCCTCGCGCTGGAAGACGCCGGGCAGCCCCAGCTCGTGCACGAGCTTGGCGTCGTTGGGATGCACGGCGCGGCGGACCCAGACGAAGTGCTTCGTGCGGTCGGAGAGTTCCTTGCGGAGCTTTCTCTGATCGAGGCCCTTGAGCACGCTCGCCAGGGATTCGACCGTTTCGTCGAGATCGAGGAGGGCGCTCGGATCGGCGAAGATCGAGGGTGCGGCAATGTCGGTCGCGAGCAGCCGCCCGCGCCGGTCGACGATGTCGGGCCTCGAGAGCGTCGCACCGATCGATTGGATCGGCGCGGCCATCGTCACACCCTGACCTTGGACCGCAAGCCGCCCGAGCTGGCCGGCAACCAGGCCGAAGGCAAGGATCAACCCGAGCCAGGCCACCAGCACCCGGCGGCGCTCGGCGAGCGCCAATGGCGATCTGCGAGTCGAGGCGGAGATTGAAGATGACGCCACACTCACCTCCTACGGCGAATTCGAGCTCGTGGGAGCAGCCGTCTGCACAAGAGGCCCCCATAAGGACATCGCTAACGTGCGCATATCCGCGACGAGCGCCGTGGTCGCCGCACCTTTTCCTCCCCCTGTTGTCGTGCCGGAGGCGCGCC
>JANNSX010000492.1:0-5677 GCA_031403155.1 Hyphomicrobiaceae bacterium
TGCCGCCGGAAAGCTCCGAAAGGTCGCCATCACGGCCGTCATGCGCAAGCTCGTCGTGCTCGCCAACACCCTCCTCAGGGAAGATCGCCAATGGCAGCCATTCGCACCAAAAGTCGCTTGACTGAACTCACAGATGCTACAGAAAAATCTCCATGCCATCGAACGCCGGCTCGACATGCGCCGCGAGCGAGGCCTTGAGCTTCTTGTAGTCGAGATCGGTGTGGAGGTGGGTGAGGATCGCGCGCTTGGGCGCGAGATGCCCGATCCACTGCAGGGCCTGATCGACGCTGAAGTGGCTCGGATGCGGCGTGTAGCGCAGCGCATCGACGATCCAGACGTCGAGGCCGCGCAAGTGCGGCACCGTCGCTTCGGGAATGGCACTCACATCGGGTGAATAGGCGAGGCCACCGATGCGAAAGCCGAGTGAGGCCATGTCGCCGTGAGTTTGCAGCAGCGGCAGGATGTCGATTGCACCGCCCGCACCCGAAACCGAAAACGGCTCGCCGCCCTTGATCAGCACCGGCTTCAGGATCGGCGGGTAGGACGAGCCCGGGCGCGCAGTGAAGCAGTAGGCGAACCGCGCCTCCAGGCTCATGCTCGTCGGCGCGTCCATATAAGTCGGGATGCGCCGCTGGGCGGCGAGCGCCAGCGCGCGGACCTCGTCGATCCCGTGCGTATGATCGGCGTGATCATGCGTAAAGAGCACCGCGTCGATCCCGGTGACGTTGGCCGCCAGTAACTGCTCACGCAGATCGGGCGGCGTGTCGATGAGAATGCGGGTCGCGCCCTTGGGTCCGAGCTTCTCGACGAACAGCGCCGCGCGCCGCCGCCGGTTCTTGGGCTCACGCGGATCGCAATCGCCCCAGAAATTGCCGATGCGCGGCACACCGAAGGACGAGCCGCAGCCGAGGATGACGAAACGGAGGGTCATGGCGAAGCTCGCCTCCGCGGGACTCGCGTCGAAGCGACACGCTCTCTCCTCTCGTCATGGCCGCGCAGGCGGCCACCCAGCCATGTCCGGCTGGGCGTGACATCGCCATTGGGGCACACTGTCCAATCTTCATAGGCTACGACCACCACCCACTTGCCTGGGTGCCCGCCTGCGCGGGCATGACGGAGTATGGCGCGGAGCTCGGCATTCATATCCCGCGCGCCTTCTCGAGCGGCGCGGCCTTGGCGTAGAGGCGGAGGAAGTTCTCGGTGGTGGCAACGGCAAGCGCCTCGTACGAAACCTCCTTCGTCTCCGCGAGCATGCGCGCGGTGTGAACCACATGCGCGGGCTCATTGCGTTTTCCCCGGAAGGGCTCGGGGGCGAGATAGGGACTGTCGGTTTCGACAAGCACGCGATCGAGCGGCATGGCCTTGGCGACGTCGCGCAGGTCTTCCGACTTCTTGAACGTCAGCACGCCCGAGAACGACACATAGCCGCCGAGCGCCACGCCGCGCTTTGCCAATGTCATCCCGCCCGTAAAGCAGTGCAGCACGAAACCGAACGCGCCTTTCGCCATCTCCTCTTCGAGGATGCGCGCGGTATCCGCGTCCGCATCGCGCGAGTGGATGACGAGCGGCAGGCCGGTCCGGCGCGCGGCCTCGATGTGATTGCGAAAGCCTCGCTCTTGAGCGTCGCGCGGGGCCTTGTCCTGGTAGAAATAGTCGAGCCCAGCTTCGCCAATGGCGATGACGCGCGGATGGCTTTCCGCAATCCGCGCGATATCCTCGACCGGAATATCGAGCTCCTCATGCGCGTAGTGCGGATGCGTGCCGATCGAGCCATAGACGGCCGGCGAATGTTCGATCAGTGCACGGATGCGCTCGAAGCGGCGGATGCGCGTCGAGATCGTCACCAGCGTGCCGACGCCGGCGGCTGCCGCCCGCCCGATCACGCCGTCGAGATCGGCCGACAGCTCCGGAAAGTCGAGATGGCAATGGTGATCGACGTGCATCAGGAGGCTTTGTCCTCGGGCTCGATGTAGCGCGGGAACACCGGCGCCAGCAGCCCGAGCTGGGCGCCCGGCTTCAAGCGGCCACCCGCGCCCAACGCCGCGAAGAACCGCTCATCCGCCGTCAACGCCAACTGATCCAGCATCCGCATACAAGACCCCGGCATCGCCGCTTGGGCCAGAATGCCCGCCTGCCGCACGATCTCGGCTGTGACGTACAGCACGCTGCCCATGCGAGCGGGGTCCGTCTTCTTCAGCGCCCAGGGGGCCTCGCCCGCGAAATAGCGGTTTGCCTCGGCAACGACATCCCAGACGGCCTCCAGATACTTGTTGAGTTGCTGACGCTCCATCGCCTGTCGCGCCTTGCCGAGCATGCCGTCGGCTTGCGCAAGCATCGCTTGGTCCGCATCCGAGAATGCGCCCGGCTCCGGAATGATCCCGTCGCAGTTCTTGGCGATCATCGACAAGGACCGCTGGGCGAGATTGCCGAAGTCGTTCGCCAGATCCGCATTCGTGCGGTTGACGATCGCCTCGTGGCTGTAATTGCCGTCCTGGCCGAACGGTATCTCGCGCAGGAAGAAGTAGCGCAGCTGATCGATGCCGTAATGGGTTGCCATGGCGAAGGGGTCGAGCACATTGCCGACCGACTTCGACATCTTCTCACCTTGGTTGTAGATGAAGCCGTGGCTATAGACGCGCTTGGGCAACGCCACGCCCGCCGACATCAGAAAGGCCGGCCAGTAGACGGCATGGAAGCGTGTGATGTCCTTGCCGATCATGTGCAGATCGGCCGGCCAGTTGCTCTTGAACTTGGCTCCCGCCTCGTCCGGAAACCCTGCGCCGGTGAGGTAATTCGTCAGCGCGTCGACCCAGACATACATGACGTGACCCGGCGCATCCGGCACGGGCACGCCCCAATCGAAGGTCGTTCGTGAGACGGACAGATCCTGCAAGCCGCCCTTAACGAAGCTCACCACCTCGTTGCGGCGCTCGGGCGGCAGGATGAAATCCGGGTTCGCCCCGTAATGGGCGAGCAGCTTCTCTTGGAATTCCGAGAGCTTGAAGAAGAACGTCTTGTCCTCTGTCCACTCGACCGGGGTCCCCTGCGGTCCGAGGCGCACGCCATCCTCGCGCAGCTTCGTCTCGCTCTCGCCGTAGAAGGCTTCGTCGCGGACCGAGTACCAGCCGGCATAGGTGCCGAGATAGATGTCGCCCTTGGCCACCATGCGGCGCCACAGCTCCTGCACCGAGCGGAAATGGCGCTCTTCCGTCGTGCAGACGTAGTCGTCGTTCGAGCAATGAAGCGCCGTCAGCATATCCTTGAAGCGCGCCGTGTTCCGGCTCGCGAAGGCGCGAATGTCGAGGCCTTCCTTGCCGGCCGTCTGCAGCATCTTCAAACCATGCTCGTCGGAGCCGGCGAGATAGAGCACGTCGTAGCCGTCGAGCCGCTTGAAACGGGCGATGCAGTCGGTCGCGATCGCCTCGTAGGCGTGGCCGATATGCGGGGCGCCGTTCACATAGGGGATGGCGGTGGTGATGTAGTATTTGCCGCGGGCGGCCATGGGTGCCTCGTTGGGGCGGCCTCACGCGGCTTGCCGGCCGGGCGCGCCGAGCCGCGTGAGCAGGTCCACGAGGAGCGCCCGGCGGTCGAGTTGTAAGGTCAGTGCGTCGCTTTTGACGCGGCCGATGGTTTCCCATAGCTCGGCCCAGGAGGCAAGCGCGCCGGGTTCGGAGAGGCGGCCCGCGAGCTTCTTCTCAGCTCCATGGGCGCCCTCGCCGGTCGCTGCCTGCCGCGCCACGCGGCCCATAATGCCTTCGAGGAGGTCCAGGAGGTTGAGAAACTGGGCGGTGCCCTCAGCCGAACCCATGCCGTCGGCGATCTTCAGGATGTCGCCGCTGCGCTTGCCCGCGCCGGCAATTTTCACGAGCCGCTCGTAAAGCGCGAGCCCGTTGCCGCATTTGAGGATCAGCGCCTTGCGCACGCTGCCACCCGAGAGGGGACTGAGCGTCTCGATCTCGCCGGGGGCGACGGCCGTTTGTCCGGCGGCGGCGAGCGGGCCGGCAAGGGCTCGCTCGAGGTCGGATGGGCCGAGCGGCGCCAGGTCGAGGCGGCGGGTACGGGAGCGGATGGTGCGGAGCAGCCGGCCGGGCTCGGCGGAGACGAGCAGGAAAACCGTCCGGGCCGGTGGCTCCTCCAGCGATTTGAGCAGCGCGTTGGCGGCGTTCGGGTTCATCTCGTCCGCGCGGTCGACGATGACGACGCGCCAGCTGCCCTCCTCCGCCGTCAGCGCCAGGAAGTCCTTGAGCCGGCGCACCTCGTCGACGGTGATCGAGACCGGTGCCCGCTTCTTCTGCAGGTCGTAGGTGCGGTGGATCACGAGCAGGCCCGGGTGCGACTGCGCCGCGATCTGGCGGACGGCCGGCAGCGAAGGCGAGACGGCCAGATCGTGTTGCGGCACGAGCGTGTCTTGGGGCGCGCCGGCGAGGAGAAACCGCGCGAAGCGATAGGCGAGTGTCGCCTTGCCGATGCCTTCAGGTCCTGAGAGCAGCCAGGCGTGATGCAGATGCCCGGAGCGGTAGGCATCGAGCAGGGTTTGCTCGGCGCGCGCGTGGCCGACGAGCTCCATGGTCTCGCGGGGATGCGGGAAGCCTTCGAGGCGATCAGCCTCCGGGAAGGCTTCGTCGGAAGCCGGGCTCGTCTCGCGCGGTTTGCGGCTCATGGGTGGAGCCGCTCGGCAACGACGCGCCAGATGGCCTCGGCGACGGCCTCCTCATCGGCTGAGCCATCGACGACGGCGCAGCGCTCACGTTCGGCTTGGGCGATGCGGAGGAAGCCCTGACGGATGATCTCGTGCTTGGCGAGCGACTGCTCGTCGAAGCGGTTAGTGGCGCCGCGCGCCTTGGCCCGGGTGTGGCCAAGCTCGACAGGCACATCAAGCACCATGGTTAGGTCCGGCATTCGGGTGACCGACAGGCGCTCGACTTGGCGGATTAGCTCCTGGTCGAGGCCCCCAAGGTCACCCTGATAGACCCTGGTCGAGTCGATGAAGCGATCGGAGATCACCCAACTTCCGCGTTGGAGCGCCGGCCCAATTGTTACGGCGAGATGCTCAACTCGCTGGGCCGCAAACAGGAACAGCTCAGTTTCGATCACCTCTGGTTTATTCGACAGCACGAGTTCCCGAATTCGCTTGCCGAAGGGGGTGCCGCCAGGTTCCTCAGTCACAAGAGCGGCAATGCCAGCGGCGTGGAGGCGCTGTGTGAGGCGCACTGCCTGCGTCGACTTCCCCGCCCCCTCGCCACCTTCGAGCGTGATGAATTTGCCGTTGGTCATGGCAGGACCTTAGCGAGGATCGCGGCGCGAGGCGATGGGCCGACATTCGCCGTTGTCGAATGTGCGCGCACGCCTTTCCTCACCGTCATCCCGGACGTCGCGCGCAGCGCGACAGGTCCGGGACCCGCGTGCGATTGTGGCTGGCAACATGTTCCTTCGCGGGTAACACCACGACCCTAAAGAGAGGCACACGGGTCCCGGCCCACACGCGCTTCGCGCGTTGGCCGGGATGACGTTGGGGAGAGGGCATGGCGAGACAACACACTAGGCTGTGTTGACATTCACTTGAGCCAGATGATCACGCTGACGACGGATAGCATGGACGCGAAGGACAGCGCGGTCTTTTCATAGCGCGTGGCGATGCGTCTGAAATGCTTGATCTTGTTGAAGAACCGCTCGACCA
>JANNSX010000493.1:0-11787 GCA_031403155.1 Hyphomicrobiaceae bacterium
CATCCGGCCCTTCATGCCGAAGGCATGCCTCCGGCATGGTGGGCCACCTTCTCCCCTTGGGAGAAGACGAGTACCGAGCCGTCCGACAGGTGACCCCATGATCGAAGACCGCATCAAGACCTACGAGCCCGAGCTCGTCGCCATCCGCCGCGACTTCCACGAGCATCCCGAGCTCGCCTTCGAGGAGGTGCGCACGTCGGACGTCGTCGCCGGGAAGCTCACCGAATGGGGCTTCAAGGTGCATCGCGGCCTCGCCAAGACGGGCATCGTCGCGACGCTGCACAATGGCGGCGGCAACCGCTCGATCGGCATCCGCGCCGACATGGATGCGCTGCCCATTCTCGAGGAAACGGGCAAGGCCTATGCGTCCAAGACCGCCGGCAAGATGCACGCCTGCGGCCATGACGGGCACACGACCATGCTCCTGGGCGCGGCGCGTTACCTCGCCGAGACGAAGAATTTCTCGGGCACCGTGCACCTCATCTTCCAACCGGCCGAAGAGGATATCGGCGGCGCGCGCGTCATGATGGAGGAAGGCATCTTCAAGTCGTTCCCCTGCGATGCCATCTTCGCGCTCCACAACGAGCCGGGAACACCGGTTGGCAAGCTCGGTTTCCGCAAGGGCCGCATGATGGCCGCCGTCGATCAGGTGCAGATCACGCTACGCGGCAAAGGTGGCCACGGCGCCGATCCGCACAACACGATTGATCCGATCGTTGCCGGCGCCTCGCTCATCATGGCCATGCAGACGATCGTGGCGCGCAACATCGATCCGTTGAACCCGGCGGTCGTCACCGTCGGCTGCCTCAAGGCGGGTGCGGTCTGCAACGTCATCCCCGAGACGGCTTTCATGGACATCGGCATCCGCTTCTTCGACAAGGCGACCGGCGCCATCATCCGCCGCCGCATCGAGGAGCTGGCGAAGGGTCAGATGGCGAGCTTCGGCGGCACAGCCGAGCTCAATTGGGTGCGCGGCTACCCTCCGCTCGTCAACCACGATCATGAGACCGACATCGCCCGCGAGGCCGCCGTCGAGCTGACGGGCGAAGCCAACGTCTACGACGTGCCCAAGCCCTATCTCGGCAGTGAGGACTTCTCCTTCATGCTGGAAGAGAGACCAGGCAGCTATCTCATGATCGGCAACGGCGACAGCGCCGGGCTGCACAATCCCAAGTACGATTTCAACGACAAGGCCCTCGTCCCCGGCGCGGCCTATTGGTCAAAGCTGGTGGAGCACTATTTGCGGCCGGAGGGGTGATCTGGCGCGCTCGGCACCGAGCCCGGCGAAAGCTGTTACCTCACTCAACCCCTCTCCCGGCGCATGCGCGCCACCCTCTCCCCAAGGGAAAGGGCCGGATACGGCGAGACCTCGAAAACTGCGTAGCAGAAGTGCGGCATCGGCGAAGCTTCGCTTCTATTGGCCCTCCCCTTTGGGGGGAGGGTGCCGACAGGCGGGAGAGGGGTTGAGCTCCAGGAAGAGTCGCGACAACGTTCATGCATAAGAACGCTACGGCGAGGACAATCTATCCAGCCGCCGCCTCGCTCTCCTTCTTCCGCTCCTGCTTCTTGCGCTCGTTGGGATCGAGCCAGCGCTTGCGCAAGCGGATCGCTTTCGGCGTCACCTCGACGAGCTCGTCGTCGGCGATGTAGGCGAGCGCTTTCTCGAGCGTCATCTTCAGTGGCGGCGAAAGGTTGACGTTCTCGTCCTTGCCCGAGGCGCGGACGTTGGTGAGCTTCTTGCCGGTCAGCACGTTGACGACGAGGTCGTTGTCTCTGGAGTGCTCGCCGACGATCATGCCCTCGTAGACACGGACTTGCGGGTCGACCATCAGCCGCCCGCGATCCTCCAGGTTGAACAGGGCATAGGCCACCGCCTCGCCGTCGCCGTTCGAGATGAGGACGCCGGTGCGCCTCCCCGGCAGCTCGCCCTTGAACGGCTGGTAGCTGTGAAACAGGCGGTTCATCACCGCCGTGCCGCGCGTATCCGACAGTAGTTCCGATTGATAGCCGATGAGGCCGCGCGTCGGCACCCGCAGCACCAGCCGCTGCCGCCCGCCGCCGGAGGGGCGCATCTCGACAAGCTCGCCCTTGCGCTCGGAGAGTTTCTGCACGACGACACCGGAATGGCCTTCGTCGACATCGATGATGACTTCCTCGATGGGCTCGAGGCGCTGTCCCGTTTCCGGGTCCTCTTTGATGACGACCCGCGGCCGCGAGACCGTCACCTCGAAGCCTTCACGCCGCATGGTCTCGATCAGGATCGCCAGTTGCAGCTCGCCGCGGCCGGCCACTTCGAAGGCCTCGGCCTCGTCCGTATCGCGCACGCGGATAGCGACGTTGCGTTCGGTCTCGTTCATGAGGCGCGCGCGGATGACGCGGCTCTGCACCTTGTCGCCGTCCTTGCCGGCGAGCGGGCCGTCGTTGATGCGAAACAGCATGGCGAGCGTCGGCGGATCGACAGGCTGGGAGTAAATCGGCTCGGTGATCTCCGGATCAGCGATGGTGTCGGCGACGGTCGCATCCGTCAGCCCGGCGATGGCGACGATGTCGCCGGCCTCGCCCACATCGATCCCCTGCCGCTCGATGCCGCGGAAGGCAAGCACCTTCGTCACGCGCGCCGTCTCGACGACCTTGCCGTCGCGGTGCAGCGCGCGCACGGTCTGGCCGGATTTCACGCGGCCCGAGGTGATGCGGCCGGTCAATATGCGGCCGAGATAGGAATCATATTCGAGCGTCGTCGCCAGCAGCCGGAACGGCGCTTCCTCGATGGTGGGTTCGGGTACATGGCTGAGCACCAGATCGAACAGCGGCGCCATGCCGTCCTTGGGACCATCGGGAGACAGCGCCATCCAGCCCTCGCGGGCCGAGCCGTAGAGGATCGGGAAGTCGAGCTGCTCGTCATTGGCATCGAGTGCGGCGAAGAGATCGAACGCCTCGTTTACCACCTCGTTGTGGCGCTCGTCCGGCCGGTCGATCTTGTTGATGGCGACGATCGGCCTCAAACCCCGCTTTAGCGCCTTGGAAACCACGAATTTCGTCTGCGGCAGCGGCCCCTCGGAGGCGTCCACCAGCACGATGACGCCGTCGACCATGTTGAGGATGCGCTCGACCTCGCCGCCGAAATCGGCGTGGCCCGGCGTATCGACGATGTTGATCCGCACGTCCTTCCAGACCAGCGAGGTACATTTGGCAAGGATGGTAATGCCGCGCTCGCGCTCCAATTCATTCGAATCCATCACCCGCTCGACGACCCGCTGGTTGTCGCGAAAGGCGCCGGACTGCTTCAGCAGCACGTCGATGAGCGTCGTCTTGCCGTGGTCGACATGGGCAATAATGGCGATGTTTCTGAGCGACATGGATCTTTACAGTTTGTGAGGGGAGGCGGCCGGGGCCTAGCACAGTTCTCAGGCCGCCGCCATAGCGGCAGCCACTTTCGGCCTTCGCGAACCATCGCATGGGCCGGTAACCGCTCGTTCACGGTTAGCGATTGGTTGGGACCTCAATTCTTCTTCAAGATAGTTCGGGTACTTCTGAACCCAAAATAAGAGACTTTCAGGGACCGGCCCCTTTGGGGCAGGTGGAGCGTCGCCGGGTGTTTGACAAGGAAAAGGACTATCAGCGTCACAACCGGACGCCGGTCTCGGTTTCCATTACGTTGTCCAATGGGCAGACGTTGCGCGGCACGCTGTTCGTACCGAAGACGAAGTCGCTCATGGAGGAGCTGAACCGGGGCGAGCCCTTCCTCGAGTTCGAGAGCTACGATGGCGCGCGGATGTTCATCGCCCGCACGAACATCGGCGCCGTCAAGGAGTTCAATATTCCGAGAGTCGACCAACTGGAGAAGAAGGTCGGCATGCTCGACCAGTTCGACGCCCACGAGGTGCTGGGCGTCAAAACCGATGCCGACAAGCTCGCAATCCGCCGGGCCTATCTCAACCTCGCCAAGACCTACCACCCGGATCGCTTCGCGCGCCTCGAGCTCCCCAAGGAGGTCTTCGAGTATCTGAGCGCGGTCGCCACCCGCGTGAACCTCGCCTATTCCGAGCTGCGCGGTCACGGCACAACCGGCGAGGAGACGGATAATTCCGATGGGGACGGTGCCCAGCTCTAACATATTCTAGCACGCTTCCTGCACCTCGATCCGCGGATGGCCCAACGGCTGTCCCAGATCGATACAGGAGGCCGTCCACATGTTCGAGCGCAACCGGATCGAGCACCAGGGAGAAGCCCATCGCAAGGGCCATCTGGTCGAGGTGACGCTCAGCGACGGCAGCGTCATCAAGGGCCGGATCTTCACCTCCGTCTCCAAGCATCTCGCCGACGAGCTGAACGGGCCGACCACATTCCTCGAATTCCAGTCGGCCGCCGGCGACAAAGCGCTGCTCGCCAAGGCGCGGATTGCCACCGTCACGAGCTTCGAGACGCCGCGCGCCGACCACCTCGACCGCACGCTCCAGCAGGCCGAGAGCTTCGATGCCTACGAGGTCCTCCGCGTCGAGCGCGGCGCGAGCCTCGAGGAGGTCAAATCCGCCTATCATCGGCTCGCCAAGGCCTATCACCCGGATCGCTTCGCGGCCTCCTCCCTTCCTCAGGAGATGGCCGACTATGTCTCTGCCATGTCGCGCCGCCTGAACCTCGCCTACGCCATGCTGCAGGACGAGGTCAGGACCTTCGCACCCTCCGCATCCCCGCAGTCACGCCGGACAGCTCACTAGAGTGCTTCCGGAAAAGTGCGAAGCGGTCTTCCGATAAGAAGCACGACAAACCAACAGAGTGCTTCCGGAAAAGCTTGTCCCGGCGAAGGCCGGGATGCGAAGCGGTTTTCCGATAAGAAGCACGACAAACCAAGGAATTAGGGTGTTGAAGTGAACGAACGAAAAACGGCAACACCCTAAGCCGAAACGCTCGGATGCAGCATCGGCTGGTAGCCGGCCGATAGGATAGCGACGATCGACGGCGGAGTGATGAGCTGGTCCTTGCGGCCAATCGCAACCGGATCACCTTGCCGATAGCCCTCGAAGCTCCAGCGCCAGAGCCGGCCGTGCTGAACCAGATGTGCCGCCCCCTCGACGTCGACCATTGTCCCATCCGGCAACGCGCCCGGCGAGACCTCCTTCGCCGCGCCTGATCCGCCGCTCGCCCAGCGCTCGGCGTGGAGGATATCGTCCATCGCCGCGGCCCTCGGCGGCGCATCGAGGCCCTGCGTCTCGGCCCAGAACCCCACAAACCGCTTGTAATCCGCACGCCGGCAAAGAGCGCACGGGCGATGCCCTGCCGCCAACGCGGTCGCCTCGTCGAGAAAGAACAGCTGCGTGTAGTGCCGGTCGACCCAGATCGCCTCGTGCCGGCCCTTCCATTCGAGGCGGCAGGCGATCCAGGCGCGGCTCGCCCAGCGGCGCTTGCCGAAGGTCCGATCGGGCTTGTGAAACTGGCCGCCGCGATTGCCCATCATCAGGCCGCGCGCGGCGATCGCCATCAGCTCGCCTGCCGGTGCGACGCGGTTCTGCAAGGGCAATGGCTGACTCCTCGGCTTACTGGCTCGTCGACTTCGCGCGATCGCCGGTCTGGCCAGCGTCGACCTTCGTCCGCCACAGCGAGAACAGGATGCCGCCCACCAGCAGCGCCAACGTGATGCCGAGGCTCAGCTCGGCGGGGAACTTGCCGATCCAGGCCGACAGGAAGATCTTCGAACCGATGAAGACGAGCACGAGGGCGAGTGCGTATTTCAGATAGTGGAAGCGATGCACCATGGCGGCGAGCGCGAAGTAGAGCGAGCGCAATCCCAGGATCGCGAAGATGTTCGACGTATAGACGATGAACGGCTCCTGCGTGATCGCGAACACGGCCGGCACCGAGTCTACCGCGAAAACGAGGTCGATGAACTCGATCACGGCCAGCGCCAGGAACAGCGGCGTCGCGTGGCGGACCAGCTTACCAGTCTTCTTGTCCGGCGCTTGAACGAAGAAGCGCTCCTCGTGCAGCTCATTGGTTACCCGCATGCGCTTCCTGAGGAATTTCAAAACGACATTGTTGGCGATGTCGGGCTCATCGCCGACCATCAGCAGCATCTTGATGCCCGTGAAGAGCAGGAAGGCGCCGAAGACGTAGAGCACCCAGTGGAAATGGGTGAGAAGTGCCGCGCCACCGGCGATCATGATGCCGCGCATGACGATAACGCCGAGGATGCCCCAGAACAGCACGCGGTGCTGATAGCGCCTCGGAACGGCGAAATAGCTGAATACGAGGGAGATGACGAAGATGTTGTCGATGGAGAGGCTTTGCTCGACGAGCAGGCCTGTCAGATACAGCTCGGCGGCAGTCCAGGCGCGGGTGGCCGGATCGGCGTATCCGGCAAGTTGGGGATCGAGCAGCGTGGACGCTTCGGCATTGAAATAGATGTACCAGACGACCGCGGAGAACAGCCAGCCGAGGCCGATGAAGATCGACGACATCACCATGCTCTCGCGCACCGTGATCTCGTGCGGCTTACCGTGCAGAACGCCGAGATCGAAGGCCAGCAGTGCGATAACGACGCCGATGAAGCCGATCCAAATCCAAATCGGCATGCCGAGCCAAGGCAGCTCGACGGCTGCAGTTACGAATTCCATGATCGCCCCAATAGTAAATGCTATGGGCCTCTCCGGTCCCCACCGGCGAGCCCCGATCTGTCTAGAGCGCTATTCGATCTGATGGCATCAGATCGGCACTCTAGGTTGTTGGTTTTGAGCACTTTCTTTCGACCAACCGGTAGCCACTTGGTCGGAAAGTGCTCTAGCTAACATTTTGCTAGATGGGTGGCCGGCGGGCGCTTTTCAACGGCACCGGACTGCGATCGGGGCGATGTGCCGCCAAAGTGCTGGGACCAAAGGAGGAAAAAAACGGGGCATCCGTTACGCCGGTAACATCGGCAGGCGGCGGGACGGGCCATCTTTCGGTCAACAGAAGCCGGAACAGGCCCGTTCACCTCAGTCCAGTCCAGGGAGGCCGCCATGAAAAAGCTCACCACAATCCTCGCCCTCGTCGCCGGGCTCGCCGGTGCCTCGTCTTGTGTCCTGGCGGGTACGCCGGCCCAGCCCCCGGCGCCGCCCAAGCAGGGTGATACCGCGCTTGCTGCCCCGGCCGTCGCCGGTTTCGAGACAATTGCCGTCGAGCTCACCGATACCGCGATGCGCACCTTCATCGAGGGCGTCCGGCAGAAGGACTTCCGGGTTCTCGGCTCGATCGCCTCGCTCAACTTCCGCAAGACCTACTCGCCCGAGCAGGTCAACGAGGCCTTCAAGGCCTTCTTCGCCGTCGAGATCACCGGCGACCCGCTGGCCGGCCGGAGCCCGGTTTTCCTTGCGGCCCCCGCGATCGGCCAGGACAAGCGCCTGGACATCCAGGGCATGTACGAACTCCCCGACGGCCTGCTGCTGTTCCAGCTCGCCTATGTCCGCGAGGGCACCGGCTGGAAGCTCGACGGCCTCAACGTGAAGTCGCAGCCCTACAACGCCCCCACCGCCAAGCCCGCCACCGAGAAGCCGCTGAAATTCAAGATCCCGGCGGGGAAGATGGTTGAGGCGTGAAGGGGGGGGCCTCGCGGTCTTGGTCGAGCTGACGTACTGCGCCCGATGTGATTGAATTCGTGCCGCGCAGACTGATTCTTTAGTTGCAGGCACCATGAACTCCAAACGGACTGGCTGGCCGCTGGCGATATGGTTGGGTCTCGTCCTTACTGCGGTTTGGCTCCTCGGTGTTGGCTTTGTGTGCTGGCGTCAATGGACCGACCTCGTCAGCGCGCTTCCCAATAACATCGGTGACTTTGCCGCGGGAGCCACTGCACCACTCGCCTTTCTATGGCTCGTGGTTGCCGTCTTTCTCCAAATGCAGGAACTCAGGGACCAAAGAAACGAATCTCGTGCCTTGCGCGAGGAGTGGGAGAAGCAGACTAGTCTAAGGGAGAGAGAGGACGAGTTCCGCAGGAGGGAGCATCTCGCTGAGGGTATCGAGATGGAGATTCAGCTTCTCGCAAGGGATTTGAGCCGAACACTCAAGGATGAATGTTTCGCGTACAAGAGAGGCAACGGTGATCGCAAGGAGTATGTCTACGTACTCTGTGATCGACCTCTGGTTGATACCCTTGTTGACAGGGGTGACTACCTTGGAGCGATCATGGCAGCAGGGCGACAGATTTCAGATGCCGCAGCAACGCTAGATCGCCGTCGCACCGAAGTCGTCGAAGACAAGATCGACTCTGGCAGTCTTCAAGCTCTCAGCGAACGAATTCAGAAACTCATTATTCAATCCGATATTCCACATGCGCGGCTTTCTCGTCAGGTGCGCGGGCTTGGACTCCACCAGATGCGGGACGATCTGATCCGCCTATCGAAACTCGGACTATCTGCATGAGTACTCTGCTCGAAGTTCCTAACCCCTACCGCCCCCGCTTCCCCAACGTCCTCAGGCGCAACGCATTGAGCCTTATGAACCCTTCCGCATCCTTCTGATCATACGCGCCGCGGTCGTCTTCGAAGGTGACGAGCTGGGCGGAGTAGAGGGACTTCGGACTCTTGCGCCCCGTTACGATGACGTTGCCCTTGTAGAGCTTCAGGCGCACCTCGCCCTCGACATGCTCCTGGCTCTTGTCGATGAGGGCCTGCAGCATCAGCCGCTCGGGCGCATACCAGAAGCCGTAGTAGATGAGCTCGGCGTAGCGCGGCATCAGCTCGTCCTTGAGGTGCGCAGCGCCGCGATCGAGGGTGAGAGATTCGATGGCGCGGTGCGCCACATGCAGGATCGTGCCGCCGGGCGTCTCGTAGATGCCGCGCGACTTCATACCGACGAAACGGTTCTCGACGAGATCAAGGCGGCCGATGCCGTTGTCGTGGCCGAACTCGTTGAGCTTCGTCAGCAGCGTGGCCGGCGAGAGTTTCTTGCCGTTGACGGAAACCGCATCGCCCTTCTCGAAACCGATGCGGACCGTCGTCGCCTTATCGGGCGCATCCTCCGGTGCGATCGTGCGCTGGAACACATAGGCCGGCGGCTCGACGTCCGGGTCCTCGAGCACTTTGCCTTCGCTCGACGAGTGCAGCAGGTTCGCATCGACCGAGAAGGGCGCCTCGCCGCGCTTGTCCTTGGCGATCGGGATCTGATGCTCTTCGGCGAACGCGATGAGCTGCTCGCGCGACTTGAAATCCCACTCGCGCCAGGGCGCGACGATCTTGATGTCGGGGTTGAGCGCGTAAGCTGTCAGCTCGAAGCGCACCTGGTCGTTGCCCTTGCCGGTGGCGCCATGAGCAACGGCATCGGCGCCGGTCTCCTTCGCGATTTCGATGAGGCGCTTGGCGATCAGCGGCCGCGCGATGGATGTGCCGAGCAGATAGACACCTTCATAGAGCGCATTGGCGCGGAACATCGGGAAGACGAAGTCGCGCACGAACTCCTCGCGCACGTCCTCGACATAGATGTTCTTTTTCTTGATGCCGAGGAGCTCGGCCTTCTTGCGCGCGGGATCCAGCTCGCCGCCCTGACCGAGGTCGGCCGTGAAAGTCACGACCTCCGCGTCGTATTCGGTCTGCAGCCACTTCAGAATGATGGAGGTGTCGAGGCCGCCCGAATAGGCGAGCACGACCTTCTTGATCGATTTTGATTTCGGCATGGGGGCTTCCTGACGCAATGCTCGCCCGCGTTATAGGGGGCGGCGTCGGGACAGGGCAAGCCAGTGGCCGATCAGTGGTAGGACGAGCGGCGCTGGGGCTTGGGTGTGAAGGCTTCGATCATCGGTGCCATCATTCCGAGCATCCGGAACGAGTCTGCCAGGCCAGGGAACGGCATGAAGGGCATACCTGGTCCCGGCATCGGCCAGCCGAAGCCGGGCATGGTCCCGGGCAGGCCGAAAGCCCGGCCCCACATGGCCATCGGCGTGAAGGCGGCGGGCGACATCGCACCAGCGAGCCAGGGCGGCATGAGCGAGGGCGCCGGCTGTGGCATCATCCAAGCAAAAGGATTGAGCATCGGACCGGGCATGCGGGGCGCGGAAGCCCCCATCATGCTGCTGGCGACCTCGGACCAGGCCGCGACCGCATTGGTGCCGCCGCCGAAGCCGCCGGCTGCCGGCCAGATCTCGATCGGGCGCTGGCGCAGGATCGCCGGGGAGGGGAAGGACGCCTTTGGCTGCACGATGCGGGAGGCCATCTCGAGGCCGCTGAGCATCGCGCCCGAATAGGCACGGACGCCCATCAGCGTCAGGTCGGTCCAGGCGCGAAAAACGTCATTGGCATCGTTGGACATGAGGTACCCCAGGGGCTTAGCGCCGCGATAGGCCATTCTCTAGCATTTATTGTGCAATGCAACATTAATTTGTGCGTTGCACCGGAATGGTCACGACGACCGCCCCGCCAGCGCCCAATAGGCGATCCCGGCGGCAAAGCCGGCGGTGGCGAGGATCTGCAGGAGCTGGGTTGCCGGCATTGCGAGGTCCGGCGAGGCGGCGGCCAGGCCCTGCATGACGGGCACGGCGATGGCGGCAAACCCGCCTGCCGCCACCCAATAGATGAGCGAGCGGATGCGGCCGAGCTCACCCACGACGACCGCCAGGATGGCCGGGACGATCGAAAGCGCCGCGCCCCATTGGGTCAGCCCCATCGCGACCTCGGCCAGGTTCAACCAGTGGTCGAGGGTGCTGGACGCCTCCGGTTGCCCGGCGGTCGCCGCCGTCAGCCGTTCGAGGCCGACGAAGCCCAGCACCACGACGCCGGCGATGACCGCCAGCACGAAAGCGATCACAACCCAGACGATCCGTCCAAGGCTTCGGATCACATGCCCCTCCCGCGGTAACCATATTGCCGCCGCTTCGCACACCTTCCTTTTCAGCGCAAGCGAAGTTCGCCATCATGCGCAAAAAGGGGGCCTTGATCGCCCGCCTTGGGGACATGCCATGAAAACGACGAAGCGCCCGAAGCTGAAGACGCTGTCGGAAATCTACAAATTCTTCCGCAAGAACCAGACGCCGATCTACTTCGTTTCGCCGACGCCGTTCAATCTGCTGGGTCTCGGGCGCTGGATCAACAAGTTCGAGTACATCAACTACTTCGATTCCTTCGATGGCCTGCATCCCAAGGTGACCGGGCCGCGCGAGCACGGGCCGCACGAGTTCAAGTCCATCGAGGACGTGAACAACTACCTCCTGAAGCACAAGGAGGTTCGCAAGCGCATCAAGGAGCGCGGGCCCGGCAAGATCCTCATGGTGATGTTCGACGAGGAGAGCGAGCGGCTCGCCAAGGAGATCGGCTGCGAGGTGGCGCTGCCGCCGGCGAAGTTGCGCATCCACATCGATTCCAAGATCGTCACGACCCAGCTCGGCAACGAAGCCGGCATTCAGAGCGCGCCCAACGTGCTCGGCCGCGCGAAGTCCTACGCGGCCCTCAAGAAGATCGCTTCCCAGGCCAAGCTCGGCAACGATCTTGTCGTCCAGCTCCCCTACGGCGATTCCGGCCGCACCACCTTCTTCATCAAGTCGGAAGCCGACTGGAAGAAGTGGTCGGACAAGCTCGTCGGCGAAGAGCTCAAGGTGATGAAGCGCATCAATCACCTTCCCGGCACGGTGGAAGCGGTGGCGACCCGCCACGGCACGCTCGTCGGGCCGATGCAGATCGACATCACCGGCTTCGCCGAGCTCACCCCCTACAAGGGCGGCTGGTGCGGCAACGATGCCTTCACCACCGGTTACGGCAAGGAGAGGAAGGCCGTCCTCAAGATGGCGCAGAAATTGGGCTAGCGCCTCTACGAGGTCGGCTACAAGGGCGCCTT
>JANNSX010000494.1:0-35754 GCA_031403155.1 Hyphomicrobiaceae bacterium
GCCGCGGCATGAGCGGACCGGCGCGCGAGCTTCCCCGCTGGGTGGATTTCGGGCTCCTCCCGGTGCTCAACCTGCTGACGGCGCTCGCCGTGTCGAGCCTCGTGCTGCTCGCGATCGGAGAGTCTCCGCTCGACTGCATCCGCCTCATCCTGATCGGTGCCTTCGGCTACGGCGAAGGCCTCGGCTATACGCTGTTCTACGCGACGAACTTCATCTTCACCGGGCTCGCCTTCGCGGTGGCCTTCCATGCTGGCCTCTTCAACATCGGCGCCGAAGGGCAGGCGAGCATCGCAGGGCTCGGCGTCGCCGCCGTTTGCCTCGGCCTCGAGGCGCTGCCGCTGATCCTGCTCATCCCGCTCGCCATCCTCGCCTCGGCAGCCTTCGGAGCGGCCTGGGGGATCGTGCCGGGCTATCTGCAAGCCAAGCGCGGCAGCCATGTCGTCATCACGACGATCATGTTCAATTTCATTGCCTCGGCGCTCATCGTCTATCTGCTCGTCAATCAGCTCGCGCCCGCTGGCTCCATGCAGCCCGAGACGCGAACCTTCGTGGAGAGTGCGCGCCTGCCGAAGCTCCATGAGGCCGCAGCCGCACTCGGGCTCAGCCTGCCGAGCTCGCCGCTCAATCTCTCGTTTCTCTGGGCGTTGCTCTGTGCCTGGCTGGTGTCGGTCCTCCTCTGGCGGACGCGGCTCGGCTACGCCCTTCGGACGCTGGGCACCAATCCCGAGGCCGCGCGCTATGCCGGCATGCGGGTGGACCGCCTCACCGTCATCGCCATGGCGATCTCGGGCGGGCTCGCAGGATTCATGGCGCTGAACGAGATCATGGGCTCGCAAGCCCGCATGCTGCTCGAATACACGTCGGGCTATGGCTTCGTCGGCATTGCGGTCGCACTGATGGGCCGCTCTCGCCCCTTGGGAATCGTTCTCGCGGCGATTGTCTTTGGTGCGCTCTATCAAGGCGGCGCCGAGCTCGCCTTCGAGCGTCCGGGCGTCACGCGCGACATGGTCGTGTTGATCCAGGGTCTGATCGTGCTGTTCGCCGGTGCGCTCGAACATCTCTACCGGCCGTGGCTCGGCGCCCTGCTGCATCCCACGGCAAGGGCGGCCTGAGTTATGGATCTCATCCATACATTGGCTTTGATCATCGACTCCTCGATCCGGCTTTCGGTGCCGCTGCTGCTCGCCTGCCTCGCCGGTCTCTATTCCGAGCGCGCCGGCGTCTTCGACATCGGCCTCGAGGGCAAGATGCTGGTGGCGGCGTTTGCGGCAGGCGCGGTGGCGGCGGTTACGGGCTCGGTCTGGCTCGGGCTTCTCGCGGCGATCCTGGCCTCGATCGCCATGGCGCTGGTGCACGGTTTTGCGACCATCACCCATGGCGGCAATCAGATCGTCTCGGGGCTCGCCATCAACATCATCGCGGCAGGATTGACGGCCCAGATCGGCGTCAGCTGGTTCGAGCGCGGTGGGCAAACGCCGCAGCTCGCACCAGAGCAACGCTTCGGCGAGATCCATTGGCCGCTCGCCGAGACGCTGCGCGACGTGCCGCTTATCGGCGCCGTCTATTCGGAAATCGTTTCGGGGCATAATCTGCTCGTCTATGCGGCGATCGCACTCGCCCCGATCACCGCCTGGGTGCTCTACCGGACACGCTTCGGATTGCGGTTGCGCGCCGTCGGCGAGAACCCGGCGGCCGCCGATACGGCCGGCATCCGCGTCGAGCGGATGCGCTATCTTGCGGTCATCTGCTGCGGCGCGCTCTGCGGACTCGCTGGCGCCTATCTCTCGATCGCGCAAGGTGCCGGCTTCATCCGCGACATGACGGCGGGCAAAGGCTATATTGCCCTCGCCGCCCTCGTCTTCGCGAAATGGAGGCCAATGCCGGCGCTCGGCGCCTGCTTCCTGTTCGGCTTCCTGGATGCCGTCGCCATCCGCCTGCAAGGCCAGCCCGTTCCGGGCCTCGGCGTTCTGCCGGTGCAACTCATGCAGGCACTGCCCTATGTGCTGACGGTGGCGCTGCTCGCCGGCTTCGTCGGTCGCGCCACGCCGCCTCGCGCCGGCGGCGTGCCGTATCGGAAGGAGCGGTGAAAGCCGCCAACCGTGTCACCCTGTCGAACAGCGCTGATGCCGCTCCGATCGGATCAAAGTGCCGCTGTCTTGTGCCGTCCACGCCACCGGGCGGGTCCTGAGGCGTGGACCGAGTTGCCGCGCTGGTCGACCGCGACCGTGACCGGCATATCGCGAACCTGTAGCTCATGGATCGCTTCCATACCGAGGTCGGGCCACGCCACGACACGAGCCTGCCGAATGGCCTGCGCCACCAGGAACGCAGCGCCACCGACAGCCACAAGATAAGCCGCACCATGCCGTGCGATCGTCTCGACGGCTTCCGGTCCTCGCTCGGCCTTGCCAATCATCACGCGCAATCCGGTGCCCGGAAGAACCGCGCTGAGAAAGCGGTCCATGCGCGTTGCGGTCGTCGGGCCCGCCGGTCCGATGACTTCATCGCGCACGGCATCGACGGGACCAACATAGTAGATGGCCTTCTCGCGCAGATCGACCGGCAGAGCCTCGCCGCGCGCCAGCAGTTCGGTCATCCGGCGGTGGGCCGCGTCGCGCCCGGTGTAGAGCGTGCCTGAGAGCAGCAAGGTCTCGCCGATCTGCCATTGCGACACGACGCTGGCATCGAGGCTGTCGAGATCAACTCTGCGCACCGCAAGACCGGTGTCGTCCGGCAACTCCGGCCAGTCCGCGAGATCGGGCGGCGTGAACACAGCGGGACCTCGCCCATCGAGGCGGAAGTGGACATGCCGCGTTGCTGCGCAATTCGGGATCAGGCCGACCGGCAGCGATGCGGCGTGGGCCGGGAATGTTCGAAGCTTCACGTCGAGCACCGCGGTCATTCCACCGAGGCCCTGCGCGCCGATGCCGAGCGCGTTGACGCGGTTGTAGACATCGACCCGCATGGTTTCTTCGGGGGTCGCTGGCCCACGCCTGATCAGCTCCATCATATCGAGCGGCTCGTTCAGCGCTTCCTTCGCGAGTAGCATCGCCTTGTCGGCCCCGCCGCCGACACCGATGCCGAGGATGCCTGGGGGACACCAGCCGGCCCCCAATTCCGCAACGGTAGCGACCACCCAATCGGCAACGCTTTCACCGGGATCGAGCACCGTGAACCGCGCCTTGTTCTCGGAGCCGCCGCCCTTGGCCGAGACATCGACCTCGATATCATCGCCTTCCACAAGCTCCACCGAGACGATGCCGGGCGCATTGTCGCCGGTATTGCGGCGGTCGAAGAGCGGGTCGCGGACCATGGATGCGCGGAGCGGATTGTCCGACGCGAGATAGGCATCACGCACCGCATCGTCCACGATCGCTTGCAGGCTGCGGCGGCTGTCGATCCGCGCCCCCATGCCGACCTTGAGGAAGACATTGGCGACACCGGTATCCTGACAAATCGGACGGCGGCCGAAGGCACACATCCGGGAATTCCGCAGAATCTGGGCGATGGCGCCGCGAGCCGGCGCGCTTTCCTCGCGCCTGTAGGCGGCCGACAGATGACGGATGAAATCCGGTGGATGAAAGTAGCTGATGAATTGCAGCGCATCGGCGATGCTCTGCCGGAGGTCGCTTTCGGAGATCACAGCCACTTGGCGAGCTCCCTTGGTTGCAAGTGATCTCGGTCTTGCCCACGGCACGCCAGACGAGCCAATGCCGCTTCGCCTCCTCTATAGCATTTGCCGGTGCGAAGGCGAAGCCGCGCGCGGTCCCGGATCGATCCGTCACTGGCAACAGCGGAGACCTGCGTCGTGTGCGGCGAGTTGCTCGCGACGTGAATTGGCTTTCCTCCAGCGGGGCCTGTGCGGCCGCACGACATCTCGAGCGAAGCCTATGGCGGCGCCCGCGAGCACAACCTTGCCGAGATCAGACTCAACCGGGCGGCGATCGCCTTCGCCCGCGAGGCCGCGGACGAGATCGGATTGCCGAAGAACGTGTTCGATCCGCCGGTGCTGCGCCTCGAGACCGGCACCATACACACGGTCCACACGCCTAGGATGTTGCCGTTTTTCGTTGAACCACTCCAACACCCTAGTTCCTTGGTTTGCCGTGCTTCTTTTCGGAAAACCGCTTCGCACTTTTCCGGAAGCACTCTCCTTGGTTTGCCGTGCTTCTTTTCGGAAAACCGCTTCGCACTTTTCCGGAAGCACTCTAAGGGCCGTGTGACCGCGCCGCGAGCGCGAGATTCCGGCCGTCGATGCGTTGAGCAACGAGTTTTAGGCCGAGACTTACACCTTCCGCTTGCGATAACCTCTGACGTGGATGCGACCGGGCGGTTGCGGGCACAGATGCGCGCCGCGCGATAAGGGGGGCGAGCCCTGGCTATGCGTGCTGTCATTCTCAACCAGCCTGGAAGCGCCGGCGAGACCATGGTCATCGGCGATGCGCCCGAGCCGGTCGCCGGTCCAGGTGAGGTGCAGGTGCGCGTGGCCTATGGTGGCCTCAACTTCGCCGATACGATGATGCGGCGGGGCGTCTATCCGCACCCCAAGGGTTATCCGCTGGTGGCGGGGATAGAACTCTCGGGAGAGGTCGCGGCGATCGGCCCTGGCGTCACGTCGGTTGCCGTCGGCGATAGGGTTGCCGGCTTCTCGGAGAATGCCGGTGCGTTCGCAGAGTTTTGTGCCGTGCCGGCGGATACTCTCCTTCGCATTCCCGAGGCGATCGGATTAGACAAGGCCGCCGCCTTCTTCGTCCAGGCCCTGACGGCCTGGCATCTGCTCCACACCGTCAGCCGCACCGACACAGGTGACGTCCTGCTCGTGCACGCCATCGGCGGCGGCGTCGGCCTCTATCTGACACAGCTCGGCGTCGCCGCAGGTGCGACCGTCATCGGCACGGTCGGCACGGCCGGCAAGGAGAAGCGTGCGCTCGAGTTCGGCGCCGCCCGTGTCGTCAACCGGAACGAGGAGGATTTCGGCGCAGTCGTGCTGGAGCTTACGGGCGGCAAGGGCGTCGACAAGATTATCGATTCGACCGGCGGCAGCATCCTCGATCGCAGCTTCGATTGTATTCGCAATCTCGGTCATGTCGTGAGCTACGGAGAAGCGGAGGCGAAGCCCTTTGCCAATCTGTGGGAGCGGCTCGTGCGCCGCTCGCTCACCTTCACGCGCCTCCATATCGGCCATATCGATGTGCGCTCGCCGGCCTGGCAGGAGGGCGCGCGCCAGGTCGTCGAGGCGATCGCAACAGGCAACCTCAAAGTCCCGATCGAAGGCGTATATACCCTCGATCGGGTGCATGAAATGTTTCAACGCCTCGAGTCGCGTGAGGTCTCAGGCAAGCTCTTGCTGAAGGTCGGCGGATGACGGTGGGGGGCTGCCAAAGCCGCAAGCAAGCCGCCCGACGTTCGCGCCGCGACTCACGTCGAGATCATTTTCTTCTCGATGCCGACGCCCGCGGCAATCGCCCGTTCATACTCGAGCGGCACGGTCGCCGAGTCCTGCAGCGCGATGCCGGTCGAATCGAAAATCGTGATCTCGGAGTCCGACGTGCGGCCCGGCTTCTTGCCCGTGATCACCTCGCCGATCTCGCCCGCGATGTCGGCTTCCGTGATGAGGCCCTGGCTGAGCGGTACGTTGATCTCGCCGTCGTTCCGGCATTGCCGGATGTCGTCGACGAAGATGCGCGCGCCCTGGAGCAGCCGGCCTTCCAGCTCCTGATCCCCCTTCTTGTCGGCGCCGACGGCTGCGATGTGCGTGCCGGGCGCAATCCAATCGGCCATGACGATTGGCGCGCGGGCGGGCGTCACGGTCACCACGACATCGGCCCCGCGCACCACCTCCTCGAGATTGGTCGAGGTCCTGATCTTGAAGGTCGAATATTTGGGCTGCTGCTCCTTGACGAAGCGGTCGAGCGTCGCCTGGCCGCGGCTCCACAGGCGGACATCCGTCCACGGAAACACCTCGTTGCAGGTGGCGAGCGTCCCCTCGGCCATGTGGCCGGCGCCGACGATCGCGAGCACCCGTGAGTTCTTTCGCGCCATCCACTTGGCCGAGACGGCCGACGCCGCGCCCGTGCGCATGACCGTGTGATAGCTGCCGTCGACGATGGCCAGCGGAAAGCCGGTTTCCGGCTCGGTGTAGATGAGGATCGAGAACACCGTCGGCAGGTTGTAGCGCTCCCGATTGCGCTCCCGGATCGACACCCATTTGCAAGCCGCCGCATGCGGCTCCTCGATATAGGAGGGCATCGCCTCCCATTCGCCCGGGAAGCGGTCGAGCACGATGTGGCCCTTGGGGTCCATGTAGTAGCGGCCCTCGCCGTGCATGCGGTAGGCCTGCTCGACGCAGGCGTTGTACTCGTGCGGTTTCAAAAGCCCGATCATCTCGCTGCGCCCCAGGATGAGCGTCTTGCGATTGGCCCAGTTCTCCATCGTGTCCTCCCTCGGCTGATCCGCCCAACAGGCATAGCTGCCGTCCTGCGTTGGCATCTTTGGCCGGGCAGGACACTAGCATATGCTTCCGCTCCAAGTTGGTCGTTGACAGCGGAGCGGGTGTTCCCTCTATTCAAGGCAGTCAGGCAAACGCGGCTCCGGTGTTGTGCCTCATCGGTTGGGAGAAGAGAACAGTCGCCGGACAAAGAGACGAAAACACCATCCAAGGGAGTGAAAGAAATGAGGCAGACCAGCAGTTCCCCCGAAAAGCGCAAGATTTCGCGCCGCACGGTCCTGAAGGGCGGCGCCGCCTTAGCTGCCTCGACGGCAGTGACGGGCTTCCCGACGGTCTGGGCGCAAACCCTCAAGGACGTCGTGCTCAATCACACGGGCATGTCCTATTCGACGCTGTCGCAGATCGCCGAGCAGGCCAGCAAGGATCTGGGCTTCAAGGTCGAGATGACCGTTGTCGATCATCCGGGTCTCACCAACCGCATGATCAATGATCCCAAGTCGATCGACGTCGCCGACATGGAGATCTGGCAGAACAAGCTCATCGTACCGCAGGGCGCGACCCAGGCGGTCGAGATCGCCAAAGTCAAGAATTGGGGCGAGCTGACCCCGCTCTTCACCGAAGGCAAGTTCGCCGGCGCCGAGGTTTCCCGCCAGGGCGACTCGCCCTTCGAGTTCATGTATCGGGAAGCCAAGGACGGCACCACCTTCGCCGCCGCGCCGACCGGTTGGGCGAGCTTCTGCCCCGGCGTCTACAATGCCGACACGCTGGGCATCCGCCCCGACCTCGTCGGCCGCGACATCACCTCCTGGGGCGATCTCCTCTCGCCGGACTTCAAGGGCAAGACGGCCATCCAGAACATTCCGACCATCGGCATCATGGATGCCATCATGGCCTGCGAAGCGGCCGGCTTCGTCAAGTATGGCGACAAGGGCAACCCGACGAAGGAGGAGCTGGACCAGACCATCTCCAAGCTCATCGAGCTCAAGAAGGGCGGCCATTTCCGCGCGCTCTGGAACACCTTCGACGAGTCCGTCAATCTGATGGCCTCGGGCGAGGTGGTGATCCAATCCATGTGGTCGCCGGCGGTCACCGCCGTTGCCGCACAGGGCGTCAAGTGCACCTATCAGCCACTCAAGGAAGGCTATCGCGGCTGGGGCAATGGCCTCGGCCTGATGGCGCACCTGGAAGGCATCAAGCTCGATGCGGCTTACGAGTACCTCAACTGGTACAACTCCGGCTGGGTCGGCGGCTTCATCGCCAAGCAGGGCTACTACAGCTCCAACCCGACGTCGGCGATGGCCAATCTCTCGGAGAACGAGCGTGGCTTCTTCTACGAGGGCAAGGCCGCTACCGCCGACATCGTCAGCCCGGCTGGTCAGAAGACCAACTCGGCCGGCGACAAGCGCGACGGCGGCTCCTACGAGGAGCGGTTCTCGAAGGTCGGCGTCTGGAACAACCTCATGGACGAGGCCGAGTTCCTCTTCGCCAAGTGGAACGAGTTCAACGCCGCCTGAGGCTGGGCGACTTATCCGACATACCGCGGCAGCGGCCTTTAGGGCCGCTGCCGTTATCGGCTAGTGTTCCGGCCCATTCATGTGATTCCGGCGAAGCTGGAATTATGAATGGAAAGACGGAACACAAACAAAGAGTTGGCTAGTGGGATGGCCATTCATTTGGGGTACCAAATGAATGAGTCAGAACACTAGCTGCCCAAGGTTCCGTTGCGATGACCCCGTCGACTTCCGCCAAGCAGTCACTCCTGCCGACCTATCTGCAGGTGGCGCCCCTGACGCTCGTGCTGATGCTTTTTTTCGCGATCCCCGTGCTGTTGGTGATCATCGTCAGCTTCTTGAAGTACCAGATGCTCGTCGGCATCGTGGCGCAACCGACGTTCAAGAACTACACCGATCTCCTGACCAACCCGACGACCTGGGCGCTCTATCGCTCGACCATCAAGTTCACGCTCATCGTGCTCGCCATCACGCTGGTGCTGGGCTTCTGGATTGCCTACTTCCTCGTCTTCCACGTGCGCAATCTCATCACGGCGATCGGCCTCTTCCTGCTCTGCACCATTCCCTTCTGGACCTCGAACATCATCCGCATGATTTCGTGGAAGCCGGTGCTCGGAAAGGAAGGTCTCATCAACTCGGGGCTGATCAAGGCAGGCATCATCAGCGAGCCGCTGCAGTGGCTGCTGTTCTCCGATTTCGCCGTGGTCGTCGCCTATGTCCACCTGTTCACGCTGTTCATGATCGTGCCGATCTTCAACTCCATGGCGCGCATCGACAAATCGCTGTTGGAGGCCGCCGTCGATGCGGGCGCCACCCGCTGGGGCGTGGTGTGGAACGTGGTGCTGCCCTTGTGCAAGACCGGCATCGCGCTCGGCGCCTTGTTCGTCGTGACTCTCACCATGGGTGACTTCTTCGTCGTCGCCGTCATGAGCGGCGGCATGTCGGGCTCGGCGACGTCCGGCATCTTCAACGACCTGCAACTCCTCAACTACCCGCGCGCGGCGGCGAGCGCTGTCATACTGCTGGTGATTGTGATGCTGATCGCGACCGCCATTTTCCGGCTCGTCGATGTGAGGAAGGAGCTCGTGAGATAGCGATGGCCTCTCAACCCGCATACGGCCCCCGCCCCTGGACCTTCTACGCGCTGGCGACGCTTTTCACGTTGTTCGTGATCTTCCTCTATGGGCCCATGATCGCGGTGCTCGTGCTGTCGTTCCAGGGACCGTCGGCTTCCCTCGTCTTCCCGCTTCGCGAGCCCTCGACGATGTGGTTCGACGAGCTGATCAATCCGCGGCGTCCGGGTGATGTCATGGGCGCCTTCGGCCGATCGATGCCTCTCGCATTGATCGTGATGGTGCTGACGGTGCTGATCTCGGTCACGGCAGGGTTCGCGTTCCGCCGCCGGTTCTGGGGCTCGACGGCGATCTTCTACATGGCGATAGCGAGCCTCATCGTGCCGGGCCTCGTGCTCTCGATCGGCACGCTCGTGACTTTCCGCTATCTGGGGCTCACCGCCAGCTGGTACGGATCGGCGTTGGGCGCCCATCTTTCCTGGGCGCTGCCGTTCGGGCTCCTCATCATGTTCGCCATCCTCGGGCGGCTGAGCCCCTCCTACGAGGAGGCTGCCTATGATCTTGGCGCCAGCAAATGGCAGGCGGTCAAGTCCGTCGTCATTCCCATCGTCTTTCCGGGCATGATCGCGGTGGCGCTGTTCGGTTTTACGCTCTCCTATGACGAGTTCCCGCGAAGCTGGCTCACTGTCGGCAGCAAGAATACTCTGCCGCTCGAAATCTGGACCATGACCACCAACGTCACCTCGCCGGCGCTCTATGCGCTCGGGGCGCTAACGACCTTCGTTTCGGCGATCGTGATCGCCATTGCGCTGACCTCCATCATCTTCATCCAACGCAGACGAGCGGGCCGGACATGAGTACGACAGACGCCACACCTGCGGCCCAGACCTCTGGCGAGATCCGGCTGGTCAATGTCACCAAGACATTCGGCAGCTCCAATGCGGTCGAGAACATCAACCTGACGATCCCGCACGGTTCCTATTGCTGTCTGCTCGGTCCCTCCGGCTGCGGCAAGACGACGATCCTCAGGATGATCGCCGGTCACGAGACGCCGACCTCGGGCGAAATCTACATCGGCGGCGACATGGTGGTCGGCAAGCCGCCGGTCGAGCGCGGCACGGCCATGATGTTCCAGAGCTACGCGCTGTTTCCACATCTCTCCGTGCTCGACAACGTTGCCTTCTATCTCAAGATGCGCGACGTCCCCAAGGAGGAGCGGCGCGCGAAGGCCGAGGAGATGCTGAAGCGCGTGCAGCTCCACACCTTGAAGGATCGGATGCCGGCGCAGCTTTCGGGTGGCCAGCAGCAGCGCGTGGCGCTCGCCCGCTCGCTCATCACCAATCCGCGCGTGCTCTTGCTCGATGAGCCGCTCTCGGCGCTGGACGAGTTCCTGCGGCTGCGCATGCGCGGCGAGCTCAAGAACCTGCAGAACGAGCTCGGCATTACCTTCGTACACGTGACGCACACCCAGCCCGAGGCGATCGCCCTCGCCAACATGGTCGTCGTCATGGACACCGGCCGCATCGACCAGGCCGACACCGCCAATGTCATTTTCAACAAGCCGAAGACGCCCTACGTCGCCCGCTTCATGGGCGGGCAGAACGTCCTGACGGGGGCGGTTGCCGGAAAGGCAGATGGGCGCATCAAGCTCAAGGGCGCAAATGGCGCGAGCTTCGATGCGCCGGCAACCGGTTCGTCGCCCAAGGACGGAGAGCCGATGTCGATTGCCGTCCGCCGGGATCGCATCAAATTGCGCAAGAGCCCGGGCGGCAAAGTGGCAACCGCCGCCAATGAGATCCCCGGGGTCGTCGTGTCGACCGAGTACCAGGGGAGCTACGTGAAGGTCTCCGTGGATGTCGGTGGCGATACTTTCGTCGCCAACCTCGGCGATGCCGACTATTTCGCCGATCCCGTCGACAAGGGCGATGCGGTGATCGCGAGCTGGAATGCCGCCGACGTCAATGTCCTGGCCAAGGCCGACAGCGGCAAGGCGGTCGATGTCTATGCCGGACACGGCAACTGACGGGGTGGCGCAAAGGGAGGGCACCCATGAGCCGGATCGTTCACGTGGCTGCGGCGCAGATGGGCCCCATCGCGAAGTCGGCGACGCGTAAGGATACCGTGAAGCGCCTTGTCGCCATGATGCGCGAGGCCAAGAGCCGTGGCGCCGAGCTTGTCGTGTTCACTGAGCTCGCTCTCACCACCTTCTTTCCGCGCTGGCTGCTCGCCGACGAGACCGAACTCGACAGCTACTACGAGAAGAGCATGCCGGGGCCGCAAACCCAGGCGCTGTTCGATGAGGCCAAGAAGCTCGAAGTCGGCTTCTATCTGGGATACGCCGAGCTCTTCGAGGAGAAAGGCAAGAAGCGCCGCTTCAACACCTCGATCCTCGTCGATCGCTCGGCCCGGATCATCGGCAAGTACCGCAAGGTGCATCTGCCGGGCCATGCCGAGCCGCAGCCGAACCGAACGCACCAACATCTCGAGAAGCGCTATTTCGAACCCGGCAATCTGGGTTTTCCCGTCTTTCGCGGCTTCGGCGGCGTGATGGGCATGTGCATCTGCAATGACCGTCGCTGGCCCGAGACCTATCGCGTCATGGGGCTTCAGGGGGTCGAGATGGTGCTGCTCGGTTACAACACGCCTTATGGCCACACCGGCCATCCCGACATCGACAGCCTGACCCAGTTCCACAATCACCTTTCCATGCAGGCCGGGGCGTATCAGAATTCGACCTGGGTCATCGGCACCGCCAAGTGCGGGGTCGAGGAAGGCTCGTCCATGCTCGGGCAGAGCGCCATCATCGCGCCGTCGGGCGAGATCGTGGCGCAGGCGGTGACGCTGGGCGACGAGGTGATCACGGCGCGTGCCGATCTCGACATGGGCAAGCGGTACAGCGAAACGATCTTCAACTTCGCCAAGCACCGCGAGCCCGAGGCCTATAGACTGATCGTCGAACGCAAGGGCGCGATACCCCCGCCCGAGGCATGAGTGCCGCAACAGAAGAAGAGACAACAAAGGAGGAAGCGAAAATGTCGACAGTGATCAAGGGCGGCACGATCGTGGCCGCGGACAGAACCTATGAGGCCGATATCCTCATCGAGGGCGAACGGATCGCCGGGATAGGCCCCAATCTCAAGGGCGACACGACGGTCGATGCCAAGGGCGCCTACATCATGCCGGGCGGCATCGACCCGCACACGCATCTGGAAATGCCGTTCATGGGCACGACCGCGGCCGAGACCTGGGAGAGCGGCACCTTCGCGGCGCTCTCCGGCGGCACGACCACCGTCGTCGACTTCGTGATCCCCGGCCCCGACGGCATGCTTGCCGCTTACGATGCTTGGGCCGAGCGTGCCGGGCGGCAGGCTTCGGGCGACTACTCCTTCCACATGTGCGTCAACGGCTGGTCTGAGAAACACTTCACCGAGATGGAGAAGGTCGTTCAACGCGGCGTCAACACCTTCAAGCACTTCATGGCCTACAAGGGCGCCCTGATGGTGAACGACGACGAAATGTTCGCTTCGTTCCAGCGCTGCGCCGCACTTGGCGCCTTGCCGCTCGTGCATGCCGAGAACGGCGACATCGTCGCGGCCCTGCAAGAGAAGTACATGAAGGACGGCGTGACCGGCCCCGAGGGTCACGCCTACTCGCGCCCGCCCGAAGTGGAGGGCGAGGCGACAAACAGGGCTATCATGATCGCGGACGCGGCGGGCGTTCCCGTTTACATCGTCCACACCTCCTCCGAGCAGGCGCACGAGGCGATCCGCCGGGCCCGGCAGAAAGGCATGCGCGTCTATGGCGAGCCGCTCATCCAGCATCTGACGCTGGACGAGACCGAGTACTTCAACAAGGAGTGGGACTATGCGGCGCGCCGCGTGATGTCGCCGCCGTTCCGCGACAAGAGCCATCAGGACTCGCTGTGGGCGGGCTTGAGCTCCGGCTCGCTTCAGGTGGTAGCGACCGATCACTGCGCCTTCACGACCAAGCAGAAGCGCACCGGCGTTGGCAACTTCATGAAGATCCCGAACGGCACCGGCGGTCTCGAGGACCGGCTCTCGGTTCTATGGACCAAGGGCGTCGAGACGGGCCGCATCACGCCGAACGAGTTCGTCGCGGTGACTTCGACCAACATCGCGCAGATCCTCAATATCTATCCGCAGAAGGGCGCGATCCTCGTCGGCTCGGATGCCGATATCTGTGTTTGGGACCCCAAGCTCGGCAAGACCATCTCGGCGGCGAACCAGAAGTCGATCATCGACTACAATGTCTTCGAGGGCTTCAAGGTCAACGGCCTGCCACGCTACGTGCTCTCTCGCGGTGAGGTGGTGTGGACGCACGGAAAGAATGACACGACCAAGCCGGGCCGCGGCAAGTTCGTTTCGCGCAAGCCCTTCCCGGCCATCAACAAAGCGCTGTCGACGTGGAAGGAGCTGACGGCTCCGCGCGCCGTCACACGGAGTGCTGAACACATGCCGATCGGGGTCTGAAAGAGCGAGGCGAGCCGCTGCCCAGGCAGGGACGGCAGCCTCGCTTGTGAAACTCAACAGGCCGCGGTGACGGCCAGCAAGGGAAACGGATATGGCCAAGGAGATCTATTGCGCGTTCGGCACCGACATCGATTCGGTCGCCGGACAAATCGGCTCATACGCGGGTGGGGAGTCGCCGTCGGACATCCAGCGTGGCGTGTTTGCGAGCGAGGTCGGCAACATCCGCCTCTTGAACCTGTTCAAGAAATACAATCTGCAGACCACCTTCTTCATCCCCGGCCACTCGATCGAATCCTTCCCCAAGGAAGTGATGAAGATCGTCGAGGCGGGGCACGAGATCGGCGCCCACGGCTATCTGCACGAGAACCCGATCGCCATGACGCCGACGCAAGAGGAGGCGGTGCTCGTCAAATCGATCGAGCTCATCGAGAAGTACTCGGGCCGCAAGCCGCGCGGCTACGTCGCGCCCTGGTGGGAGATGTCGAACTCGACGGCTGCCCTCCTGCTCAAATACGGCTTCACCTACGATCACAGCCAGGGCTACCGCGACTTCCAGCCCTTCTACGCCCGCGTCGGCGACAGCTGGAACCTCATCGACTACTCGAAGACGGCCGGCGAATGGATGCGGCCGATGGTTCACGGCAAGGAGATCGACCTCGTCGAGATCGGCGCCAACTGGTATGTCGACGACCTCCCGCCGATGATGTTCATGAAGAAGGTGCCGAACAGCCACGGCTTCGAGAACCCGCGCCAGATCGAGGAGATGTGGCGCGACCAGTTCGACTGGGTCTATCGCGAGATGGACTACGCGGCCTTCTGCTTCACCATCCACCCGGACGTCTCCGGCCGGCCGCAAGTGCTGTTGATGCTCGAGCGGATGATCGAGCACATCAACAAGCACTCGGGCGTGAAGTGGGCGACCTTCGAGGACATCACGAACGATTTCCGCCGCCGCTATCCCTTCGGCGGCGCGGCGCGCCCGCCGGTGATTTGAGAAACTAGAGCACTTGTCCTTCCAAGTGGAAACCGGTTGGTCGAAGACAAGTGCTCAAAACCAAAAAACCTAGAGCGCCGATCTGATTCCATCAGATCGAATAGCGCTCTAGACGGCGGCTGGCGACACGCCGGCCGCCACTTTGCGTGAAATGCAGGAACGAGCGTCATGTGCGCGAGTTGCGGATATCCGGCGGCGCCCGGCCACTGGACGGAAGCCGGCATCGCCGAGCGGAGCGAAAGGCTGCGCGCCCGCTTCCGCCGTGCCGAGATTTTGAAGTCTGTCCTCAAGTCCTACGGCTTGACCGCCCATGACGGCGGGCTCGTGCCCGGGATTCAAATCGGTTCGCAGACCGGCCATCAGGTCATCGCGGAGGATCTTGCGCACGTTTGGGCCGTGGCCGAAAAACTCGCCGGCCGCCCGGTCGATCCGCTCGACCCGCGGTTCACCGGCGCGGACGAGGCCGCCTGAAGTGGCGAGCCCGCGCGAAGGCCGGATGCAGTTGACGGTGCTCGGTGGCTATCTCGGCTCCGGCAAGACGACATGGCTCCGTCATCAGCTCCACGACGGCCAATTCAAGGACGCCTTCGTCATCGTCAACGAGGCGGCCGAGACGCCGGTCGATGACGCGCTGCTCGGCGGCTCGTCGCGGCTCGCGGTGCTGGCGGGCGGCTGTGCCTGTTGCGTTGCCCGCGACCAGCTCATTGCGCTCTTGAGGCGCCTGTCGGACGATCGCAGCGCGCTCGACTCACACGAGGACCGGCTGCAGCGTATCGTTCTGGAGACGAGCGGCCTCGCCGATCCAGGCGCCATCGTCGAGGCGATCCGCACCGATCCCATCCTTGTCCACCACATCGTCGTCAGCGAGATCATCGTGGCGGCCGATGGGCTGCATGCCATGGCGCAACTCCGCAGCGAGCCGCTCGGCCGGGCCCAGATCGAGGTGGCGGACCGGCTCATCGTCACCAAGACCGATGAGGTGGGGGATCAGGGTTCGCTTGCGCGACTGCTCGCGACGTTGCGGCAGCTCAATCCGGGCGCGCGGATTTCAGGCGCGATCAAGGGATCAGACGCCGCCTTGCCAGCGTTCGAGGCGGCAGAGCCGGAGTGCTTGCCTCAACTCTCGGCCAGTGCCGACACGCGTCCGATCTTCCCGACCCGGCTGCCTCTCGATGAAACCGTCGACTGGACGGCCTTCAGCGTCTGGCTCTCAGCGCTGCTTCACGCTCGCGGCGAGGATGTGTTGCGCGTCAAAGGCGTGGTGCGCACACCGGCCGGGCGTCTCCTCGTGCAGGCGGTCCGCAAGATCGTTCAGTCGCCCGAGATCATGCCAGAGCACGACATGGCGGCTGAGCGCGAGGACAACACCATCGTCGTCATCGGCCGGGGCTATCGCGCGGAAGACCTCGAGCGCTCGCTCAGGTACTTCGCGAGTAGAGGACAAAACTGAATTTCAAGCTCTGCCGGACAACCCGGCCACGATCTCCGCAACCGTCATCAGATCAGCATATTTCTGCCCGATGTCGAACAGGTTCGCCGTATGCGGCCCGAGCGCGCGGTCGCCGACCGCATCGGTTGCGACGACCGAGCGATAGTTCATGCTCATGGCGTCGATGACGCTCGCCCTGACGCAGCCGCTGGTCGTGCACCCGGCGATCACCAGCGTGTCGATGCCCTTGGCTGTCAATACGCTCGCCAGATGCGTGCCGAAGAAAGCCGACGCCTGGGTCTTGCGGATGACGAGCTCGCCGGCCAAAGGCGCGAGTTCGGCGACAACTTGGCTCGCCGGAGCGCTGTCTGTCAGGCTCTTGAGGCGCGGGACCTTCTCGCACCAGATGCCGGCATCCGAGCCATCCTCGGCATAGACGATGCGCGTCAGGACGACAGGCAGTTTGCGCGCCCTGAAGAAGCCGAGCAGCGGCACGGCAGCCTTGACGGCATCGGCGATATTGCCGCCACCGAGAATGCCCGGATCGACGAAGCCGTTGACGAAGTCGATCACCAGCAGAGCCGGCGCGCGGCCGAACCCCGTTTTCTGACCGAACTGCTGTTTCTGATAGACATCGTCGCTCGTCATGACCCTCGCTCGCTCAAATCCAGATGGAGCTTCGAGAGCCCCAACGATGCAGTCCTTGCGCCATCTCTAGGGTGTTTCCGTTTTTCGTTGAATCACTTCAACACCCTAATTCCTTGGTTTGTCGTGCTTCTTTTCGGAAAACCGCTTCGCACTTTTCCGGAAGCACTCTAAACACTGCCACTGAAACGTCCAATTCCGTCATTGGCGATACTCGACAAACCGGGCGCGTAGGCGCCATTGGGTCTGGGGCCGCTGTGACAGATCAACAGGGTCAACCTGGACCAGCCTGTTGACCAAGGTTTGTCAAAGACCCCATCGCAACCCGGCCGTGTGCACGGGCGCATCCCAGAGCGTGGCGATCTCGTCGTCGAGGCGAGTGAGGGTCACCGAGCATCCGGCCATATCGAGCGAGGTGACATAGTTGCCGACGAGCGAGCGCTTGATCACGAAGCCGTGCTTCTCAGCCACCCGCCGCGCGGCGTTGTACATGAGATAGAGCTCCATCGACGGTGTGCCGCCGAAGCCGTTGAGCATTAACAAGGCGGGACCGCCCGCCTCCGCGCCGAAATCCTTGGCGATGGCGCCGACCATCTCCTCGGCGATGGCGTCAGCGCCCATGAGCTTGACGCGCCGCCGGCCGGGCTCGCCGTGGATGCCGACGCCCATCTCCATCTCATCGCCGCCGATGTCGAAGGTGGGTTTGCCCGCGGCCGGAACCGTGCAGCTCGTCAGCGCCACGCCCATCGACCGCGTGCGCGCATTGACCCTGTCGCCCAGCGCCTTCAATCCGGCGAGATCGAGACCGCGCTCGGCGGCAGCGCCCATCACCTTCTCCACGACCAGCGTTCCGGCGACGCCGCGCCGGCCGGTCGTATAGAGGGAATCCTCGACCGCCACATCGTCATTCGTCAGCACCGTCATGACCGGGCGGCCCGCCATCTCGGAAGCCATCTCGAAATTCATGACATCGCCTTCGTAGTTCTTGACGATGAAAAGAACGCCCGCGCCCTGATCGACGGCCTCGGCGGCCGCCAACATCTGATCGGGCGTCGGCGAGGTGAAGACCTGACCGGGGCAGGCCGCATCCAGCATGCCGAAGCCGACAAAGCCGCCGTGCAGCGGCTCGTGTCCGGAGCCGCCACCCGAGACGAGCGCCACCTTGCCGGGCTTGAGATAGGCGCGCCGGACGAACTTGCCGTCGGTCCCGAGCGCCACGATGTCGGCATGCGCGGCAACGAAGCCCGCAAGGCTTTCGGTCAACACCGCATCGACGCCGTTCATGAACTTCTTCATGGGCTATCTCCCGTTTTTGGTCGGCTTTTCCCGCCGCTCCCTGGCGAAGGTCTGAGCGATCTCGTTGGCAAAGCTCTGCATCAGCCGATCGACTTTGCGGTTCAGCTCGTCATTCCCGAAGTCCGCCATCCGGACCACGACTTGGCGCGATTTCTCGACCCGCGGCTCCCGGGTGCGGCTGGCCGGATGCGCCTCGTCGTAGGCTTCGAGAAATTGCCGGCGCTCGTCGGCCGAGAAATGGCAGAGATCGAAGATGGTCTTGAGGTGGCCCGATGGGATCGGCGTGTCGTAGGCCGGGTTGGTGATGTGGCTGACGAAGCTACGGTTCTTTCCCAACGCCTCGGCAAGGCGATTGCGCATGCCGGACGGCCGGCCCTCGAGCACGGATTTGAGGATGCTCTTGTAGGCAGCGATCGCCTCGCGGCGATCAGCGCTCGAGCGGACGGGCTTATCCACGGCGACCATCACTGAGGCCGAGGACGCGGCCGAGACGCTGGGCGAGGCCGGAGCGGGGCTTGGCATTCGCGGCTGTCCGATAGGCTGCGATGACGCGCTTCGCCTCGGCCACCCTGGGAGCCGCCACCGAAATGGTGCGCAGACCCGTTGCCAGGAGCTTGGGGAGGACAAGCGCATCGCCGGCGGCGTCACCGCACAGGCTCACCGGAATGCCGCGCTCGCGACCCGTGCGGACGACGGTCTCGATCAAGTGCAGCACGGCCGGATTGGCGGCGTCCGAGAGGGCAGCACCCAGATCGGCATCACGGCTCGCGGCCAGCGTGTACTGGACGAGGTCGTTTGAGCCGATCGAGACGAAGTCGGTGTCGAATTGATCGAGCGTCAGCGCGGCGGCCGGCACCTCGACCATCATGCCAATCGCTGCTGTTCCATGCGGTGTTCCAGTTGACGACAACGCAGCACGCACCTCTGCGATCATTGTGCGGACACGCACCATCTCCTCGGGCACGCCAACCATCGGGATCATGATCTTGAGATCGCCCTCGGGTGCGGCACGCAGGAGTGCGCGGAGCTGTGCGCGGAACACATCGGGGCGCGCCAGCATAAGCCTGATGCCCCTCAGTCCCAAGAACGGATTGAGCTCGTCGTCAATCGTCAAACCGGGGATGGGTTTGTCGCCACCGGCATCGAGCGTGCGGATCGTAACCGGCCGGCCTTTCGCCCAGCGCAGAATGCGCGCGTAAACGGCCGCCTGCTCGTTCTCGCCGGGCAGACCCTTGCGGCCGTGGAAGAGAAGTTCGGTGCGGACGAGACCGATGCCGTCGCACGTTGCCGGATCCAGGGATTCGAGCTCAGTAGGATCGGCGATGTTGAGATGCACCTCGACCCGCTCGCCGTCGGCGGTGATTGCCGGCTTGAGCGCCAGGGCGGCGGTGCTTTCGCGGATCGCTTCCGCCTCCGCTTGGCGCGTGCGGAACCGACGCTCGGTGAGATCGTCGGGAGCGATGATGAGCGCGCCGCTCGCGCCATCGATGAGCGCCATCTCGCCGGCTTCGGCGACAACCGGCCCGAGGCCGATCAGCAGCGGTACGTTGCGCGCACGCGCGAGCATGGCGACATGGCTCGTCGGGCTGCCGGCTTCGAGGGCGATACCGCGCCCGCTCCAATCGAGTCCAAGGAACACTGATGGCGCCAAGTCCTTCGCCACCACGATGGCGCGGTCCGGGAGATCGATGTGCGCGGCGCCGCCCGCAAGTGCATCGAGCACCCGGCCTTCCAGATCGCGCAGATCGCCAGCGCGGGCGCGGAAGTATTCATCGCTGGCGGACTGATAGTCCGCGATGAGCACGCCGACAGCCGCTTGCCAGGCGGCTTCCGCCGATTGGCCCGTACTGGTCGCGGACAGTGCCGGGTCCGTCAGCGTATCGTCCTCGGCCAGCGCCAATTGGAAGGCCAGAATGCCGGAGGCTTCACCACTCGTTTCCGCAACGAGCAAGGCGAGATCGGCTCGGGCCTGTTCGAGGGCGGCTTCGAGGCGGGCTCGCTCGGCTTCAGGCGCAAGGGTCGCAGCCTGTCTGGTTGGCGCCGAGGAGCGCTCGATGCGGAAAAGCGGACCGGCGGCAAAGCCGGGCGAGGCGACGCGTCCGTCGTAGCGACGCGGCCCGGCCCCTGTCTCGCCGCCTGCCGTCATTCCGGTTCGCCCGAGAAATCATTGGCGACGAGGGCGATGAGTGCCTCCACCGCCGCATAGGCGTCGTGGCCTTCGGCGCGGAAATGCAGCATCGTGTTCTGCGGCACCTTGAGGCCCATCACTTTGACGATGCTCTTGGCATCGGTCCACGGACCGCTCTCGGAGGTCGCAAGCTCGATCTTCGCAGTAAAGCCCTTGGCGAGCTTCGTCACGGCAACCGACGGACGGGCATGCAAGCCGACCGCGTGGGTCAGCAAAACCGTATGTGCCGCCGTCGTCATCTGAGCCTCGTTACCTGTCAGTGCCATCGTGAGAGCATCACTCTAGGGTGTTTCAATTCTTGGTCGGTTGACTCGAACATCCTAGGCGTTTGTTTTGTCGTGCTTCTTTTCGGAAAACCGCTTCGCACTTTTCCGGAAGCACTCTAGGGATCGTCATTTGGGCGACAGCTCCTCGGCCGTCTTGCGGACATCCTCCAAGCTCGACCCACCCCAGGCTTCAGTCGCCGCCATGATCGAGCCCTCGACAATCGGTGCATTGCAAAGCGAGACCTTGCCGCGCTTCTCTTCCGGCAGCATCTCGATCGCCATTTCGCTGTTGGTCTCGGCACCGCCGAGGTCGACGAGAATGGCGACGCCCTTCTCCGACCAGGCCTCGTCGATGGCCTTGAGGATTTTCGCGACGTCCGTGCCGAGGCCGCCCTCCGGATTGCCGCCGCAATGGGCGACCTTCAGATCCTTGCCGACCATCTGGCGCACCATGTCGGCAGTGCCGCGGGCGACCTCAGGTGAGTGCGAGACGATGACAATACCGACCTTGCTCATGCTTTGCCCTCCAGCACATCGCACACGGCTTCAATGATGAGTTGGCTCGAGCGCGCACCTGGGTCCATGTGGCCGACCGAGCGCTCTTTCAGGAAGGAGGCGCGGCCGCGGGTTGCAAGCATCGGCGCGGTCGCGGCGGCGGCATCCGCAGCGGCCTTGCGGATCGCGGCAAAGTCGCCGCCCGAGCGCACAACGCCCACTACCGGCACCAGCACGTCGAGCATGGTCTTTTGACCTGTCGTGGACTTGCCGCGCTTCTCCACCTCGGCGATGCCTACCTCGAAGGCGGCGAGCGCCGACTCGCGATCGATTGGCTCGGCCAATCCCTTGCCCAACCCCATGAACAGGCTGCCGTAGAGCGGGCCCGAAGCGCCGCCGACCTTCATGACCAGCTCCATGCCGATCGCCTTCAAGGCTTCGGCCGGGGGCTTCGCCGCGATTTCGTCGCGCTTTGCGAGCACGGCCTCGAAGCCGCGCTTCATATTGAGCCCATGGTCGCCGTCGCCTATGGCCTGGTCGAGCGTGGTCAGCTCGCCGGCGTGCGCGATGATCCGGCTGGCGACCGCATCGATCAGTCTGGCTGTAAGAGTGTTGTCCATGGCCGTTCCCCTCAGGCAGCTCTGAGCCGGCGGCCGGCGGCATCGAAGAAGAGCGGGCTCTTGAGCCGGATGCCGACATCGTCGCCGGGCTTGAGGGTGCTCTCCGGATCGACGAGCACGATCAGCTGTTGACCGGCCATATCGACATGCAGGTGGCTCTGATCGCCCAGATGCTCGATGCGGATCACCTTGCCTGCAATGCCTTCGCCGGTGCGCGGCGAGACAATGGCATGCTCGGTGCGAACGCCGATGGTATGCGTGCCAGAGGGCGCGCCCGCCGCCGGCAGCACGGCCGCTGGCACCAGATTGATGCGCGGCGAACCCAACCGGGCGGCCACATAGATATCGTCGGGATCGCTGTAGATGCGGCGCGGATCGGCAATCTGCACGAGCTTGCCCTTGGACAGCACGCCGACCTCGGTCGCCATGGTCATGGCTTCGATCTGGTCGTGGGTGACGTAGAGGATGGTCGCGCCGAGATCGGCCTGGATGCGTTTCAACTCGAGACGCAGATCGGCCCGGAGCTTGGCGTCGAGCGAGGAGAGCGGCTCGTCCATCAGGAAGATCGAGGGCCGGCGGACGAGTGCCCGGCCGATGGCGACGCGCTGCATCTCGCCGCCCGAAAGCTGGGTCGCGCGGTTCTGCAGCTTGTGCGGGATGCGTAGGAGCTCGGCGATCTCGGTGACGCGCGTCTTGATATCCGTTTCGGCCACGCGGCGCGTCGGCGAGCGCAGCGGAAAGGCCAGATTGTCGAAGACGGAAAGATGCGGATAGAGCGAGTACTGCTGGAACACAAAGGCGACATCGCGCACGGCGGGCGGAGCAGCGGTCACATCCTCGCCGCCGATGCTGATGCGGCCTTGATCGGCCTTCTCGAGCCCGGCGACGAGACGCAGCGCCGTCGTCTTGCCAGCGCCCGTCGGCCCGAGCAGCACGACGAAGCCGCCGTCGGGAATGGTGAGTGACAATGTGTCGACAGCAAGCGTCTTGCCGAAACGTTTCGAAACACCCTCGATCCTGACCTCAGCCATGGAGGCCTCCCTCGTGGAAGGCGGTGCGGATCGCGCGGCCGTTTCCGGCATCGAACAGCGACAGGCGGCCCGAGGTGAGCTTGAGGCCGACCGTTTCGCCTGGCGCTGCCTTGGCGTCGGCTGGAACGCGCGCCTTCAGTGTACCGTGCGCCGTCGTGACGGTGACGATCTGCGTGGTGCCGAGATACTCGGTGCCAAAAACACTGCCGCGCAGCTCGCCCGCATCGTCGAGGCGGATGTGCTCGGGACGGATGCCGAGGGCGAGCGGGCGCGAGGAGAGTCCCTCGCGGACGGCCGGGAGGCCGATGCTGGCACCATTGATGCGCACTGCGCCGGCACCCAGCTCGATCGCACCCTCGAATTTTAGGAAGTTCATCGGCGGCGAGCCGATGAACTCGGCGACGAACATGCTGGCCGGCCGGTCGTAGATTTCCTTGGGGCTAGCGAATTGCTCGACGACGCCGTGGTTCATGACGGCGATTTTGTCGGCCATCGACATGGCCTCGAGCTGGTCGTGCGTGACATAAACCGTCGTCGCGCCGATCCGCTCGTGCAGCGCGCGCAGCTCCTGGCACATGATCTCGCGGAACTCGGAGTCGAGTGCGCCCAACGGCTCGTCCATCAGGAAGGCGAGCGGGCGCCGCACGATGGCCCGGCCGAGCGCGACGCGCTGGCGGTCGCCGCCGGCGAGGCCTGAGACCGGTTTGTCGAGCAGGTGATCGATCCTGAGCAGCCGTGCTGTCTCCTCGACGCGCGAGCGCACCTCCGAGGTTGGGACGCCCTGGCAGATCAGCGGGAAGCCGATGTTGCGGCGGACATTCATATGCGGATAGAGCGCGAACAGCTGGAAAACGAAGGCAATGTCGCGCTCGCGGGCCCGCTTGAAGGCCACATCCTCGCCGCCGAGATAGATGGCCCCGGCAGTCGGCAGCTCGAGGCCGGCGATCATGCGAAGCGTCGTCGTCTTGCCGCAGCCGGACGGGCCGAGCATGACGAAGAACTCGCCATCGGCGACGGTGAAGGAGCTTTCCTTGACGGCGACGAACTCGCCGAACTGCTTCTTCAGGTTCTCGATCCGGATCTCAGCCATGATCTACTCCGGAAACTTCGAAACCACGACGAACATCAGCGTGCCGATGAGCGTCGTGATGAAGGAGTACGTGTAGAGCGTCATCGAGAAGGGCTGCATGAGCATGACGACGCCGAGCCCGATGACGATGGTCGCGAGATTTTCCCAGACGCCGCGCCGGAAGGTCATGATCTGCTCGAGAAGACCCGGCTTCTCCTCGGGGGCCTCGGGGGCCTGGTGTTGCTCGATCATTTCCTGACCGCCCCGAAGGTGATGCCGCGGAGCAGGTGCTTCCGGAGCAGGATAGTGAACACGAGGATCGGAATGAGGAACAGCGTCGTGCCGCCACCGACCGCCGGCCAATCCATGCCGCCCTCGCCGATAATGGTCGGGATGAACGGCGGGGCCGTCTGCGCGGTGCCGGAAGTGAGCAACACGGCGAACGCGTATTCGTTCCAGGCGAAAATGAGACAGAAGATGGCTGTCGCTGCGATCCCCGTTGCGGCCTGCGGCAGCACCACTTTCCAGAAGGCCTGTAGCCGCGTGTAGCCGTCGATCATCGCGGCTTCCTCGTACTCGCGCGGGATCTCGTCGATGAAGCCCTTGAGCAGCCACACCGCGAGCGACACGTTGACGGCGGTGTAGAGCAGGATCATGCCGAGCGCGGTGTCGGAGAGACCCAAGTCGCGATACATGAGGTAGATCGGAATGGCGACGGCGATCGGCGGCATCATGCGGGTCGACAGGATAAAGAACAGCAGATCGTCGGCGAACGGCACCTTGAAGAGCGAGAAGCCGTAGGCCGCGAGCACGCCGAGCGCCACTGCGCAGAACGTCGAGCCGAAGGCGATGATGAGCGAGTTGATGAAGCGCGGCAGGTAGTTCGATCGCCCGGCGATCACCATGTCGCGGTTCCGCGTGATGGTATCGCAGGTCGTGGTGGGCGGTCCGAGTGCTTCGATGTATTCCTTCGTCTGCCGCGTGCGCGTCGTGAAGAGGTTGCAATAGCCTTCGAGCGAGGGGCCGAATACGACTTTCGGCGGATAGGAAATCGAGTCTGGCGGCGTCTTGAAGCCGGTCATCAGGATCCAGGCGAGCGGGACCATGGTGATGACCGCATAGGCGACGACCAGAACGCCGGCGATCCATTTGGAGAGGGCTGAGGGCTCGACGACCGAATGGGCTGTGGTGCGGGCGGCCGTCATCGCTGCTTCACCCGGTTGAGCGCCTTCACATAGATGTTGGCGAGGCCGAAGACGGTCACGAATAGAATAATGGCGAAGGCCGAGGAGTAGCCGGTGCGCCACTTCTCGAAGGCTTCGCGCTTGAGCGTGATCGAGGCGACTTCGGTGGTCGAACCCGGTCCGCCCCCGGTCAAGAGGTTCACCATATCGAACATCTTGAAATTCTCGATGCCGCGGAACAGCACCGCCAGCATGATGAAGGGTAGCGCCATCGGCAGCGTGATCGACCAAAACTGCCGCCAGGGGCTGGCGCGATCGACCTCGGCGGCCTCGTAGATATAGCCTGGGATCGAGCGCAGGCCGGCGAGGCAGATCAGCATCACATAGGGCGTCCACATCCAGGTATCGACGATGATGATGGCCCAAGGCGCCAAGCTAACGGAGCCCAGCATCTCGAAGGATGACGGCGGGATGCCCGTGAAGAAGGAGATGATGTAGTTGAAGAGGCCGATCTGCGGCTGATAGAGGAACTTCCAGAAATTACCGACGACGGCCGGCGACAGCATCATCGGGATCAGGATGACGGTCGTCCAGAAACCGTGACCGCGGAATTTGCGGTCGATGAGATAGGCGAGCGCGAAGCCAATGACCGTTTGCAACACGATCGTCCAGATGACGAAATGGGCCGTCGCCTGCATGGCCTCCCAGACGTCGGACTTGGTGAGGATGGCGACGTAATTGTCGAAGCCGACATACTTGGCTTCCGCCGTCCGGTTGGCGCGATAATTCGTGAAGGAGAGCTGGATCGTCCAGATCAACGGGAAGATGTTGATGGCGAGCAGCAGCAGCATCGTCGGGGCGATGAAGAGCCAGGCGATGGCCCGGTCGGAGAGCCCCCGGACGCGCCGCGCCATCGAGGGCGGTGTCGCCAGTACGGCCCGATCCGCCATGCCTGTTGTGCGCACGTCGCTCATGGTCGTCCGCTGGCGCTCTTGATCCGAGGGACCGGGAGAGCCCCGCGCGCGGTGGCGCGGGGCGTGATCGTGTCCGAGCCGCAAGCTTACAGCTTGCCCTCTTCCTTGAAGACCTCGGTCCAGTCGACGATGAGTGCGTCGAGCGCTTCCTTGGCCGTGCCCTTGTCGGCGACGACATAGTCGTGCAGCCGCTTCTGCATGGCCTGTAAGAGCGAGGCGTAGGCCGGCTCCTGCCAGAAGTCCTTGACGCCGCCCATGGCCTCGAGAAACTGCCCGGCGAAGGGCTGGCTGTCCTTGAAGGCTGGGTCGTTCAACACCGTGTTGTGGCAGGCGTAGCCGCCGAGCGACCACCACTTCTTCTGCACGTCGGGCTGAGCGAACCACTTGATGTAGGCGAGCGCGCCTTCCATGTTGTCGGTGTTGGCGACGACCGAGATGCCCTGGCCGCCAAGTGTGGAGGCCGCGACCTTCTCGCCCGGATTGACGAAGAAGCCGGTTACTTTGCCGACCTTCTCGTCCTTGGCCATGCCCGGCATGAAGGCGAACCAGTTCATCATCATGGCGACCTGGCCCGACTTGAAGGCGTCGAGCCCCTCGCCCATGTAGCTATCCGTGTAGCCGGGGGGCGTGCAGCATTTGTAGAGCTCCTTGTAGAACTCGAGGCCCTTGACGGCGTCCGCAGAGTTCACGGCCCCTTCCATGTCGTACTTGCCGGACGTGTTCTCGTAGTTGAAGCCGAAGGAGTAGAGCGCGGAGGTCGCGCCCATGGTGATGCCTTCGGAAGCCCGCTCGGTGAAGATCGCGGCGCCGTACACCTTCTGCCCGTCGACCTCGCGGCCCTGGAAGAAGCCGGCGATGTCCTTGAGCTCTGTCCAGGTCTTCGGCGGAGCGAGATCGCGATTGAACTTCGCCTTGAACTCGGCCTGGATCTCGGGCTTCTCGAACCAATCCTTGCGATAGAACCAGCCGTTGGCGTCGCCCATCGCCGGCAGCGCCCAATAGTTCGGCGTGCCTTTGGGCCAGGTCGAGTAGGCATAGACGGTGGCCGGCGCGAAGTCCTCCATCTTGATTCCTTCCTTGTCGAAGAAATCATTGAGCTTCACGTATTTGCCGCCTTCGGCCGAGCCGCCGATCCACTGGCTGTCGCCGATCAGCAGATCGCACAGCTTGCCGCCCGAGTTGAGCTCGTTCAGCATGCGGTCGGCGAAGTTCGGCCAGGGCACGAACTCGAACTTCATGGTGGTGCCGGAGGCCTTCTCGAAATCCTTCGACAGCTCGACGAGCGCGTTCGCCGGATCCCAGGCCGCCCAGCAGAGCGTCAGCTCGCCGGCTGCGCTGGCACTGGTGGACGCGGCGGCCGAAACGAGGCCCGCGAGTCCAAGCGCCATGGCACTTTTCTTCAGTCTCATCATGGGGTTCCTCCCAGTTGCAGTACTGCATCGCGACGGCCACCAGGGCGCGCCGGCGATACCTCAGGCGCGCCCCTACTGGGCTGCGGCTGATCTCTCTAATTCTGTTGGCCAGAGCCGGGGTGCGTCCCGGTGGCATGCGTTTCGATCCCAGGCGTTTTGTTTATGAGTTTTGTTTAGTGAAGCCTGTATCACTAAACATTGCAAGCGGATTTTCGAGGCGCTGGCTCACCTATCGACAAGACCCATGAGTACGATAGGCTTGCGTGGATTGATCAAGGGATCTGCGCCGATGAGCTTTGTGTTCAAGCCGGTACGTCCGGCAGCGATGAGCATTTCGGGAGCGCACCCGCTCGAGCGCCTCGCAAGCATGGGCCTGTCGTTACCCAAGGCACCCGGCGCGGTCGCGGCCTATGTGCCCTGGGCGATCACCGGCAATGTCATCATGACATCGGGCCAACTACCCTGGATCGACGGAAAACTTCTCTATTCGGGCAAGGCCGGCAGGGACCTGACGCCCGAGCAGGGCTACGAGGCCTGCCAGCTCTCGACCTTGAATGCCATCGCCCAGCTCGCGGAGGCGACGGGCGATCTCGCGCGCATCAAGCGCATCGTCCGGTTGGAGGGTACGCTCAACGTCGCGTCCGGCTTCACGAGCCATCCTTCGATACTGAACGGCGCGTCCGACCTCATCTTCGCGACCTTCGGCGAGGCGGGCCGGCACACGCGCATGATCTACACCAATCCCGAGATGCCGCTCGATTGTTTCTGCCTGATCGTCCTTTATGCCGAGATTGCGAGTTAGGAGGCGCCAATGCCAACAGCTGCTCAGCACCTCGATGAGCCCGTTGCTCCCTCGGCCTGGCCACAAGAGTTCAAGGCCGAGCTTCAGCGCAACAAGCTCAACGGCCATGTCGGAAGCAGGCTCGTTTCCGAGACGGATCGCGTGCGCGTCTGGCTGATTGCGTTGAAACCCGGCGAGCGCCTGCCACTCCACCGCCATGTGCTCGACTACTTCTGGGTGGCAACCTCACCCGGCAAGGCGCGGAGCCACTCCCTCAACGGCGAAACCAACGAGTGGAGCTATGCCGTCGGCGACACGAAACATATGAGCTTTGCTGTGGGGCAGTCGATGATCCATGATTTGGAGAACATCGGCGATACGCTGCTGACCTTCACGACGGTCGAGCACAAAGAGAGCGCCAACGCGCCGTTGGAGCTGTAGTTTGGGACGGACGTGGTGAGAGGGACGATCGCAGTCCACAACGAGCGCACACGGGTCCCGGCCTTCGCCGGGATGACGTGGGGAGAGGGCGTTTCAGAACGCGAACTCCCACGCCAAGAAATGGGCGAATACGCCCGCCTACAACGGGCCCCGTGGCTATGCCACAGATCCATCTATTGTCGTCATCCCGGACGCGGGGCGAAGCCCCGCAGGTCCGGGACCCGTGCGCGGTTGTGGCGTTGCGAGGTCTCGCCACTCGGCGCGAGCGTTCCCTACACAGCCGTCCAGCCGCCCCCCGCCGCCGACGAGCGCACGCACGCATCGATGAAGGCCATGCCGGCGAGGCCGTCCTCGACGGTCGGAAACACGACGTCGGCGGGAGTAGGCTCGCCGGCACGCGCGGCGCGGATCGCCCTTGCGGCTTCTTGGTAGATATTGGCAAAACCTTCGAGGTAGCCCTCGGGATGTCCTGGCGGCACGCGCGTGACGCGGCCAGCCTCTGGCCCAGCGCCCGCGCCGCCTCGCGTGATGAGACGCTTCGGCTCGCCGAAGGGCGTGAACCAGAGATGGTTCGGCTGCTCCTGCGCCCATTCGAGGCCGCCCGTCTCGCCATAGATGCGAAGCCGTAACGCGTTCTCATTGCCGGGGGCGACCTGGCTCGCCCACAGCAGGCCCTTGGCGCCTCCCTTGAAGCGCAGCATCACATGCACGTTGTCGTCGAGGCGGCGCTCGGGAACGAAGGTGGTTAGATCGGCGGCGACGCTATCGAGCGTCAGCCCCGAGACGAAGGCCGCGAGGTTCATGGCGTGCGTGCCGATATCGCCGATGCAGCCGCCGGCGCCCGAGCGCTTAGGATCGGTGCGCCAGTCCGCCTGCTTCTGGCCCGTCGCCTCGAGACGCGTCGTCAGCCAGTCCTGCGGGTATTCTGTTTGCACGACACGGATGGGGCCGAGCGCACCATTCGCCACCATGGCGCGGGCCTGGCGCACCATCGGATAGCCGGTGTAGTTGTGGGTCAGGATGAAGAGCTTGCCGGATGTCTTGACGACTTCGGCGAGTGCTTTCGCATCGGTGAGCGTCGAGGTCAGCGGCTTGTCGCAGATGACATGGAAGCCGCGCTTCAGGAAGGCCACAGCGGCCGGATAGTGGACGTGGTTCGGCGTGACGATGACGACGGCCTCGATTGCGTCGGGGCGAGCCGCCTCCTTCTCGGCCATCTCCTCGAATGAGCCATAGGTGCGATCTGGAGACAAGCCGAGCGCGGCACCCGACGCCTTCGCCTTCTCGGCCGTCGATGCCAAAGCTCCAGCGACCAACTCGAACTGATCGTCCATTCGCGCGGCAAGCCGGTGCACCGCACCGATGAACGCCCCCTCTCCGCCGCCGACCATGCCGTAGCGGATGCGCCGCGATGCCGTGTCAGCTCGACCGGATATCGACATGAGACCTCTCTTGCTCAGTAGGGGCGCTTCAATCGCGCGAACATCGGAAAATGCTTTGTATTCAGCGTCGCAAGACGAAGGTTGCTCCGCTCCGCCGTCGCGGCAATGAGCGCATCTGGTAGCTCAACGGCGTGACTCGAGGCATAGATCCGCACCAGAGCCCCCGCTCGAAGAGCAATGTCGGCGTCGACACGCAAGACCTTCACTAACCGCCACATGTCGGCCGCATCCCGCTCCTCAGCCGCGTTCCTTGCACCTGCCATGACCTCGGCGATCGTGATGACGCTGATCGAAGGCTGCGCATCAAGCGCTTTGAAGAACGCAATAGCGCGGGGTTGCCGTCGCAGACAATCGATGACGACCGACGTGTCGAGCAGCGCCGTCATCGGCCCGGCTTATCCGCAAGCCCCAGCCGCTCAAGACGACGGCGCCAGCCGCGCCGTAGTTTCACCGCTTCGGCTTGGACATCGTCGCGCTTTGCCCAGGCACCCGAAAGTGCGTCGAGGCCGCTCTTCCACTGGCCAGCTTTCTCTGCGCTCGCAATGCGCGCGGACAGGCTTTCGCGAATGAACTCGCCTTCGGACATGCCAGCCGCAGCCGCGAGCCGCTTCAGCTCGCGATTTTGCGCAGGTTCGATGAAAAATTGCTTGCGAATGAGGCCCATGGGATGTCATCCTTTGACCTACACATATCATATGTGTTGGTTCTGGAGCAAGCCGCTCACCCAATCCCCAGCATCTTCCGGTTCGCCGCCTGATCGGTGCCCGCGCCCGCAAAATCGTCGAACGCTTTCTCGGTCACGCGGATGATATGGCTCTTGATGAACTCGGCGCCTTCGCGTGCGCCATCTTCGGGATGCTTCAGACAGCACTCCCATTCCAGCACGGCCCAGCCGCGATAGCCGTAGCCTGTGAGCTTGGAAAAGATCGCGCCGAAATCGACCTGCCCATCCCCCAACGACCGGAAGCGGCCAGCCCGATCGACCCAACTCTGATAGCCGCCATAGACGCCAACACGACCCGTCGGATTGAACTCGGCGTCCTTCACATGGAACATCTTGATACGCGAATGGTAGATGTCGATGTTGGCGAGATAGTCGAGCGCCTGCAGCACGTAGTGGCTCGGATCGTAGAGCATGTTGCAGCGCGGATGATTGCCGACGCGCGCGAGGAACATCTCGAAGGTCGCGCCGTCGTGCAGGTCCTCGCCCGGATGGATCTCGTAGCACAGATCGACGCCCGCCTCCTCGAAGGCATCCAGGATCGGCCGCCAGCGCCGCGCCAGCTCGTCGAATGCGGTTTCGATGAGGCCCGCCGGCCGCTGCGGCCAGGGATAGACATAGGGCCAGGCGAGCGCGCCGGAGAAGGTCGCGTGCGCATCGAGACCGAGATTGCGCGAGGCGCGCGCGGCCCGTTTCAGCTGATCGACCGCCCATTCGGCTCGCGCCTGCGGATTGCCTCTGACCTCGGGCGCCGCAAAGCCATCGAAAGCGGCATCGTAGGCCGGATGCACCGCGACGAGCTGACCCTGCAGATGCGTCGATAGCTCGGTCACGGCAACGCCATGCTTGGCCGCCGTTCCACGTATATCATCGCAATAGGACTTCGAGTCTGAGGCGAGCTTCAGATCGAACAGCCGCCCGTCCCAAGACGGGATCTGGACACCCTTGTAGCCGAGCGAGGCGGACCAGCCGCAGATGGCGTCGAGCGAGTTGAACGGCGCCGCGTCACCGGCAAACTGAGCGAGAAAGATTGCAGGACCCTTGATCGTTGTGGCGGCTGCCATGGTCGTTTCCTTCCTTCGGCCGAATTTGCTGCTGCTCAATCGGAGATGAAACTTCGCGAGTGCGTCGGTTCGCGGTTTCGCTCTGTGATTGCGGCGAACCCCACAAGTGGACTTCCGTACATAGCGTCACACCACGTCATTGACGAGTCTGATTGTTCACTAGAGTGCTGCCGGAAAAGCTTGTCCCGGCGGAGGCCGGGATGCGAAGCGGTTTTCCGAAAAGAAGCACGGCAAACCAAGGAATTAGGGTGTTGAAGTGATAAAACGAGAAACGGAAACACCCTATGTCGGAAGGCGGTAGCCACTCGCCCATGGCGAGGGCCGCTGTCACGGCCGCTCCGCCATAGGCAGCATTCGCGGTATCGACGGAAAGCTGGTTCCGTACGGCTCACGGGGCCATGCCTTGATTTCCACACTCGACGCCGCCCGCCCGCGTACTTTGGCCTCGTCCTGCCGATCGCAAAATTGCGTGGCTCGGAACTCCGGTGAGGAGCTCCAAGCCACGCGTCGATGCAAGGTCACCAGCCTTAGATGATGATGAACGTCGCCGTGCTCATGCCTGAGAGGTTGGAGACATTGTCGAACTCCGTGACCTTGAAATCGGCCACGCCGTCGCCGGCATCGTCGTACCAGAGGCTGACGCTTTCGCCGACACCGGTGACCGTGTCGACGACGAAGGTCGCCACGCCCGGCGTGCCGCCACCGTACGCATTGCCGGGACCGATATCGTCGGAGACGAAGTCGAAGGCTGCCACCAGCGACGTGAAGGAGCCGGCCCCGCCCTGGACAACGAGCTTGTCGTTGCCCGGAACTGAGAAGCCCTTCAGCGTGTCGAAGTCGCCGCCCGAGTGGTTGTCGGCTGCGAGGAAGTAGAAGTAGTCGGCACCACTATCGCCCGACATCGCATCCTTGCCCACGCCGCCGAACAGGTGGTCGGTGTCGTTGCCGCCGAACAGCGTGTCGTCGCCGTCCTCGCCCTTGATAACGTCGACGCCTGCCAGGCCGCTCAGACTGTCGGTGCCGTCGCCGCCGGCCAGGATGTTCGAGCCGGTGCTGCCGATGACGTTGTCGTCGTAGTCCGAGCCGGTGACGTTCTCGACACCCGACATGGTATGGGTGAGAGGCGCGCCTGTCTGCTTGAACGTACCGCCGATGAGCGAAACCGTGACGCCCGTGCCCGAGGTGAGATCCTCGAAGAACAGCGTGTCACCGCCATCGTCGCTAATGAGCACGCCGGACCCGGCCGTGGTGATGTCCACCCCGTCGTCGCCGCCGCCGCTCACCGTAAGTGTTGCACCGGCGAGGTCATTGACCTCGATCGTGTCGTCGCCGAGGCCGGCATCGACGCTGATCCGCTCGAGGTTCGAGTAGCCGATGGTCTCGGCCTCGACCGCGAGTGTCGCCGAGTTGATTGTGATCGTCTCGCTGCTGCCCGAAGCCGTGACATTGAGCAGGTCGTCGAGTGTTTCCGAGCCGCCGTCGACCGTGTCGTCACCATCGCCAGCCGACCAGTGGAAGGTGTCGTCGCCGGCCCCGCCGTTCAGCACGTCGGCGCCGAGGCCGCCGGTGAGCACATCATCGCCGTCGCCGCCGTCGATGGTGTCGGCACCCGCGCCACCGACGATCGTGTCGGTATCGTCACCACCTGAGAGCGTGTTGTCGCCGCCATCGCCTGTGATGTCGTCGGCAAAATCCGAGCCGGTGACGTGCTCGACGCCGGTGAGCGTATCGGCACCATCGCCCGTGGCCGTGCCGGCGACGAGGTCGACCGTGACACCGGAAGAGGCGCCGGCATAGCTGACGGTGTCGCCCGAGGTCTCGCCATTCTCGCCCGCGGTGAATGTGTCGTCGCCACTTCCGGAGACGAAGGTGTCGTCGCCATCGCCGCCGTTGAAGGTGACGTCGATGTCGTCGGCGGCACCAGCGTCAACCGTGTCAGCGGAGGAGCTACCGTCGATGAGCGCGGAGATCAGGCCGCTGAGTGCGAAGTCGCCCGTGAGGTTCACTGTGGCGCCGGCCTGGAGTTGAACCCCCAGTCGTTCAACCTCATCGGCCGTAATCAACTCGGCATTGTCGTCGAAGGTGAAGCCTGTCATGCCGGCCGTCACAGTCGCGAGCGTGCCGCCCGTCTTGACGATCGCCAGCGTGTCGCCAGTTGCGGTGGCGTTGCCGCCGCCGTGGATCGTGTCATCGCCGTCGCCCGTCGTCCAGTTGACGGTGTCGTCGCCGTCGCCGCCGGAGATCGTGTCGACGTCCGTGCCGCCCTCGAGCGTGTCGTCGCCATCGCCGCCGGTGATGGTGTCGGCTTTGTCCGAGCCGGTGAGCGAGACGCCCGTGGCGTTGCCCGCATTCGTCAGCGTCCAGCCGTTGGCTCCGCCCGCCGCCGAGACGTCGAGATCGTGCCCTTCGGACGTGATGGTGGCCGTGCCGTCGTTGCTGGTCGAGACCGAAGCGGTCCAATCCGCCGCCGCTGTGGCGTTGACGGCCGCACCGGCCGACACGACGAGGACGTCGGTGCCGCCCGCGCCGAGATCGGTCACCTCGTCGGTGCCAACATCGACGTTGAACGTATCGGCCGCGCCGCCGCCCGTCATAGTGTCGTCTTCATCGCCACCGGTCAGTGTGTCGCTGCCGTCGCCGCCGATAATAGTGTCGGCATTGGCGGATCCGGTGAGCGAGACGCCCGTAAGGTTGCCTGCGTTGGTCAGCGTCCAGCCGCTGGCGCCGCCCGCCGCCGAGACGTCGAGATCGTGCCCGTCGGCCGTGATGGTGGCCGTGCCGTCGTTGTTGGTCGAGACCGAAGCGGTCCAATCGTCCGCCGCGGTGGCGTTGGCGGTCGCGCCGGCCGAGACGATGAGGACGTCGGTGCCGCCCGCGCCGAGATCGGTCACCGCATCGGTGCCGGCTTCGACGTTGAACGTATCGACCCCATCGCCGCCTGTCAGCGTGTCGTCGCCATTGCCGCCGGTGATGGTGTCGGCGTTGGCCGAGCCGACGAGCGTGACGCCCGTCGCGTTGCCCGCGTTCGTCAGCGTCCAGCCGCTGCTGCCGCTTGCCGCTGAGACATCGATATTGTGCCCCTCAGCGGTAACGGTCACGGCGCCTTCGTTGAAGGTCGAGGCCGTTGCCGTCCAGTCCGCCGCAGCCGTGGCGTTCACGGTTGCGAGAAACACTTCGAGGATATCAGCGCCGCCCGCGCCGAGATCGGTCACCGTGGCCGAGTCGAAGAAGACGCCAAAGTAGTCGGCATCGCCACCACCCGTCAGCGTGTCGCTGCCACCGCCGCCCTTGAGCTCGTTGACGGCGTCGTTGCCGATGATGATGTTGTCGAGCCCGTTGCCGGCGACGTCGATCTGTGCGTCGCCCCCGAGCGTCATGGCGATAACCGTGCCGCCGAGCGTGATGTCGATGCCGGTCGCGGTGGCCGGGCCGCTGATGGTCAGATTGTCGACATCGACGGTGACGGACTCCGGTCCCAGATAGTCGCCGGTCAGCACGATGGTGTTGCCATCGCTGGCGGCTGTCTCGGCATCGGCGATGTTGTCGAAGGTGCCGATCAGGTTGGCGCCGTCGAACAGCCGCACGGGCGCCGTGGTGTCGAGCGTGACGTCATTGAAGACGATTTGTTCGATGTCGGCATCCAGCGTGTCGGTGCCGTCGCGAGCGGGTATTGTGTCCGTGACGACGAACTGGCCAGCGACATTGATGGTGACGGTGTAGTCCGACAGGTCTCCGGCGAAGAGCGCCGAATCTGTGCCGCCGCCACCGGCGATCTCATCGTCGCCGCCGCCACCGCGAACTTCGTTGTTCGCGCCGTCGCCGGTGATCGTGTCGTCGTGGTCCGAACCTATGACGTTCTCGACGCCGGTCAGTGTATCGCTGCCATTGCCCGTGGCGGTGCCCGCATCGAGGTCGACCGTGACGCCGCTCGTGGCAGACGCGAAATTCGCCGTGTCGGTACCGCCACCAGCGTTGAACTCATCGTCGCCGGCGCCGCTGATGAACTCATCGTCACCGTCGCCTGCATTGAAGACCACGCGATGGCCCGAAGTGATGCCGCTGGCATCGACGCTATCGCCGACCGCATCCGCGGTTCCGTCGATCGTAATCGTCGATGTGGCAAGCCCGGTTCCCGAGAAGTCACCGCTGATGGTGACGACATCCGCGCCCGTACCTGTGT
>JANNSX010000495.1:0-6343 GCA_031403155.1 Hyphomicrobiaceae bacterium
ATTTCCCCACCGCCGCCAGCGCATTCATTTTCGCGCGGTGCGAGAAGGCGCGTTGGGCTGCCGCCGTGTTCTCGGACTTGCCGCTCCAGGCTTTCTGCGCGGCGGCTTGGAGCGCGCGGCCGTAGGAGAAGGTGAGCGCCCAGGGCAACCCGCCAATGGCGTTCATGGCGGATAAGTGCGCCGTCGCGTCCTCGTCCGACTGGCCGCCGGACAGGAAGGCAATGCCCGGCACGGCGGCAGGCACCGTCCGGCGCAGCACGCGGACCGTCTTGTCGGCCACCTCGGCCACGCCCGCCTGCGTCTTGCAGAGCTTGCCGGAAAGAACCATGTTCGGCTTCAGGATCGTCCCCTCGAGCTTCACGCTCGCTTCCGCCAGATCATAGTAGAGCTGGGCGAGCACCACCTCGGTGACATCGGCGCAGCGATCGATGTCGTGATCGCCGTCCATCAGCACCTCGGGCTCGACGATCGGCACGATGCCGGCCTCCTGGCACAGCGCCGCATAGCGCGCGAGCGCGTGCGTGTTCGCCTTGATGCAGTACATCGAGGGCACCTTGGGATTGCCGGCGCGGCCGATGTCGATGACGGCGCGCCATTTGGCAAAGCGGGCGCCGAGCTCGTGATACTTTTTCAGGCGTTCGCGCAGCTTGTCGAGGCCTTCGGTGACCTTCTCGTCCGGGTAGCCCGAGAGATCCTTTGCGCCCTCGTCGACCTTGATGCCGGGAATGGAGCCCGCGGCCTTGATGAGATCAACCAGCGGCGTGCCGTCCTTGGCCTTCTGCTTCAGCGTCTCCTCGAACAGGATGACGCCGGAGATGCAATTCTTCATGGCCTCGGTCGAGCGAAACAGCAGCTCGCGATAGTCGCGCCGGTTGGCTTCCGTGTTCTCGACGCCGATGGCCTCGAAGCGCTTCTGGATCGTGCCGGTGCTCTCATCGGCCGCCAGGATGCCCTTGCCGGGCGCCACCATGGCGCGGGCGATGTCTTCGAGTGTTTTTGTCATGGCGATCTCCTCCGTCGAACCAAGTCTCTCGGTGTTGTTTCAGCTATCCTCTACATCGGCACGAGCTCCACGCGCCGGTTCTTGGCGCGCCCGTCGTCCGTTGCGTTGGTTGAGATCGGGGCCAGCATGCCGACACCGTTCGCCTTGAGGCGTCCGGCGGCGATGCCGTGGGTCTTGACCAGCTCGGAGACGACGGCGTTGGCGCGCGCCTTCGAGAGCTTGAGATTGAAATCGAAGCTGCCGACCGCATCGGTGTGGCCGACGACGTGGAGCTTGCGCTCGGGATCGGCGTCGAGGAACTTGGCGATCTCGTCGAGTGCGGGGCGCGATTCGTCCTTGATGACCGATTTGTTGAAGTCGAACAGAATGCCGTAGAGCGTCACGCGTCCGCTCTCGCCGATGCTCTTCTCGATCTCGGAGGCGCTGACCACCTCCATGCGCTCCTCGAGCTCGCCGGCAACTGTGACATCGAGACGGACGAGCACCTGCTTGGGCGCTGGCTGGATGGTCGGATGATAGCCGCCCGCGAATTCGATGACATAGAGCGAGACGTAGGTCTTGCGCGACCCTTCATCCTTGATGGCCGTGGCATAGCGGGATCCTTCGACGCTGTAGCCGAAGAGCTGGCCACCCGGACCACGGTTCTCGAAGATGCGGCCCTGGTCGCCGCCGAGCTCGGCGCCCTTGGCTTCGTAGAGACTCTCGAAGCCGTCGGCCTCCAGGTCCTGCCGGTAGTTGCGAAAGACCTCCGCCGAGGAGGGGCCAACCGGCACGAGATAGACGTTGCTGACCGGTTTGCCCTCGATATCGAGCTTGCTCTCGAAGGTGGGCTTTTGCGCAGTATAGTCCCAGGAGAGCAGTGGGCCGGTTGGCAGCTCCACCTCGGCGAAGTCCTTGGCCTCGCACTCGACGATCTGCGAGCCCTCGAAGCGCTTGAGGCCTGGCGGATCGGCACAACCTGGCGCGTCGGCGGCGAGCGCCGGTGTCCCGGCGGCCATTCCTAGCGCCACCGCGCACCACCCAGCCCAGCGCCTCAGGCCTCCCGCCAACAACGTCATGTCGCCCTCCGATCGATCACCCCAGCTTCCCCATCGCCACCGCCGTATCGCACATGCGGTTGGAGAAGCCCCATTCGTTGTCGTACCAGGAGAGCACGCGCACGAGCCGGCCATCGACGATCTGGGTCTGCGTCAGATCGAAGTTCGAGGAATGCGGGTTGTGGTTGAAGTCGATGGACACCAACTCCTCCTCGACCACCGCCAGAATGCCCTTGAGCTCCTGGGAGGCGGCGCGCTGCATGGCCGTGTTGATCTCCTTGACCGTCGTCTCGCGGTTCGGGATGAACGCCAGGTCGACCACCGAGACGTTCGGCGTCGGCACGCGGATCGCCGTGCCGTCGAGCTTGCCCTTGAGCTCGGGCAGCACGAGGCCGACGGCCTTGGCGGCCCCCGTCGAGGTCGGGATCATCGACATGGCGGCGGCGCGGGCCCGGCGCGCGTCACCATGCACCTGGTCGAGGATCTTCTGGTCGTTGGTGTAGGCGTGGATGGTCGTCATGTAGCCCGACTGGATGCCGCAGAGGTCGTTCAGCACCTTGGCGACCGGGGCGAGACAGTTGGTCGTGCAGGAGGCGTTCGAGACCACTTTGTGCCCGGCAGAGAGCTTATGGTGGTTGACGCCGTAGACGACGGTCAGATCGGCGCCATCGGAGGGCGCCGAGACGAGCACGCGCTTGGCGCCGGCTTCCAGATGCACGCCGGCTTTCTCTTTCGACGTGAAGATGCCGGTGCACTCCATGACGACATCGATACCGAGCGCCGCCCAGGGCAGCTTCCTCGGGTCCTTCTCGGCCAACACCTTGATCGGCCTTCCGAAACCGATGTCGATCGTGTCGCCATCGACCGTCACCGTGCCGTGATAGGGCCCGTGCACGCTGTCGTATTTGAAGAGGTGAGCGTTGTCCTTCGTGGAGGCCAGGTCGTTGATGGCAACGACTTCCAGGTCCGTGCGCTTGGCCTCGGCGACGGCACGCAGGATGTTGCGGCCGATACGGCCGAAACCGCTGATGGCGACCTTGACGGGCATGGGGGCCTCTTGGCTGATTTGAGGGGGCCGGGGCGGAACAGGCCAGCCGGCCGGGGTCGACCGGCAAAGTGCGATCGGCCCAGGGCCCTGTCAATGGTTGCCGGAGCCGCCATGAACGGGCGCTTTGACGCGACCCCTGGAAGCACACCGGGCTTGCGATTTGCTATAGGCAGCCCACGCCCAGCTGGATTAATGTTGGGCCTGCGGGACCGTCCCTAAGCCGAGAGCGGGCTGCGTTTAGCTGGAAGCAACAGCCCGCTCTAGATCTTTGCTTGGTCGCATGCTTTGGCGATTAACCGGATTCCACTTAATCGCAGCATGCTCTAGTGTCGAGGAGTTCATGGCAAGACGATCACCAGCGGTGACAACCGCCGCCCCCCGAACCAAGAAACGCACGGCCCCGAAACCCACCACGGCGCGTAAGCGGGCCCCTGCCTCCAAGCCCTCCGGCGAGCTCGAAGCGGCCCGCCAGCGCATCCGCGACCTTGAGGAGCTGCACCAGACGGTCGGCCAGCGGCTTGATGCCGCCATCGCCACGATCCATAAGATTCTGGGGCGCGCCGCCTGATTCGCCGGCCCGCAACGGGGGGATCACTCGATGGGCGTCATCAGCCTGACCCTGGACGGCCGGGTTTATCGCGTCGGCTGCGGCGCGGGCGAGGAGCCGAGGGGTCGCGCGCTCGGCGACTATCTCGCGACCAAAATCGATGCGCTGGCCGCCGAGCACGGCGCCATCGGCCACGACAAGTTGCTCGTGATGGCGGCCCTTCTGATCGCCGATGAGCTGTTCGAGGCCCGCGATGCCACGGTCGAGAAAATCGCGAACCTCGCCCAGGCACGGCTTGCCAAGAGTGCGAAGCCCGAGGCCGAGGCCTGAACATCCCATTGCGGGTTTCGAAACCCTGGCGGCGAATGTCGGTTTGCGATTGCTCCGAACTGAACTACATATGTGCTTGAGCAGTTCTGCGCGGTTCGTCAGGCCAACGAGATCCCTGGGGCCTATAAGATCTGCATGGGAGCTGACCCTGGCCGGGACCGTGGTCCCGGGCATTCGGCGCCCCCCTACGTTGTAGGGACCATGTGGGATCTGAACGGCCAACGGCCGGCGTGGGCTGCTCGCTTTCGAACTGTAGCGGCGACCGGCGGTCACCCGTCGCGCCACACGGCAGGTCAACAAACACGGGCGACCGCCGGTCGCCCCTACAGGAGCCAAACATTGAGACCGGCCAAACTTCGGCTCCTGACGCTTGCCTGATGATCGACGCACTCGCCGCCGCCAAATCCGCGCTTCGCAAGGCCGTGCTCGTGCGCCGGGCCGCCATTGCTGCCGAGGCGGCCGAGCTGGTGACCGATGCCGTGGCCGGCCGCATGATGGACCTGCTCCACCGCTGGCCGGTTGGCGCAATCAGTGTCTTCCGCTCTTTCGGCGACGAGATCGGCACCGGCCCGCTGCTCGTCCGCCTCGACACCGCCGGCTACCGCATCGGGCTCCCGATCGTCATTGGCAAGGGCAAGCCGCTCGTCTTCCGGCAGTGGCGGCCGGGCGACGCGATGGCGTCGGGTCCCTACGGTATCGAGCAGCCGCTCGAGACGGCGCCCGAGATCGAGCCCGACATTGTGATCGTGCCGATGGCCGCGTTCGATGTGCGTGGATACCGCGCCGGCTATGGCGGCGGGTTCTACGATCGCTCGCTCGAAGCACTGCGCGCCAAGCAACCTATTCTTGCCATCGGCCTCGCTTATGATGAGCAGGAGGTCGAAGCGGTGCCACGCGGCCCTTTTGACGCTCGCCTCGATCACCTCGTGACACCGGCTCGGACGTTGAGCTTCGAGGCCTAAACTTTGGAACCCGCACCATCGCGAGATGGTTCAGGTTGCATCCCCATATTTGAACGGGAGTTTCCCATGACCGCCAAGAACACCATCTGCGTCTGGTACGACAAGGACGCCGAGGCCGCCGCACGCTTCTACGCTGAGACCTTTCCCAACAGCTCTGTTGGCGCCATCATGTACGCCCCGAGCGACTACCCCGGCCACAAAGCGGGAGACGTAATCGTGGTCGAGTTCACCGTCGCCGGCATCCCCTGCATGGGCCTTAATGGCGGTCCAGCGATCCAACACAACATCGCCTTCTCCTTCCAGATCTCGACCGAGGACCAGGAAGAGACTGACCGCTACTGGAACGCCATCGTCGGCAATGGCGGCGAGGAGAACGCCTGCGGCTGGTGCAAGGACCGGTGGGGCGTCAACTGGCAGATTACCCCCCGCGTGCTGATGGAGGCGATGGCGGCCGGTGGGCCTGAGGCCAAGCGCGCCTTCGATCCGATGATGGATATGCGCAAGATCGACGTCGCCGCGATCGAGAAGGCGCGGCGGGGCTGACAAACCCACTGGCAACCTCGCGGGTTGACTTCAAGCCCCCGCCTCGGCCTTCATGCGCTCAACGCACGAAGTCCGATGGGGAAACGCCATGACGACCAAGAGAACCTTCGCTTTCTTTCCCGAAGCCGCCTTCGGGCCGGCGCTCAACTCGGTTGGCATCGGGCAGGCGCTCGAGAAGCTCGGCCACAAGGCCGTGTTCCTCTCCGATCCGGGCTTCACCCAGGTCTATCGCGACTACGGCTTCGAGGCCCACGACGTGAATATGTCGGAGCCGATGCCGCCCGAGCAGATGGCCAAATACTGGGTCGACTTCATCAACGGCCACATCCCCAACTTCAACAAGACGCCTTACGAGCAGATCGACACCTATGTGAAGGATTGCTGGAACGCGATCGTCGAGACCTCGATCTGGGCGGAGAAGGATCTGCCGGGCGTTCTGGCGAAAGTGAAGCCGGATGTAATCTCGGTCGACAACGTCATCCTGTTCCCGGCCATCAAGCGTTACGCGAAAGAGAACATGGCGCCCTGGGTCCGCATCATCTCCTGCTCGGAGAACGAGATTGTCGATCCCGATATCCCGCCGCATCTGTCGGGCTGCGGGGAAAACGACAAGGCCTGCTTCCACGCCTTTGATACGCGCTTCAACGCGGTGGTGAAGCCGGCGCACGATCGCTTCAACGAGCATCTACGCAGCTGCGGGGAGGCGCCTTATCCGATCGGGCAGTTCTGCGAGGCCTCGCCGCACATGAACCTGCTGCTCTATCCGGCTTCGGTCAAATTCAAGCGCGCGACGCCGCTCGATCCGCGCCGCTTCCAGTATCTCGACGGCTGCGTCCGCCAGGACAAGGCCTACGCGATGCCGGCGTTCAAGGC
>JANNSX010000496.1:0-6133 GCA_031403155.1 Hyphomicrobiaceae bacterium
GCCGAAACCCGGCGTGAAGCGCCCGTCGGATCCTTGGCTCAGCTCGTAGAGTGGTTCGCCAATGGAGAGGATGTCGTACTGCAGTGTCATGGCCGTCAGAGCTATCGTCTTGCCACCCATCGGGCAAGACGGCCCGCAGGAATGCAAACGCCCCAGCGCAAGGCCGGGGCGTTCGATTTTTGTCGATGCCGAGGCGCGGCTTATTCCGGATCATACTCCGACAGCAGTGGTGTGATGCGCCTGACCGTCACGCGACGGTTCTCCTCCTCGGGCTCCGGCGTCGGGATCTTCAGATACCGCTCGCCGAGGCCGACGACCGAAAGATTGTCGGGAGAGATCGCGTAGTAGTCGATGAGGGCGGACTTGACGGCGCGCGCGCGCTCAAGCGAGAGCTTCTGATTGTAGCCATCGGATCCGACGGCGTCCGTGTGCCCTTCGATCAAGAACACTTCTTCCGGATTGTTGGCCAGAACGCGCTCCAGGATCGTGCCGATCCGGTCGAGATCGGCGATCTCCTCCTCGGCAACGAAACTCTCGTTGAAGCCGAAGTTGATGGTGTCGATCTCGACGCTCGGGAGGCTCTCGCGAACCTCCTCGCGCGTCACGATGCGCTCGGGATTGTCGAGGATGATCCGCCGCGAATAGCGCTCGCGGATGCGCCGGACGGGGCGGGCGGTCAGCTGCCGCTCGATCTCGAGATCGCCGGCCTCGGCCGCCCAGATTGTCATGCCGGCATCGCTGCCGAGATCGACATCGACCTGTAGGCGAGGGGCTTTGCGAACCTCGACGACGCGGCGGCGCTTGTCCTCGAGCAGACGCCGGCGGAGCTCGGCGCGGTCGGCGCGGAGCCGCTCGCGGTAGGCCACCCGCTCGGCGGAAGAGACGCGATCGCCGCGGTTCAGAACGCGGTTGGCCATGATGCGGCGATTGAGCTGGCGCTCGTTGAGCTCGGTCGCGCGGCGCTTGTCGTTGGCAAGCCGTGGCGCCTCCGAGGCGGTCGGCTCGGGTACGGCGACCTTGACCGCGACGCGCGTGCGCCTGGTGGTCGTGCTGGCGGTCGTCTCCCCTGCCTGCACCTCCTCGACGGCGACGCGCTCGCGCAACAGCGACCGCTCGCGCTTGAGCTTCACGCGAAGATCGTTCTCGACGTCGGGCGAGAGCTCGCCGGAAGCAAGCAGATCGCGGTAGGTGTCGAGGCGCTTCCGGAGCACAGGGCGCGGCAGACGTTCCGGCCGCGCCGTGTCGTTGATGAGCTCGAGCGCCTGGCGATCGGCGTCCGTCACGCGCTGTTTCTTGCGCGTCGTGGTGACCGTGCCACCGTCGTCCTCGCCGGAACCAGCCGTCGTCACCTTCTTCTTGCGCGTCGTGGTGAGCGTGCCGCCGTCAGCCTCGCCGGAGCCGGCCGTTGTCACCTTCTTCTTCGGTTTCAAGACGCCGTTCGCGACCGTCGTGCCGCCGCGCTGGCGGATCTCGTTGCGCAATTTGGCGGAGAGATCGGTCAGCTTGCCCTTGAGTGCGCCAGGCAGCGAGCGGTCGGAGAGCAGCTGGCGGGCATTCGAAAGACGCTGACGCAGATCGCGCTCGGAGAGTTGATCGAGCGCGCGGCTCGACAACAGCAGCTGTCGCGCATCGCTCGCGGCGTTGCCGCTGCTCGGCGCGGCGCCTTCGGCCGCGGCAGCGCTATCGTCCTGAGACGAGGGCTCCTCGGCTGTGGTCGCCGTCACCGGCTCGTCCTGCGGGGGATCATCGCTTGCGACGGGCTCGTCGGCGCTTGCCACCGGCTCCTCGGCCGGCTGCTCGGCGGCGACCGTCACGCGCCGCCGCTCCATCTCGGCCTGGTCGGCCTGCTGCATGTCGCGGAGCTGGCGCTTCAGCGCGCGGGGCAGCTCGCCTCGGCCAAGGCCCGCTTCGATCTCGGCGAGCCGGCCCTGGATGGCTTCGTCGGAGAGGTCGGCGCTCGACCGGGTCGAGGAGACGAGCGACTCGATGGACGCGGCCTCGCTGCCCGCCCCGGCGTTCTCGGCGCCAGCCGATGTGCCGCTGTCGCCGCTCGCGGCCGTATCGGTCGAGGGTTGCTCGGCCGCGGGTTCTTCGCCACCGGTCTCGGTGCCGGCATTGGCGGTGCGCGATTCCTGCTCGGTGCGGTCGGCCCGCAGGAGGTTCCTGATCTCGCGGCGGACCGCGTCTGAGAGGGTCGTCTGGTCGAGGGCGCTCCTCAGCGTCTGCATGCGCTGGCGCAATTGCGGGTCGGAGAGCTCGGCGCTTGGCCGTGTGTCGGCGACGATCGCCTCGACCTCGGCCGAGGCGGCGAAGGCCAGTGGCGCGAGCGGGGTGCTAAGGCCGAGCGCGAGGGCGCCCAGTAGAACGGCTATCGGAATTCTGGTCTGCATGGGGGACCCTCCTGGGGGTGCGCAGCAATGGACCGCCTGCCGGGACGTCTGGCCGGTCGTTAGCTCATGAAGCTCCTCACAACATGAATGCGGCGTGATCGGGGCGGTTCCACCGGCTTTTGACGGCATCGTGATTTCTACGGAGCATTGGACTACGTACGGCCTCTTGTCTCCGGCGCGGCGTCGGTTAGGTTTGGGCACAGGTCTTGGCTCGGGGGGTGCGTGATGGGAAAGCGTGTTCGCGTCCGGATTGTGGGATTTGTCGCAGGGCTGGTCGCCCTCTCGTTTTGGCTCCCGGCCCAGGCGGCCGGGCCCAAGGTCGCCGTCGGCTATCAGTACTACGCCGTCAGCGGCACGTCGGCAGTACAACTCATGCGCAATCTGCATCTGCACGGGCCAACGGTCGACGGCGCGGGCGCCTATGCGACGATCGACAGTTCTTTCTCCGAGTCGGGTCAGATGGTGCAAGGCAAAGGCTGCAGCGTGCCGCGCTACACGATCGGCATGAGCTTCACCATCACACTGCCGGCGGCGCAGGATCTGCCCGACGCCTCGCCCCGCATCAAGAAAGCCTGGCGGAGCTTCTACAGCTTCGTGAAGAAGCACGAGGAGACGCACAAGTCGATCTGGGTCGCCTGTGCCGCGACCATGCAGGCAAAGGTGCGCGCGCTCCGGATGAAGACCTGCGAAGGTTTGCAGAGCCGTGTGGCGCAGATCGTCGAGAGCGAAAGCGCCAAATGCCGCCGCAAGCACGATGCCTTCGACCGTTCCGAGCGGTCGCGGCTGAAAGCGCAGCCGCTGATCCAGCAGGCGCTGCGGGCGCTGAAGGCGGTGGGCGAGTGAGGGGTCGTCGTAGGGCGCAATAGCCCGAAAGGGCGTATTGCGCCGCAGGTGTGCGAGGTTGACGCCGCGCACGCTCGACCGCATCGGGTGGCAGAAGCAATCGGCGCAATACGCTTCGCTATTGCGCCCTACGGCTGCTTCTGCTTGGCGATGATCGCGTCGTCGATCTCGCGGGCGCGCTTGGCGGCGGGGCGGGCCTGCAGGCGGGCGATGTAGTCCATGAAGGACGGACGCTTCTCGAAGATACCGAACTGCGTCATCCAGCCGAGCTCGGCGCCGACATAGAGATCGGCCGCGCTGAACTTGTTTCCAGCGATGTAGTCCTGGTCCTTGAGCAGCCCATCGAGCGTGTCGGTCACCGCTTCGATGCTGCCGTATCCGACCATGCCGCGTTTGTCTGACGGCACCTCGACGCCGAGGGCCTTGTTGGATGCCGACGCCTCGATGGGGCCCGCCCCGAAGAACAGCCAGCGATAGTAGGGTCCGCGATCGGCGTGTCCTGGCGGCGGCGCGAGACTGGCCTTGGGAAACGCATCGGCGAGATAGGCGCAGATCGCCGCGCACTCTGTCACCACGACACCGTTGTGCAGAATCGCCGGCACCTTGCCCATCGGATTGACCGCCAGATACTCAGGCCCCTTCATGGTCGTGCCGTAGTCGAGGAGGACGGTTTCGTAGGGCTCGCCCACTTCCTCGAGCATCCAGCGCGCAATGCGCCCGCGCGACATCGGGTTGGTGTAGAGGGTGAGGGACATGGATTCGATCTCCAGCCTTGAGCAGCCGAAAGGCCACCGATAAACGCAGCTTAGCCGATGCGTCAGGTCATCAATAGGGCTTGGCCGCCGCGATGAACACGAGCTGGCCGAGCCGGACATCCAGCACCTTGAAGCCAGCCGTCTCGACGAGGCGCCTCAGCACCTCGGGCGTGAAGAAGTGGAAATGACCGGGGCCGAAAAGCTGCCAGTCGTTGCCTTTCTCCTTGTGGGCCGGACAGCCGAGATAAAGCGTTTTCAAATAAAGTATGCCACCCGGCGTCAGCATCTCGCGGCAAGTGAGGAGGTCCTCGAGCGGTCCGTAGGAATGCTCGAGATAGTCGAAATTTATGAGGATATCGTAGGCGTTCCGCGGCAGGTCGAGTTCCTGCGTGAAGCCGTGATAGACGGTGAAGCCCTCGCTCGCGAGCAGGTCGGTTGCGGCCTTGTTGATCTCGTTGCCTTGCGCCTCGATGCCGAGCTTTCTCGCCTCGAGCAGGGTCGTGCCCGCCCCGCAACCCATGTCGAACAGCGTCTTGGCCGGCCGGCCGAGATAGGATATCGCCTGCTCGATATGCTTGCGATGCACCGCCTCGATGTTCTTGCGCGCGCGCTTGCGATGGACGGCCTCCGTCGCGTTGGCGGAGGCCTTGATGTAGCCCCTGTAGAGCCCGTGCAGATCCGGCCGCGGGGAGCACAGAAGACGAGACCGCAGCCGGTGCATTCGGCAAGCCGCATTGGCCGATTGTCGTACCAGCGCGCGGCCCCGGTCTCCGGATGTTTGTTGGGGATCTCGGCATAGAGCCGGTGATCCTTGCCGTGGCACAGATCGCATTCGCTGACCTCGTGCCATGTCAGCGGGCCACTGTTCTGGACCATGCGCGCAATGCTCCTGTACCGACGGATCGGGCCGTCCCGGACGGCGGGTTTCCTTGTTCTTGGCGTGGCCGAAAGAGTCAAGGGCGGGCATGGTGGCATTAAGCCCCGGGCCGTCCCGTTTTCTTCTGCCGGCCGCGGCGGCTCTTGGTCTTGGTGGGATCGTCGGTATCGATCGTGCGTGACGGGCGTGGCGGCTTTGCGACGCCCGCCGGCAGCGGTTGCTCGGCATGCGGACCCATCTCCTCGAGCGCCGGCTTATGCGGTCCGCGGATGTTCTCGCCGTAGGCTCCGGCTTTCGGCTTCGGCACGACGCGATCGGTGCCGGGTCCCATGATCGCGAGATCAGGCGCCTTCACGCGGGAGGCCTGCTGGGCATAGGTCGGCTGCACCGGCTCGTAGGCGGTGCTGATGCGGCTGTCGTCGCGATCGCCCTTGCCCGGCTTCGGGCGTGACAGCCGCGCGCCCTTGGCCTCGCCCGGCCGGCCGCCGCTGTTGTACCTGCCGGCGCGATCCTCGATCGCCTCCTGGCGCGCCAGCGGATCGTCGAGCACGGCGAGCTGAACTTGGCGAAGCCGCTGGATCTCGTCGCGCAAGTGCGCCGCCTCCTCGAACTCGAGATCGGCGGCCGACGCCTTCATGCGCTTCTCCATGCCGGCGAGCACGGCTTCCAGATTGTGACCGGCGAGCGTGCCCTGGCCCGTTTCGCCCAGCCCCGCATCGACCGTCACATAGTCCTGCTCGTAGACCGAGCCCATGACGTCCGAGATGCCCTTCTTGATGCTCGCCGGCGTGATGCCGTGCTCGGTGTTGTAGGCCTTCTGCTTCTCGCGGCGCCGGTCTGTCTCGGCGATGGCTCGCTCCATCGAGCCCGTCATGCTCTCGGCATAGAGGATGACCTTGCCGTCGAGGTTCCGCGCGGCACGGCCGATGGTCTGGATCAGCGATGTCTCCGACCTGAGAAACCCTTCCTTGTCGGCATCGAGAATGGCGACGAGCGCGCATTCGGGAATATCCAGACCCTCGCGCAGCAGATTGATACCGATCAGCACGTCGAAGGCGCCGAGCCGGAGGTCGCGGATGATCTCGATGCGCTCCAAGGTCTCGACATCCGAATGCATGTAACGCACGCGGATGCCCTGCTCATGCATGTACTCGGTCAGATCCTCGGCCATGCGCTTGGTCAGCGTCGTCACCAGCGTGCGAAGTCCCAGGTCGACGATCTCGTCGACGAGGTGAAACAGGTGGCCCTCAAGGGCTATCGCACGCTGG
>JANNSX010000497.1:0-4956 GCA_031403155.1 Hyphomicrobiaceae bacterium
CTTTCCCGCTGCCTGCTGCCAGTTGCCTGCTGCCCCTATAGAGAGGACGACCCCCATGGCAGGCACATCCTACAAAGGCTCCGAGATCAAGGACGTCGACCAGTTCATCAAGGACAAGGCCGGCCTCGGATCGGATCGCGAGAAGGAGATTGGCCAGCACATCGGCTATCGCTACGATGTGAACCTGGTCCCTGATTACGCGAAACTGACGCCTTTCCTGAAGAAGTTCATGGAATTCATGGGCTGGGACGACTTGAATTGGCTCGAGGACGTCCACATGGGCTACGAGGAAGGCGAACCCGCGATCTTCGATCGCAACGTCAACGGCTGGGTGCGCATCCCTAAGGGCGTGAAGCTCCCCAAGGACCAGCAGGATCGCGACAACATCGCCCGCGAGCTGCTCATCAAGTTCCAGATGAGCCCCAAGCACCCGCTGATGCAGCTCAACAAGGCCTACCGGAAATTTTGACACCATGTAGCCGTTTGCGCTGTCCGGGCCGGGACGATCGGAGACAGAAATGACCAACAGCTCTGACTTGCAGGCCATTCGCAGCGTCGTGGCCGACTACCTGGATGGCATGATCTATGGCGATGCCGGCAAGCTGCGCAAAGCCATGCATCCGCTGTGCATGCAGGCTGGCCACCACCAGGGACAGTATGAATTCTTCCCTCGCGACGAGTTCATCGCCGCCTTGGCATCGGAAGAGAAAGTAGCGGCTGGCACGCCTTATCGCTCGGAAATTCTTTCAATCGACGTGACGGGTGACATCGCCGCCATCAAGGTTTCCGACGATTGCTTCGGCACGTCGTGGACAGACTACCTCACCCTGATCCGGCATGACGGCGTCTGGCAGATCGTCATGAAGGCCTTCTACAATCACGCCAATGACGGCAAGCCTAACACCTGACGACGACCGGATGGACCACGAGTTCTTGATCGAGTGCCGTTGTCGCCGAAGCACTCGCTAGCGCGGCCGAACAAGGCGTACCGGACGTGCTTGGACTACGTCTCCAATCCCTAATCATCAGGTTCGGATGCTCTTGACATTCGACTTTCTCTATTGTACATATGTACAAGTACTTGACGCTTTTCCCGCGTACCGCTCTCCTGTTCTAGGCGTCCAAAGCGCATGAAGGTCGTCGTCGATACGAGCGCGATTCTGGCCGTGGCGATGAACGAACCACAGAGACCGGCAATTATTCGGGCGACCAAGGGTTGCCAGCTTTCGGCGCCCGAAGTCCTGCCCTTCGAAGTCGGCAATGCGCTGGCCTCGCTTTTCAAACGCAAATTGCTCGATGAAAGTGAAGTTGCAGCGGTGTGGCGAGTCTACGCCAAGTTCCCTATAGATCTTGTGCCCATCGATATGACCACCGCCTTGAGGATTGCCGGCAGACACAAAATCTATGCCTATGACGCGTACGTTCTATCGTGTGCTATCGAGCGCCGGGCCGAACTTTTGACCCTTGATGCACGCATGCAGGTCATTGCGGAGGCCGAAGGACTCCACCTTAGAGGACTCGAGTCATCATGAAGGTCTACACTTTCACCGAGGCACGCCAGAAGCTCGCCGAGCTGCTCACCGAGGCCAAGGACGGCGACGTCATGATCAAGCGCCGCAACGGCGAGACCTTTGTCGTGCGCCGGCAGGTCTCCGAGCGGTCTCCGCTCGACGTTCCGGGCGTGAAGACGCGTGCGACGATGAAGGACATTCTCGCCGCGATTCAAGAGTCCCGTTCTAGATAGGGGATGCGCTGGATCGAGTTCGACTGCCGCCCAAGCACCCGCTGGTACCGCTGAACAAGGCGTATCGGAAGTTCTGAACACGGCATCGGGATAGGCATCCCGATGGAGGCCCCGGGGACATGATCGGGACTTTCTTCGACATGGCCCTTGCAATCGCGAGCGATTGCGCCTACATGTTATGCATCGACTTTGGCCGGACGACAGGGCCGTGACTCCGTGGTTTTGCCGGGAGCACGTTCAAAACTTCCCCCAAAACATCGACGCATGATTGGGTGCATTCGCATGTGCGACGGCGCCACACGCATGCTAGTCACGGAACTCAAAAGGACACACCGTGAATAAAGGTACTGTGAAATTCTACAACGATCAAAAGGGCTTCGGCTTCATCGCTCCCGATGACGGCGGCAAGGACGTGTTCGTCCATGCAACCGCTCTCGAGCGGGCCGGGATGAGCGGGCTGCGCGAAGGTCAGAAGGTCTCCTACGATACCGCTGAAGACCGCCGCTCGGGCAAGATCGCCGTCAACACGATCCAGGCCGCGTAAGCGCCTGAACGTCTAGAGCGCTATTCGATCTGATGGAATCAGATCGGCGCTCTGGGTTGTTGGTTTTGAGCACTTGTCTTCGACCAACCGGTTTCCACTTGGAAGGACAAGTGCTCTAGTACCCGATCGCAGAATTGAGTGCCACACTTCGTGGCGCGAAAATGCCGCGTGAATCGGGTACTTAAGCAAATGAGCTAGTACCAGCCATTTCTGATGGCGGGTACTAGTACCCGATCGCAGAATTGAGTGCCACACTTCGTGGCACGAAAATGCCGCGTGAATCGGGTACTTAAGCAAATGAGCTAGTACCAGCCATTTCTGATGGCGGGTACTAGCCTACGAAGGCCCGGAGCAATCCGGGCCTTTTGCATTTCGCAGCTGTCCCTGCAATGGCGCTATGAATAATCAGAGAGCGGTTCGCGGAGCGGTGGCCGCCCTTTAAGGTTACCTTGCTGCGGCAACACCTCTTGCTCCCGGGCGCTTCGCCACTTATATTCGCGCATCGACTTTGGCCGGACGACCGGGCCGTGACTTGTCGGGGCGACCCGCAGCGCGATCAGACTTCCCCCCAAAACTCGAGACGCGACTGGGTATGCCGCTTCAGCATACCCGCTTCGCCATGGCGCAGGCCACGGCACCTAAAAAGGACGACGACGTGAATAAAGGCACTGTCAAATTCTACAACGCCCAGAAGGGCTACGGCTTCATCGCTCCCGACAACGGGGGCAAGGACGTGTTCGTGCACGCCACTGCTCTCGAGCGGGCCGGCATCACCGGGCTTCGCGAGGGCCAGAAGGTGACCTTCGAAACCCAGGAAGATCGCCGCACCGGCAAGGTCGCCGTTTCCACGATCCAGGCCTCCTAGAGTGCTTCCGGAAAAGCCTGTCCCGGCGAAGGCCGGGATCCGAAGCGGTTTTCCGGTAAGAAGCACGACAAGCCGATAAGCTAGAGCGCTATTCGATCTGACGGAATCAGATCGGCGCTCTAGGTCATTGGTTTTGAGCACTTTCTTTCGACCAACCGGTATCCACTTGGTCGGAAAGTGCTCTAGGGTGTTGGATTGATTAGGCCGAGCACGCAAACACCCTAGCGTTCAGGCCGGACGCCATCACAGTGCGCGTCCGTCTTTAACGACTGCAAAGGCCCGGAGCGGTCCGGGCCTTTGCGCGTTTGCGGGCCGTGTCACATCTGCGATACCCGCCGGTAGGCGACGCGCCAGACCACCAGCCCGACCAGCGTGCCGAGCGGTGTCATCCAACCGGCTGCCTCGAGACCGCGCCGCCAGTCCAGGTCGCGTAGGGTCGCTGCGCCGATCGGCGAACCGGGCGCATTCAAGCCGAACCAATTCGTCATCGCGCCAAAGAAGAACAGGAAGCTCAGAACGGCACCGAGGGTCGCTGCCGCTAGCGGTCCTCGCGCCCGCAGCCTGTGGAGGATGAACCAAACCGGACAGGCAAGGACCAGTAGGCCGGCCAGCCAGATAACCCCAGTCACCGCCGTCAGGCTCAGGAACTTGGCCAGGTGCAGCGACGGGGTGAATGGCGAGTGGTCCACGATCATAGCACCAGCCCAAAAGACCGCCGCCCCGACAACGGCCCCCGCGAGGAGGCCGAGCGCCACGCGCTGAGGCGACGTTTCAAGTTTCATTGTCATCGGGCCTCCTTGCACAACCTCACGTAATCAGCGGATTGGCTTCGCGCGGCGCGCTCCCCCGCCCGTTCAGCACCTCGAACAGCCGGGACCTCCGGAACCGCACCAGCCAGAACATGTTGAAGAAGTGCATGAGGCCGACCACGACGATGACGAGGCCGATCTTGGTCGAGAGATATTCAATGGCGCTGACGGCGCTATCAGGCTTCGTGCCGAAACGCAGCGCCAGCGACACGAAGCCGATGTTGATCAGATAGAAGCCGACGAGCAGCAGGTGATTGACGCTGTCGGCCAAGGCCTCCCTCCCCTCGAAATTCTCGACGAGGAACACCCGCCCGTTGGCGTGCAGGCTGCGGCCCACCCAGACGGTGATGGCGAGGCTCGCCGCGACATAGGCGGCGTAGGTGGCGAGCATGACGGTGTTGGCATCTGTTGACATGGCAACCTCCCGGTCCCCGGATTGAATTCGTTGTTTAGCCAATTGGCTAATTGACAAAATAAGCAGAGCTAGCTATTTAGGCAAGAGGCTAAATGTAACACCTGCGGGATACGGTGAATGGACAACGTCTTCGAGGCCCTCGCCTCCGGCGTCAGGCGGAGGATTCTCGCCTATCTGTCGGCCGAAGGGTTGACGGCGGGCGAGATCGCGGAGCGTTTCGATATCTCGAAGCCCTCGATCTCCAAGCATCTGAGCATTCTGGAAGGCGCCGGGCTCATCCGGAGCCAGCGGCGCGGGCAGTTCATCCACTACAGCCTGGTGCGGGAAAGCCTGGTCAATACGTTGAACGGCTTCGTGCAGGAGGTCTGTCCGGTGTCGCGGCCATTGAAGCGCGAGGCCGAGCGCAAGGCCAGGGCTCGAGGCGCAGGCAAACCAAAGCTCAAGCAAACCTGAGGCGGCCAACCCTCAGTTCGACTGCGCCAAAATGTGCAATCGACCCTGCCGAGCCTGTTCCAAAGCATCTTTCATGATCTGAGACGTTACACCTTCGATCTTGATATCCATTTGTAACGCCGTCAC
>JANNSX010000498.1:0-1668 GCA_031403155.1 Hyphomicrobiaceae bacterium
CGTCTTAACAACTTGGTAGCGCGACATGTTTAGGCCCTTCCTCTTGCAGACCCATGGGTCTGACCCCTACTACTCGCTTTGCTCCGACCCGTTCAAGGTCGTCTGACCTGACCCTTGCCGCCACAACGGCGACAATCGTCAGCACCGTCCTTCTTAGTGGCTCCTCGCTGTTTCATGTGGGGAGCCGGAGGTCGGGCTTGCCGGTGATCAGGTAGGCGGTCGCCGTCAATGACCGTAACGTCCGGTAGCCGCGGGGGCTTGACGCGGGGCGGCATCCGGGCAGGCTCGGGGCTCCACCCTGACAGCCCGGAGGCGGCCATGCGCAACACCGATCTCTTCCAACAGGCCCTCGGGCTGCTGCCGCCGTGGCTGGTCGAGGCGGCCCGCTTCGACGCCGAGAGGAAGCGCCTCGACCTCGACATCGACTTCGCCAAGGGCGGCCGCTTCCCGTGCCCGGACTGCGGCACGGCCGATTGCCCGACCCACGACACCTCCCCGAAGACGTGGCGGCATCTAGATTTCTTCCAGCACCAGGCCTTTCTCAACGCGCGGGTGCCACGCATCAAGTGCCCCGACTGCGGGGTCAAGCAAGTCGCTGTGCCGTGGGCGCGGCCCGGCTCCGGCTTCACGCTGCTCCCGGCCTCTGAGCCGGGATCGAAGCCTTGGCCATGACTCTGGTCACGCACATGCCGGTCGCCGCCGCGGCCCGCCTGATGGGGGAGCACGACACGCTGCTGTGGCGCATCATCCACCACTATGTCGAGGCGGCCCTCGCCCGGCTGGATCTCGCGGACTTGAAGCGCGTCTGCATCGACGAGACGGCGGCGCGGCGCGGCCATAACTACATCACGCTGTTCGCCGATATCGACACCAGGGCGGTCGTCTACATCGCCGAGGGCCGTGGCGCCGACACGGTGGCGAAGTTCGCCGACCATGTCGACGCGCACAACTCGGATGCCTCGCGCATCAAGGAGGTGTGCATCGACATGAGCGCCGCCTTCATCAAAGGCGTCACGGAGAACCTGACCGAAGCGGCGATCACTTTCGACCCGTTCCATGCCGCCAAGATCGTCAACGAGGGCGTCGACAAGGTCAGGCGCGCCGAGAGCAAGCGGCGGCCGGAGCTGACCAACAGCCGCTATCTGTGGCTGAAGAACGAGCCGTCGCTGTCGGCGGAGAACCGCGAGCGGCTGGCGGATCTGAGCCAGCTCCACCTCGAGACGGCGCGTGCTTGGCGCCTCCGCCTCGCCTTCCAGGAGGTCTACAAGCAGCCGAGCCGGCCGTGGGGCGAACTCTTCCTCGACAAATGGTGCGGCTGGGCGATGCGCTCGCGGCTGGAGCCGATGAAGGCCGCCGCCCGCACCATGCGGAAACACCGCGACGGCATCCTCGCCTGGTTCGATTCCAGGATCGCCAACGGTCTCATCGAGGGCATCAACTCCCTCGTCCAGGCGGCCAAGGCCAAGGCCCGCGGCTACCGGACGTTACGGTCATTGACGGCGACCGCCTACCTGATCACCGGCAAGCTCGACCTCCAGCTCCCCACATGAAACAGCGAGGAGCCAAATATTTTCCATGCTGATGAGCAGGCCACGCAATACACAAAGCGACAATTATCGTCGCAAGCAACGCAAGGGACGGTTGAAACTTTCTTTGGAAAACTTCATA
>JANNSX010000499.1:0-6621 GCA_031403155.1 Hyphomicrobiaceae bacterium
TGACCGCTTCCTTTCCTCCCCCTTCGATGGGGGAGGACCGCGCGCCTTGGACTTAGCGGCGAAGCCGGTCAGTCCTTAGGCGCGCCTAGGTGGGGGTGTTGTTTTGCGATGACGTGCGGGTGCCGCTTTGTTTCGAGCGGCCAACACCCCCACCTAGGATCGCCTAAGGGTTTTGCTGACGCTAAACCCAAGGCGATCCGTCCTCCCCCATGAGCAGGGGGAGGAAAGTGCGCGGCGACGTTTTTCAGCCAAGCGAGCATAGGACGCACAGCGCGAATGCCCAATCGCCCCCTCACATCCCGTGCTCCGGCAGCTCGGGCATGCCCTTGCCGGCCCGCCTCAAATTCACGAAGCGGCGGAAGAGATAGTGGCTGTCCTCGGGGCCGGGGGAAGCCTCGGGGTGATACTGCACGGAGAAAACGGGCTTGCCCTTGACGCGCAACCCGCAATTGGAGCCGTCGAACAGCGACACATGCGTCTCCTCGACATCGGCCGGCAGGCTCGCACGATCGACCGCGAAGCCGTGGTTCATGGAGGTGATCTCGACCTTGCCGGTGGTGTGATCCATGACCGGATGATTGGCGCCGTGGTGGCCCTGATGCATCTTCATCGTTTTACCGCCGAGCGCGATGCCCAGCATCTGATGGCCGAGACAAATCCCAAAAAGCGGCACGCCCGAGGCAACCAGCGTCTTGATCTCGGGAACAGCATACTCGCCCGTCGCCGCCGGATCGCCCGGACCGTTCGAGAGGAACACGCCATCGGGCTTTCGCGCGAGGATCTCCTCGGCCGAGGCCGTTGCCGGCACCACCGTCACTTTGCAGCCGGCGGAGGAGAGGCAGCGCAGGATATTCCGCTTGATGCCGTAGTCGACCGCGACGACCGAGAACGGCCGATCGGCGGCCCGGCCATAGCCCGAGCCCCAGCGCCATTGCGTCTCGTCCCAGGAATAGCTCTGCCCGGCGGTCACCTCTTTCGCGAGGTCCATGCCGACAAGACCGGGCCAGGCCTTCGCTTCCGACTTCAACGCCGCGATATCGAACTTGCCCGCCGGATCATGCGCGATGACGGCGTTCGGCATGCCCTTCTCGCGGATCAGCGCCGTCAGCGCCCGCGTGTCGATGCCGGCGAGGCCGACGATGCCGCGGGAGCTGAGCCAAACGCCTAGCGTCTCGGCCGACCGGTAGTTCGAGGGCCCCGTGATATCGGCCTTCAGCACCACGCCGCGCACCCCCGAGCGTGCGGCGAGGTTGGAGGTCTCGGTGTCCTCCGCGTTGGTGCCGGTATTGCCGATGTGGGGAAAGGTGAAGGTGATGATCTGGCCGGCATAGGAGGGGTCGGTCAGGATCTCCTGGTAGCCGGTCATGGCGGTATTGAAGCAGACTTCGCCGGCGGCGGTGCCCGTCGCGCCGAGGCCGAAGCCCTCGATCACGGTGCCGTCGGCCAGCACGAGGAGCGCCGTCACCGGCCGCGTGGGCCAGGCGCTCAGTCCCGCCGCTTTGGTGATCGTGGCCATGCCTGTCCTCGGAAGGCCCCCGATCCGGGACCGGATGCCGGTCTAGGGGAGGGCGCGCATCCGGTCAACGCGCCAGCCAAGGCCGGGATGTCGCGGGCTTGCCAAAGCATCAGCAAAGGCCGATCTCTGCCGCAATACTCGAAACGGAGGCCGCCCATGCGCGAGAAGATCAATCAGACTCTCAAGGACGCCATGAAGGCCGGCGACAAGGCGAAGGTTTCTGCGCTCCGCCTCATCACGTCAGCCATCAAGGATCGCGATTTGGGCATCCGCGGCGAGGTGCCGTCTGCCCCCATCGGGGACGCCGAGATCACCGACGTGCTCGCCAAGATGGTGAAGCAGCGCCAGGAGAGCATCACGATCTTCGCCGAGAACGGGCGCGAGGACCTGGCGGGGAAGGAGCGCGTCGAGCTGGCGCTGATCCTGTCGTTCATGCCGGCACAACTCGACGAGGCGGCGATGGGGGAGGCGATCACTGCGGCGATTGCGGCCGTCGGCGCGACGACGCCTAAGGACATGGGCAAGGTCATGGCCAAGCTCAAGGCCGAGTTCGCGGGCAAGATGGATTTCGCGAAGGCGAGTGGGATGGTGAAGGGGCGGTTGGGGTAGGGGCGCCCCGCGCGATTGTCGTGAAGTTCGATCATGAGCGACCGCCGTCACCGTCGTGAGCCCTGTGGCAGGTGACGGACATTCTTCTGATCCAGCCTTGCCGGCATCACTGGCGTGCGATCAATGACGCCGGCGCTATCTCGCCAGCAACTCGCTAGCCACCTCGTCGAAGGCCTTGGCAAAGGCGGGCACCCGGCCCGGTGAGCCCGCGCAGTGCCCCCAGGGTGACTCAAAAATCCGCAATTTCGCATTGGGCATCAGCGCAACTTCGGCGGCGTTGTCGGCCGGCGGAAAATAGAGGTCGTTGTTGCAGGGCATGACGATGGCGCGCGCTTTGATGGCACCGAGCGCCTTGGCGAAATCGCCGAGATAGCGATCGTTGGCGCTGATGTCGGCATGCTGCCAAGTCCAGATCTTGGCGAGTAGATCGTTGGCATCCCAGCCGACATGGTCCTCCTCCCAGTCGCGCACGAAGTCCTCGAGGGTTGCAAAGCCCATGTTTTTGTAGAGCGCGTCGCGGAAGAAGGCTTGCGAGTAGGCCCAGGCCACATAGACGCGGCCGAAAGCGCGCAATCCCTTGACCGGTGGCGCGGTGTAGTGGCCATCCGCCCAGGCGGTGTCCGCCTGCAATGCCGCCTTCGGACCATCAATGAAGGCATGGTTGTGGGGTGAGCAGCGCGCCGAGCAGCAAGTCGGCAGAATCGCTGCCACCATGTCGGGAAACTGCACGCCCCACTCGTAGGCCTGCAGCCCCCCCATCGACCAGCCGGCAACGAGGGCAATGCGATCGATGCCGAGCCGCTCGGTGACGAGCCGGTGCTGCATGGCGACATTGTCGTGGATGGTCACATGCGGAAACCGGGGGCCCCGCTGGGAATCCTCGGCGTTGCTCGGCGAGATCGAGTAGCCATTGCCGATCATATTGACCGAAACGACGAAGTGGCGGCCCGGGTCGATGCCGCGCCCAGGTCCGAAGAAGCCTTCGTTGCGGATGTGCGTGCCCGTGAAGAAGGTCGGCATCAACACGACGTTGTCGCGCTTCGGCGCCAGCGTCCCGTAGGTCTTGTAGGCGAGGAAGGCGCTCTTCAACGTCTCGCCCGACTGCAACCCCACATCGCCGAGATCGAACCTGTCGTAGGTGACATCCATCGCTCGCACTCACTCTATTTGATTTCGCATCCTCATGCCTACGAACCTCGGTGATGGCAAGGGTCGTGATCACCAGGCCTTGACCGGTTAGTGACCGCATGTTCATACGGCCGAGTTGAAGCTCGGCCGGGCAGAGCCAACCTGTGGCCGCAAAGCTTGCACAAGTCGAGGTACTGTCGTTGTCGCGCCGCAGCAAGCCACCGAAGGACCGGGCCGAGGAATTCCTTGCGACCGCGCTCGACCTTTTTGCCGAGCGCAATTTCGCCTCCGTGACCATCAAGGACATCGCGGCAGCGCTCGGCGTCAACTCGGCCCTGATCTACTACTACTTCAAAGACAAGAATGACCTGTTCCGTGCCGTCATCGAGTATGCGGTTCAAATCGCCTTCGACAACATGCAGGCCTTCGAGACCGACGACACTGACCCCGAGCGCCAGCTGATGGCATGGCTGCGTAACCACGTGGAACGCTACGAGGAAATCCACCGTTTCGTGAAAATCGCGCTCGATTTTCGTGGAGCGCACGAGCGGGATCCCGCCATCGAGACGGCTATCGCGAGCTTTTACGCCCGCGAGCGAGCCCTTATTACGACGTTGATCCGTCAAGGCATGAAGCGGGGGCAGTTCGGCAAGGTCAATGCCGGGCGGCTGGCGCAATTCATCTCGACATATCTCGACGGCTGCATGGTGCGCGCCGTGATCCTGTCGGGTTTCGACCTTGAGGCCGCGGTCGGCGAGCTTCGGCGGACCGTACTCGCAATTCTGCGAACAGCCACCTAGCCGCTGCAGCGTGTGGTACGCCAGCGTTGAGGTTTTCTCTGCGGTTTAATTGACCGATTAATCAAATTTTCGATTGACGTTGGCTACTTCCCGTGGAAACACTCAGTTCGATGGGATTGCGCCTCTGAATGGGGCCTTTTCGCAGGGACGATGGGTTCTTTAGGGGGCGCTGCGGCGGGCTCTGCCTCGCGCCAAAGGGAGAAGTGGCGCCATGGTCGATGCATCCGCTGGCGACCTCCACCGCTCAGCCGGCAGTGGGGGACACGTCAACACACTGAAGCGCACGCTGGACTGGTCGCATGCCTTCTGGTTCGCGGCCGGCACACCGGCGCTCGTTCTCTTCTCGGTTGGCGCCATTGCGGCAACCGCCGGCAACATCTCGCCATTGGTCTGGACGATCTCCATCATCTTCGGATTTCTACAAGCCTTCACCTACGCCGAGATCTCGGCGATGTACCCGCACAAATCCGGTGGCGCATCGGTCTATGGTGCGCTTGCCTGGGTTCGCTACGGCAAGTTGCTCGGACCCATCTCGGTCTGGTCCAACTGGTTCTCCTGGAGCCCGGTTCTCGCCATCGGCACCGGGCTCGGGGCGGGCTACATCCTCAAACTGTTCTTCCCGGCCGACCATCCGATCCAAACCTGGCAGCTCACGATCCTCTCGCTCGAGTTCCTGAAGCCTGGAATGACGCTCCGGATCAACTCGGTCTTCGTGTTGGGCTGGTTGCTGGTGCTCATCGTCTTCGCCATTCAGCATCGCGGCGTCCTCAAGGCCGCGAACGTGCAGAGGATGCTGGCGATCGTTGCGCTCACACCACTGCTCATCGTCGGCATCATCCCGCTCATCACAGGCAACACGCCCGCGGCCAACTTCTCACCCTTCGTGCCCCTCGCCCGAGCGGCAGACGGCGCGCCGATTGCCGGTATGTGGGACATGGCCGGCTGGACGATTTTCGCCGGCGCGCTCTTCATTGCCGCCTGGTCGACCTACGCCTTCGAGACGGCCGTCTGCTACACGCGCGAGTTCCGCAATCCGGGCTCCGATACGCCGAAAGCTCTGATCGCCGCAGGCATTCTCTGCCTCGTCGTGTTCACGCTCGTGCCTTTCTCGTTCCAGGGGGCGCTCGGTCTTCAAGGGATGCTCGACCCGGGCATCTACAGCGGCATGGGTGTTGCCGATGCCATGGCGGGCATGGTCGGTTTTGGCGAGGTGGCGACGAAGATTCTCATCGTCATGCTCATCCTGTCGCTGTTGCTGACGGTCAGCATGGCCATGGCCGGCTCCGCACGCACGCTCTATCAAGGTTCGATCGACGGCTGGCTGCCGCGCTACCTCGGCCGGGTCAACAGCCACGGCGCCCCGGTTGCCGCCATGTGGACGGATCTCACCTTCAACATGCTGCTGCTGATGATGTCGGACTATGTGTTCCTGCTGGCGATCGCCAACGTGAACTACATGATCTTCATCTTCCTCAACTTGCAGGCCGGCTGGCTACATCGCATCGACCGGCCGGACGTCGAGCGGCCCTATCGTGCGCCGAATGCATTGCTCGCGATCGGCGCCGTGCTCGGCTTCGTCAATCTGCTCCTGCTCGGCATGGGTGCCAACATCTGGGGGTCCGGCACGCTGATCTCCGGCCTGGTCGTGGCGTTCTTCATCATTCCGGTGTTCCTATTCCGGCACTACGTGATCGATGGCGGTCAGTTCCCGGCGCAAACCGTCGAGGACATCGCCGGCATCGATGAGACGAAGGTCGTGACCCGGGCCGGCATGCTGCCATATCTCACGCTTGCGGCCGGCGTGGCCGTGACCCTCTTCGGCTATTGGATCGCGGTGCTGTAGAGCACGCAGCGGTCGCGTTCGTAATGTCAGATAACGCTTAGCGTACAGGATCGGAATATGAGCAAGTCGAGCGACCCGAACATCGAGAACCTTAAAAAGTCGCTGGAAAAGTCCGGCGTGAAGTACCTGATGCCGACCTATGTCGACATGCACGGGGTTTCGAAGTCGAAGGTCGTGCCCATCGATCATCTCGGACGGATGATGGCCGGATCCGAACTCTGCACGGGCGCAGCGGTCGATGGCGTGCCGCAGGACGTGAGCGACGAAGAGGTTGCCGCGCATCCCGATGCCAGGTCTTGCACGGTGCTGCCCTGGCAATCCGATGTCGCTTGGTTCGCGAGCGATTTGTGGTGCGAGGGCAAGCCCTTCGAACCCTGCAGTCGCAACATCCTCAACCGGGTCGTCAAGAAGGCCGAAGACCTCGGCTATACGTTCAACCTCGGCATGGAGGCGGAGTTCTTCGTCTTCCGCGACACCGAGGATGGCGGCTTCCGGCCCATGTCGGATCGCAAGAACCTCGAGAAGCCGGCCTACGATGTCGTCCGCATGATCGACAACCTGCCCTGGATGGGCGAGCTGGTCGACGCCATGAACAAGCTCGGCTGGGACGTCTACTCCTTCGATCACGAGGACGGCATCGGCCAGTTCGAGGTCGACTTCAGATATTTTGACGCCCTTACCATGGCCGACCGGTACGTGTTCTTCCGCATGATGGCGCACGAGAT
>JANNSX010000500.1:0-8943 GCA_031403155.1 Hyphomicrobiaceae bacterium
TCCCATAAGATCAGCCAGGCAAGCCGGCGCTGCCATCAGGCGAATCCGGCGCCAGAAGAGTCTTTCCCAGGTCGCCCTGGGAGACCGAATGCATGTCCGCCAAGCGACGGTCTCCAAGTTGGAAACAGGGTCACCCAGGACCCAACTGCGAATTCTGATGGACGCGTTGGCGGCGCTCGACCTCGAGCTTGTCATAAGGCCTCGAACTTCGTCACCAGCAGACGAGATCGAGAAAATCTTCTGATGGCCCGCACCGCGGCTCACCCTCCGCTCGACGTCTACCTCAATGGCAGGCTGGTCGGCCAATTCCGCCGCCAGAGCACCGGCGCGGTCGATTTCAAATACGACCCAATCTGGCTTGCCTGGGAGAACGCCATCCCCGTTTCGCTTTCGCTGCCGCTCAGGGAAGATCGTTATGTCGGCGACCCCGTCCTCGCCGTCTTCGACAACCTCCTACCCGACAACACCGACATCCGCCGCCGTGTCGCTGAAAAAGTAGGGGCCGAAGGCTACGACGTCCACAGCCTCCTCGCGGCCATCGGGCGCGATTGCGTCGGCGCCCTGCAGTTCCTCCCTGCGGGATCGGAGGGGCCGTCGGCGGCCATCCAAAGCCGCCCTGCCTCAGACGCTGAGGTCGCCGCCGTTATCGCCAATCTGACGCGATACCCGCTCGGTCTCGGCAAGGATCAGGATTTCCGCATCTCCATAGCCGGTGCGCAAGAAAAGACGGGCCTTCTGCGCATCGATGGCCGCTGGCATATCCCGCACGGCACGACGCCAACCACGCATATCCTCAAGCCGCAGCTCGGCATGCTCGGCAACGGTATCGATATGAGCCACAGCGTCGAAAACGAGCACTTCTGCCTGAGCCTCGCCCGCGCTCTTGGCTTACCCGCGGCCAACACCGAGGTCGCCGATTTCGAAGGGCGGCGGGTTCTCGTGGTCGAGCGCTTCGACCGGCTTCGGACGAAGGATGGAAGATGGCTCCGCATCCCGCAAGAGGATTGCTGCCAGGCGCTGTCCGTGCCGTCGAGCCGCAAATATCAATCCGACGGCGGTCCCAGCTCGCGCGTCATCGCCCGGATGCTCAAAGGTAGCGACGATCCCGGGGAAGATCGTCGCTCGTTCTTCAAGGCTCTCGTGCTGTTCTGGCTGCTGGGTGCGACCGACGGGCATGCCAAGAACTTCAGCATCAGACTCATGCCAGCGGGACGGTTTCGGCTCACGCCTCTCTACGACATCTTGTCGGCCCAGCCGGCAGTCGATGCCAAACAGATCCGGCTCAACGACTACAAACTCGCCATGTCCGCCGGCGACAACCGCCACTATGTGATGGGATATGTGCAGCCGCGCCACTTCCAGCAGGATGCGGACGCTGCCGGACTGCCCAAGGGTGATATGCAACGGGTGTTCGCGGAATTAGTGACCACCGTGCCCGCGGCGATCGAAACCGCGCGCGTTTCAATGCCACCCGACTGCCCGCCTGATCTCACTGACAGCATTGCCGCTGGACTGACCGAACGCCTGAGAGCACTGCCCGGATAGTCCCCTACCCCGCCGGCAGCGTCAGCCTCGCCCGGAGCCCACCCAGCGGCGCTTGGGCGAGTTCGAGCTTTCCCCCGTAGAGCCCGACGAGGTCGGCGACGATGGAGAGGCCCAGCCCTGACCCGGGCTTGGTCTCGTCGAGCCTCTTTCCGCGCTGCACCGCCGACGCCCGCTCGTCCGGCGTCAGGCCCGGCCCGTCGTCGTCGACCGTGATCCGGAAATAGGCGCGCGCCAGCCGGTCGGCCTTGGGCACCGCCTCGACCCTGGCCTCCACCTCCGACCTCGCCCATTTGCAGGCGTTGTCCATGAGGTTGCCGAGCATCTCCTCCAGATCCTGCCGCTCGCCCTGGAACCTCACCCCCTCCGGGCATTCGGCCGAGACCGACATGTCGCGGTCGCGGCCGTAAATCTTTTCCAGCGTCCGGGCCAGCCCCTCGACCACCGGCTTCACCTCGGTCAGATCGCCGATGACGCCGACGCGGGCGACCATGCGGGCGCGGTCCAGATGGTGCGTCACCTGATCGCGCATGATCTCGACCTGCTCGCCGACTTTTGATGCGAGCGGCCCCGAGCCCGCCTTCGCCTCGTTCGAGAGCACCGACAGCGGCGTCTTCAAGGCGTGCGCCAGATTGCCGACATGGGTGCGGGCGCGCTCGACGATGTCGTGGTTGGATTTGATGAGGGCGTTGATCTCGCGCTGGAGGGGGCGGATCTCGTCCGGCATCTCGCCTTCGAGCTGCGTCCGCTCGCCGGAGCGGATGGCGGTGAGCCCCTGCTCGATCGCCCGCAAGGGTGCCAGACCCCAACGCACGAGAAAGACGGTCGCGGCGACGAGGCCCAGCCCCAGCAGCCCGAGCGCCAGCTCGAGCCTATGCCGGTAGCTCGCCACCGACGCCTCGAGCTCATTGAGATTGGCGGTCGCCATGAAACTGTAGCGCCGCCCGCCCTGGCTCGTCGGGAACGTGTATTCCTGCTGCTGCATCCGCAAGCGAATGCCGTCTTCGCCTACCGACTCGGCGACCAGGATGCCCTTGCGGCCTTCGAGTGGGCTCGCGCGCTCGAAGGGAAAAGTCAGGATCTCGCCGACGAGGGATTGCGAGGTTTGCGGACTACCGGGTTTACCGTCCGAGGGCAGCACCTGCCAGTAGTAGCCGGAGAGTTGCGAGTTATAGAGATCATCGCCATAAGCGCGCGGCACCGTGGGCTCGGTGACGTTGGGCGAGATCGAGGCTTCGAGCAGGCCGCTCAGCGCCTACTCGAGCCGGATGTCGAAGGCACGTTCCGCATCATCGCGGTAGAAGCGGACGAGGACGATCGTCGTCAGCGTCAGCACCAGGGCGGCCCACAGCGCCGAAGCGAGCAGCAGCCGCCAGGTCAGCGAGTTCAACGAAAATCCGCCCAGGGCGCCCCGGGCGGAGTCCTTGGCAGCATCGAGGGGCCCGCCCTCGGCCATCAGGGTGTTTCAGTTCTTGATTTCATCACTCAAACGCCCTGGGTCTATGCTTTGTCGTGCTTCTTGCCGGAAAACCGCTTCGCACTTTTCCGGAAGCACTCTAGGCAGGATCTTCGGAGAGGCAGTAGCCGAGGCCCCGAATGGTCTTGATCATGTCGGTGGGGATTTTCTTGCGCAAGCGTCCGATGAACACCTCGATGGTGTTCGAGTCGCGATCGAAATCCTGCTCGTAGAGATGCTCGACGAGCTCGGTGCGCGAGACGACGCGGCCGCCATGGTGGAGGAGGTAGGCGAGGAGGCGGTACTCGTGCGAGGTCAGCTTGATCGGCACGCCTTCATAGGTGACGCGCGCCATCTTGGTGTCGAGCCGTAAGGGCCCGCACTCGATCTCAGCTTTGGCGTGGCCGGTGGTGCGGCGGAGAAGCGCGCGGACGCGGGCCAGCAGCTCCTCCATGTTGAAGGGCTTCGTCACATAATCGTCGGCGCCCGCATCCATGCCGGCGACTTTCTCGTTCCAGCGATCGCGGGCCGTGAGGATCAGCACCGGCATGCGCTTCTCGTCGCGCCGCCACTGCTCGAGCACGCGGATGCCGTCCATCTTCGGCAGACCGAGATCGAGGATCACCGCGTCATAGGGCTCGGTGTCGCCCATGTAATGAGCTTCCTCGCCATCGAGCGCCTTGTCGACGGCATAGCCGGCGCCCGAGAGAGCGTCGACCAGTTGGCGATTGAGATCGGGATCGTCTTCGACGACCAGCAGTCTCACGGGGGTATCCTCCGACGGAAAGTTCTAAGGTTGGCGGACTATATTCGGAACGGGGGGGCGGGCGCCAGAGGGGCGGTTGAGGCCCTCACGGCGCCGGGAAGGGATCGCGGGCGTCGACCGTCCGGATCACGACCTGGCTCTCCTTGTCGAGGTAGTAGAGCTTGTAGACGTAAGCGCCGCTCTCCTGGCAGAGATAGGCCTCCATGAAGTCGGTGTCCGGCGGGATGTTCGCGGGGTCGGCCGCCATCTGCGTGATCTGCTTGCCGGTGGCGAGGCCGTTCTCCTGGATGGTGTCGCGTGCCTCGTCCCAGGTCTTGAAGCACTCCTTGCCCTCGGCGTGCGCCGGCCCTGCGAGCCCGAGCGTCAAGGCTAGCGTGGCAAGGGCGCCCCAACGCGCTAATCTCGGAACAAGGTGGGCCATGGCGGAACCCTAAGTCCCGCCGACTGAACCCGGCATGAATGCTTTGTGGCAAGCATGCACACTGATGCCCAACTGCATCACAATGTCATGGCGAGGCGCTTGCGGATGAGCGGGCCGCGGGCACGCAACCGGCCGTAGATGGCGATCGCCGTGCCGAGGAGCCCGCCGCCCTGCGCGAGGTTCGTCAGCTCCCGGCCGATACCCTCGGCGAGTTCGGCGGAAATTTCCAGGCCGAACAGGGGGCTAAGCGCCGGCAGCACGGCGGTGAGCGCCGTGATGAGCACGCCCCAGAGCGTGATCGATGATCCCCACCACTTGGTCTTCTGAAGGTGCGGTTTCGTTTGCATGGTCGTTTGGTCCTTTGGTTTGGGGGTTGAAGGCGTGGACTGCGAAAGGTTGAGTGCGGCCTTCCGGGTCTTCTCTACCCGGCTGAGCCAGCCCCGGCCGAAGCGGGGGAAGGTTGCGAGCCGCCGGTATGCGTCGCGGCGCGCCTCGGCATAGCGCTCGATCGTTTTTGCAACGTCGGCGCGGCGGCAAAGCCCGAGTGTCTCGGGGCCAACTTCGCCATCGACGACGGCGCCGGCCGACGCTTGCAAAAACCTGATCGCGCGGCCCGGCCCCTGATTGACCGCGGCATCGAAGTGCATGAGGGCAATCGGCACTGGCAACAGATGGCAGCTCGCACGAAGCCAGTAGCGCTGGCGGTAGATGGCGGCGATCTCGGATTCTGTGAGCTGGCGGAGTTTCCGGGTGAGCCGCACGTGCGATGAAGCATCGAGCGTCTCGCCCAGATGCCCGGCGAGCGTCGAAAGTGTGATACCGCGACAGGTCGGGCCGCCGGGATCGGCCAGGTCGTTGGAGTAGCCGCCTTCGAGGCTCAGGACATGCGCGAGTGCGGCATCGAAACCGTCTGTTCTGCTCAAGGACATCGTTTCCTCCGGCCAGCGATAGCTAAGCACGCGGGATCGTGGGAACGCGGCAATTGAAACCTTGTCGCCCTGATTGCCGCCGAGGATCAGGACCTTGTCGGAGCGGGCCTCGATGAGAAATCCGACATGACCGAGCGCTGGGCTCGATCCCCGTGAAAGCACGGCGATGGCGCCGCGTCTCGGCACATCGAGCGGCCGGCCCCAATCGAGATATGAGCGCGCACGCAGCGAGCCCGTCGGTACAATGCCGGAGCGCGCAAGGCACGCACCGGCAAACGCCGCGCACCAGGCGACGCTGTCATCGCTGATCTCAGGATGCCCAGCATCGCGATAGAAGGCGAGAATGCCGGGATCAGCAGCGCGGCCCCGCCGCTCGGAAGTACCGATCCAGCTACGGGCATGGACGAGCCAGGCCGGCTCGCCAGTGGAGAGCTCGGCCACATCACTGCTCCGTCTCGATGTAGATTTGTGAGAAGTCGATGCCGACCGCCGTCGCCACGGCGCCATTCGATCGGTAGTTGTTGGTGGTCAGTAGCGTCGTCGACGCGGGCACCTGCGTCCCAACCGTGCCGGAGAGCGTGCCGGTCGCGACGTTCCCCGTGTTCATCCGCAGCACCTCGTAGTAGATGACACCGTTCTCCGTTGACGGAGAGAAGAAGCACACCCGGTAGAGATCGGTGTTGGTCGTGTCACAGGGGAAGTTGGCGCCGAGATCGATGGGCGTCTGGGCCGCCGAGCCGCCGTAGAAGATTTGCAGGTTGGTATCCGCAGACCGTGCACCTACCCCAAAGCAGTTGACGAGGGTCGAAGGTTCCACATCGGTTGGTGCGCCGGTGCCCGCCTGCATGCCGACGAACATGCGGGCCGCCGTGACGATGGCCGCGTCCGAGACGTTGAAGATCGCGCAGAAGAACAGGCCGCCAAGCCCGGACCCGTCGCCGACCGTCCATTGCGCCGTAGCGTTTCTAGGCCCCGTCGCCGAGCCGGCCGTCGCCGCCGAAACGAGGCCCGCGCGACGCGTCCGCGTCAGGATGTTCGTCGTGGCGACGTTGCGAGCGGTCGTCGTGCCGGCGCTGGAGAGAGCGGGGGCACCCGTATTGGTCATGGCGCCGGTTGAGTTGCCGGCCGCCGACCAGAATGCGATCTTAGATGTCGCGAGGAAGGGCTGGAGAAACGAGTCGAAGCCCTTGAAGGCGCCGAAGCGCGGCAGGCGGCGTTGGGCCAGTGGCTTGGAGAACAGCACGACGCCATTCGTGGGATCAGTCGGATCGGCCGACTGATCGGCGAGACGCGCCCATTTTCCGAACGCCACCTCGCCCGTCGTCTCGTCGAGCGTGAAGTCCGCCGAGCCGTTGAAGGCGCCGCCGTCGTTGTACTGGATTTGCGTGTTCGCGCCGCCGGGCGAGCCGCTGCCGCCCGCAGCGGCAATGGTGATCGTGTCCGTGCCTGCGTTCGTCGTGATGGTGACGTTGGCGCCTGCCGCGAGCGTCAGCGTGTCGGAGGTCGCGTCGGCGACCACGTTCGATTGTCCGGAAACGGCAATCGTCGAGAACAGGCTCTGATCGCCGGAGTTTGTTCCGGTCAAATCGAGCAGCGTCTTGGCCTGGGCAACCGTCAGGTCTTCCGGATCGCCTGTGCCCGCTGTCGTGCGGCCCTTGAAGGTCGCGGTCGCCATGTTGGCGAGCTTCGGGTTCGTGACCGCGTCGTTGGCGATGGTGGCGGCGAACGAGCCGGTGCCCGAACCGGTCACGTCGGATGTCAGCGTGATGGTCTGATCGCCAGAGTTGGTGCCGGTCAGGTTCAAGAGCGTCTTTGCCTGGGCAACCGTCAGGTCTTCCGGATCGCCGGTCGCGGCCGTGATGCGACCCTTGAAGGTGGCGGTCGGGACATCGGCGAGCTTGGGATTGGTGACGGCATTGGTGGCGATGGTCGCGGCGAACGTGCCCATGCCTGAGCCGGTGACGTCGGTCGTCAGCGTGATGGTCTGATCGCCATTGTTAAAGCCGGCGAGACCGAGGATTGTTTTTGTCTGAGCTTCGGTTAGGTCTTCGGGCACACCGGTTCCAGCCGACGTCCGCCCCTTGAATGTAGACGTCGGCACGTTCGCAAGCTTGGCGTTCGTCACGACACCGTTGGCAATGGTGGTGGCGAGCGATCCGGCAGGCGTCGTCACATCGCCCGTGAGGGCCGGGAAGCGGGCTGCGGCGAGCGTGCCAGAGGCCTTGGCGCCGCCCAAATCGATCGAGCCGCCGAGATTAGCGAGCGTCAGGTTCGCTTCCGCAACATCCACGTCGACTTCACTGTTGCCCGTGTCGTCGGTGATGGTGACCTTCGACGACCCGGCATTGATCTTCTTGAACTCGAGATCAACGCCAGTCTTCTGCTTGAAGACGCCGACGCCAGTCGTGCCGACGTTGGAGGCCGTGTTGGCTTCGCCGCCACCGCCACCCGAAGCCGCGATGGTGATGGTGTCCGTCCCGGCGTTGGTGGTGATGGTGATGTTCGTGCCTGCCACGAGCGTCAGGGTGTCTGCCGCCGCATCCGCCACTACGTCGGACTGGCCCGCGACGATGATGGTCGAGAACAGGCTTTGGTCGCCGGAATTGGTGCCGGTGAGATTGAGCAGGGATTTCGCCTGCGCAACCGTCAGGTCCTCCGGATCACCCGTTCCGGCGGTGGTGCGGCCCTTGAAGGTCGCGGTCGGGACATCGGCCGCTTTGGTATTGGTGACGGTGTTGGCGTCGATGGTCCACACCGTGCCGGCGCCCGAGACGGTGATATCGCCCTTGTCGCCGTCGCTGACACCGCCGCCGGAAGGCGCGGCCCAGGTTCCATCCGCACGCAGAAAGTTCGCCGTGCCGCCGCCGGAGCCGGGGACGACTCCGGCATTGGCGTTCGTGAAGGAATTGACCGTCGCGTCGGTGCCGCTGTCCGAGTTGATCGTGACGGTCGTCGCGGCGTAGGCAGTCGTGAGGTTTGCGCCGCCAGGGAAGGAGGAGCTCGGGAAGCTCACGGCGCCGGTCGTCCGGTTGACGACGATCGCCTCGTTCCAAGCCGAGCCGTCGGCCGAGACCTTCACATGGAAGTCGTCGTCGCCGGTCGTGCCCATCTCGGCGCGGCCGGAGAAGCCGGTCTGATAGAGCAGCGAGGCCGTATCCCCCGCGGCGTTCTTGTTGAGCTTGAGCTGATGGCCCGCGCCCTCGTGATTGAGGAGGGTCGCCGGCGATGAGACGGAAAGCCGGTTCGTGGTGTTCGCGGTGGCGTTGACGCCGACGAGCGGGGCCGGGTTGAGGAGCGCCGCTCCGCCGATGATAGTCCAGGCCGTGCCGCTCCAGGCCAGCAGCGCATCCTCCGCCGCCGACCAGACGCGCCAGCCTTCGGACGCCGGATAGAACATCCAGGCGCCGTCCTGCCAGGCGGCGATCTCGCTCGTGTGGCCGGCCCAGGCGCCCGTCGCGCCAGTGGCCGGAATGTAGTTGTCACCGTCCGCCGGCGAGCCTGGCGGCGTGGTGAGCGTGCGATCGAGCACGACAGCCTGCACCAGCGCGTCGAGCCGGCGCAGCGCCTCATTGTGAGTGACGTGCTTTTGGGCTTGGGCCGCCTCGAGATAAGGCAGGCCGAGATGGGGGCTGTCGGTCATGGGGAATCCACAAAGGAGAGTGTTTACTGGTGACAAGGGCGACCTGCCGGTCGCCCCTACAAAACTTGCGTACTGCGCACCTGACGGCTCAGGGCCGCGGCCGATCGGCCGTAGGGGCGCCCGGCACGGCGCCCGTGTCACCAGGAAACACACTCCGTTGTGGATTCCCCATGACCGACCGCCCCCCAC
>JANNSX010000501.1:0-2995 GCA_031403155.1 Hyphomicrobiaceae bacterium
CATCATCGTCGGTGCGGGCTCGGCCGGCTGCGTGCTCGCCTCCAAGCTCAGCGCCGACCCCAAGAACCGAGTGTTCGTCATCGAAGCCGGACCGATGGATCGCAATTTCATGATCCACATTCCGGCCGGCGTCCATCGCGCCCACAAGGACCCGAGCATCAACTGGAACTATGTGACCGAGGCGGAGCCCGAGCTGTTCGAGCGGCCCGTCGACATGCCGCGTGGGAAAGTGGTCGGCGGCTCCTCGTCGATCAACTCCATGGTCTACATGCGCGGCCAGCCGCAAGACTACGACCGCTGGGCGGACGAGCTGGGGCTCACCGAATGGCGCTATGCGAACTGCCTGCCCTACTTCAAGGCGGGTGAATCATGCGATCGGGGGCAAAGCGACTGGCGCGGCGGCTCAGGCCCGCTCGGCGTGACCCAAGGCACCCTCGAGTGCCCGCTGTTCGATGCCTTTCTGCTCGCGGGCGAGCAGGCGGGGCAGGGCCGCACGGAAGATCCGAACGGGTATCAGCCAGAAGGCGTCACGCGCTATGACGCAACGAAACGCAACGGCCGGCGGTGCAGCGCGGCGGTGGCCCACCTGAAGCCGGCGCTGTCGCGCCCCAATCTGACGCTCGTTACCGATGCCCTCGTCGAAAAGATCGCCGTCGACGGTAATCGGGCGACCGGCCTCACCTATGTTCATCGCGGGCAACGCCACAAGATCGAGGCCGAGCGCGAGGTGATCCTTTCCGGTGGCGCAATCAACTCACCGCAGCTGTTGATGCTGTCCGGCATCGGTCCTGCCGATCACTTGCGCCAGGTCGGCATCAATGTCCGGCATGATTTGGCCGGTGTCGGCCGCAATCTCACCGATCACGGCAGCATCGTCGTGCAGTGCCGCTCGACGAAAGCCTTCCCGATCCACACCGTCGACCGGCCCTTCAACAAGGCGATGGCCGGCGCACAATGGCTGTTGAGCCGTACCGGCATTGCCGCTTCCAACATCTGGGAGGCGGGCGGCCTCATTCGCGGCAACGACGAGACGCCCTATCCAAATCTGCAATATCATTTCGGCCCGGTCGGCTTCGAATACGAGGGAGAGAAGATCAAGCTCCGCCAGGCCTTCGCGCTCCACATCGACCAGCTCCGCCCCAAAAGCCGCGGCCACATCACGCTCAAATCGGCCGACCCGTCCGCGAAGCCCATCATGCATTTCAACTACCTGTCCGATCCGCATGACATGAAGGAGATGGTCGAGGGCATTCACAAGGCGCGTGACCTGATCGCGCAACGGGCGTTCGACGAGTTCCGCGGCGTCGAGATCGATCCCGGCCCCGGCGTCAAGACCGACAAGGACATCGAGCGGGCCGTCCGCAACATGACCACGACCGACTTCCACCCCTGCAGCACCTGCCGCATGGGGAACGACGCCGGCGCGGTCGTCGATCCTCAGATGCGCGTGCACGGCATCGAGGGCTTGCGTGTCGTCGACGCGTCGGTCATGCCGCAGATCATCAGCGCCAACTTGAACGCGCCGACCCAGATGATCGCCTCCCGCGCCGCCGACTATATCCTCGGCTCGCCGCAGCTGCCGCCGTTCGAGGCGAAGTTCGCGTTTCAATAGCCGGACCGCATCCTTAACGAGCATCGATCTCAGGCGCGCCGCTCAACGGTACACGCCAGACCAGCGCCGCGATCATGATGAGCGCAAACACCCATATCGACTGGCCGAGGATACCAGCCAGCAGCGCGACGGCAGCCATGACGGGCAGTGCCGGATGACGCCAGCCGAGCGGGAGGTGACGATCACGGGTCAGCCAAAGCGCCAGCAGCACGATGGCCAGCGGTATGCCGAGCCATATCGCAACCGCACTGCTGTCGAGCTTGCTGTGGCCACCGACGATGTCGATCTCGGCGGCAAGGGCCGCGCCGATCGCAGCAATCCCACCGAAGATGAAAACGTGGCCATAGCCCCATGCGAACGCCGTCCAGAAGTGGGATGCCACCAGATGCTCGCGCTCGCAGAAATAGATCCAGAACAGGCCGAAGACGATGAGAACCGCCGCCAGCGAGCTGACGCCGGCGGATAGTTGAGGGTGCTCGCCATACATCTTGCCGAACCCGAGGCTGATCGAGAGCATGATTTCGCCCATCGAGATGATGGCGAGGAGGCCGTAGCGCTCGATGATATGATGGCGGTGAAACGGCGTAATGCCTGCGCTCTCGGCGAATGGCGGCACAGCGAACTCAATGAGGAAACAGAGCACGCCTGCGGCGTAGAACGCGGCGGAAGCAGGCTCGGTGAGGAAATACATCGCTATCCAGCACAATTGAGCAATGACAATGCCACCGGCGTAGCGCCTGCAGGTTGTCGTGTACTCTAGGTTTGCGCTCGCTCTGAGCCACAGCAGCGCCATGCCGATCCGCATCACGCACCAGCCGCCGAGCGCCCACTGGAAATCGAGTGTCTTGAAGATATGCGCGGCTCCGCCGGCGAAAATCAGCTCGCCGATCATGATGAGCATCACGATGAGACGATAGGCCGGGCCGTCGCTGGCGAAGGCGCTGGCGAACCACGTGAAGTTCATCCAGGCCCACCAGATGGCGGTGTACAAGAACACGAAGCGCGGTAGAGCCTCGATGCCATGCCCGTCGCTGATGGCATGATGAAGGGCCGCGGTGACCCCGGCGATGGCGATCACGGTGATCAGGTCGAAGAACAGCTCGAGCTGGGTCGAGACGCGGTTCGGCTCATGAGGATCGCGCGCCGGCAAGTGTATTTTGTCGAGCAGTACACGCATCTGACTCTGACTTTCGGTTCTCACGCCGCCCCGCCCGCCGCCGCGCTCTGCATCGCCTGTTCCTTGAGCTTGCGCTCGCGGTGGAACGTGTAGAGGCCTGCTGCCGCGACGATGATGACGCCGATCACCGCCCAGCGATCCGGCACCTCGCCCCAGATGAGGTAGCCGGTGGCGATGGCGTAGACGACGACCGAGTAGCGGAACGG
>JANNSX010000502.1:0-9539 GCA_031403155.1 Hyphomicrobiaceae bacterium
ATGTCGGCCCTTCGCAGGCGTATCGTCGCACACGGGGGCCGACGTACGGAAGCCTTCACAGTCGCACCTATCAGTAGGCTTCGTGCCGCGCGGTCGGTGCACGTCAACAAGCTGACACTTGCTGCTGAAATTGATGCCGGAAGCAGTGCGTCGCAGCAATTTTTATTACGGCGTTGGGACGAACGCGTGGCTCGAAGAACACGCTGACGCTGATCATCCTTGCACGACTTCGGTCGGTAATGGCCCTTCTCGACAGACGCCCGACAGGCGGTCTTAGACCGTAGCGTCGAACGACAGGCAATGGTGCCATCGGCGCGTGTCTTCGCGCGCTTGCGGAAATGTCGGCTAACCGAGCCAGTACCGACATGACGCCACACTGATCTGCCTGCTGATGCAGTTCGGTAGGGACTCGTCGCAAGTTCCTGGATGTGGCTCGTCGTAGGGTGTTGCATTCCCATCCGTTATGCCAACCGGTCGATCCCATAACAACGTGAGGCCCGCTGGTTGCCCGACGAGCCTCACGCCCCTTTCGGGACCCCTATTCGGGGCGCATGCTGCGACTGGCCATCGCTTCCATGGCAGCCTCGACTTCGTGTTCCCACCACACCGTGCGACTTGTCCTGTGGCTGCCGAGCCGCAAGGGCTTAGGCAGAATTCCGCAAGCAACCCACCGCTGTATCTGGGTACGACAGACGCCGAGCTTCTGCGTCATTTCACGATAACCGATCCATCGCTTCGTCATTGCAACCGCTCCGGGTTGGAGCCGTTGCAACGGCCCTGGGCTTGTAGGCCTAAGGCACCGTGAATCTAGTTGCTCACGATCCGGCGAGCAACTCCGAAAGTTTGCGCTCGTAGGCCTCCAGCGCCACTTTCTTCTGCGGAAAGTGCTTCCACCGATTGTAGATTCGGCTCACGCGCGATTCCGATGAGACGTGTCCCAAAATGCGCTCCGCCGTTGCGTCATCGCAGCAGTTCCACTCTGAAAGTTTTGTGCGCACCGTCCGTCGAATGTCGTGCAGCGTCCAGTTGCTGACACCGCTCAGTTTGTCCAGCTCCGCTTTCGGTCGGCCCCATGAGACAAACGGCCCTCCCCTCTCGTTCGGAAAGTAGTAGTCGGAATCTCCATTCTTCGGAATCTCTGCAAGCTCCGCACCGATCAGATTGGGCAGCACCAACTCTCCTCCCTTCTTTTCGCTGCGGATGTCGGCCGGCAGCGTGATCCGATCGTCCGTCACATAGCTCCGCTTCAATGCGCCAACCTCGCCCCGGCGCATCGCCGTGTGAAATATGATCAGAACGATATGCCCGAACGGGTAGTCCATCTTCTGTGCCGCGCGGTAGATAGCGACAATCTCCTGGTCCGATAGCACGCGATCCCGATCAGCTTGCGCACTCGGTGGTTTCATGCCCTGGATGGGTGAAGTGGCGACCGTCTTTCGCGCCTGCGCCCAGGAGAAAAACGTCTTCAAAGCACGATAACAATGCAGCTGCTCCGAAGGGATCTCCTTCAACCCATCGAGGATCGCCAGGATGTCTTTCGTTGCGATCCGATTGAGTGCCGTGTCCTTGTGCTTGGTCAGGAAATGCTTCGTCAGCAACCGCTCCTGCTCCTTGCGCCATCGCGGTCGCGATTTCGCGTGATGGATCGCGATGAAATCCTGTACCGCTTTCTCGGAGCGATCAGACTCCAATTCAGTCGACTGCACGCTCCGATCAGATAGCCGACGAAGGGCCTCACGTCGCGCATCCTTGAGAGTCGTGAACGGATAGTTCCCGAGCTTGATCCGCTGCCCCGGTTTGACTATCATTATGAAGGTCTTTCGGCGTGCGCCGACACGGACACCAAAGGCAGGCAATCCCACATCCCAATAGGTGATCCGGGACGTCGACAGAGGTAGCTTACTGATGCTCAAATCGGTCAATCGCACACGTGGCATGAGTTCGATCCTGGGAAACGATTTGGGCACAATTTGGGCACAAAAATCTTGAAAATGACGGTACCCGAAGAGGTGCGAAGTGTTCAAGACCTCGGAGGGAAATCGAGGAAAATCAAAGGACTACGGGCGATATGACCTGATATGCGGGTGTAGCTCAATGGTAGAGCAACAGCCTTCCAAGCTGATGACGAGGGTTCGATTCCCTTCACCCGCTCCATTCGCCTTCGCTGCCGCCTGCGGCGGCAGCTCCGGCGGAATAGATCGGGCGCGATGTTGCAGAGCGCTGGGAATTGCAGGCGGCAGCGGAGGCGGGCTCGCGCCGTGATGTACGTCTACCTACTTCAATGTATTGCCGAACCCGAGAGATACTATGTCGGCCTCTCAAACGAACCCACTCGCCGCCTCGAAGAGCACAACAGCGGAATGTCGATCCACACGAACAAGTTTCGCCCTTGGAAGATAGTCGTGTCGATCGGCTTCGCTGATCCGGCGAAGGCGACGGCATTCGAGCGATACTTGAAATCAGGATCTGGCCGTGCGTTTGCAAAGAAGCACTTCTGAGGCCTTTCGTTAGTGGCAGTCGATGGCGAAGACGATCCGCGATAACAAGCCTGAACCGCCCGACTATGCGGGCTTCCGGCGATCCGGGGGGAACAGGCCTTGCGGATCCTTGACCCACGCAGCGATCCCGTGAGGTTTCGCAAATTCGATGGCCTGTCGAAATGCCTCCTGCACTTGCGTCCCGAACCTGATTATGCAGGGATAAATCAATTGATTGCCGTGGATGATGGCGGGATAAGTCGAGTATGCCAACGTCGCCTCACCGATTTTCTTGCTTTTGTAAACGGACAACTCAAGTGCCGGTGGCGATAAGTCTGGCTCTGCCTTTTCGATGATCCTGAACATGCGCGTCTCCATTGGGTTGGGAACCCGAGACGCGAAACAGGCAAGGGCGATAGGAGAATAGCGATCTAGTAGTCGCCCGTCGAGACCACGACTGCATCGAAGCACCGTTGGGTAGTAAGCAATGGACAGTGATGACCGAACCAGACGTCCGTGATTTTTTCTTGACTCCGAATCAAGTGCGTGACATGGCCTGCCGGATGGGCTATTAGCTCCCCTGCAACCCTCGTTGTGGGGGAGTGTATCTTTTCGTGTCGAGGGCGCGTAGGGGTGTAGCTCAATTGGTAGAGCGTCGGTCTCCAAAACCGAAGGCTGGGGGTTCGAGACCCTCCGCCCCTGCCATTGAGCACTAACAGGTCATAAGGAGCCAATCGGAAAAATCGAGCATCCTCAAAGGGATGTCTGGATGTGTGGCGGGATCGTCTCCTGCCGCGCCGGTGGCCAACGGTATAGGCGGCATGAAGAATCCAGTCGAGTTCGCGCGCGAAGTCAGGGTCGAGGCCGACAAGATCACCTGGCCGACCTGGCGCGAGACCATGATTACCACGGTGCTCGTGCTCATGATGGTCATCCTGGCGGCGATCTTCTTCATGATCGCGGATCAGGTCTTCAGCCGGGCCGTGGCTTTCATACTGGGCCTCGGGGCTTAGTGGGCACAGGCGGCCAAAAGCAAATGCGAGCGGAAACGTCGATGGCGAAGCGCTGGTACATCGTGCATGCCTACTCGAACTTCGAGCGCAAGGTCGCCGAGGCGATCAAGGAGCGCGCGCAGCAGAACGGGCTCTCCGACCTCTTCGATGAGGTGCTGGTGCCGACGGAAGAGGTGGTGGAGATCCGCCGTGGCCGCAAGGTTGCCTCCGAGCGCAAGTTCTTTCCAGGCTATGTGCTGGTGAAGATGGAGCTGACCGATCAGGCCTACCATCTCATCAAGAACACACCGAAAGTCACCGGCTTCCTCGGCGCGGAAAACAAGCCGATGCCGATCTCCGATTCCGAGGCTGAGCGCATTCTCGGCCAGGTCAAGGAAGGTGTCGAGCGGCCGAAGCCGACGATCTCCTTCGAGATCGGCGAGCAGGTGCGCGTCGCCGATGGGCCCTTCGCATCGTTCTCCGGTCTCGTCGAGGAGATCGACGAGGAGCGGGCACGGCTCAAGGTGGCGGTTTCGATTTTCGGGCGCGCGACGCCCGTCGAGCTCGAGTTCGCGCAGGTCGAGAAGGTCAGCTAGGCCCTTGAGGGTCTGGCTTCGCCGGGGCCCGGGCAATCGCCCAGAGCCGGCAGCCGAAACGGAGCAAGTTGCTCTGTTCCGGCAAAGGCCGTGGGAGGAGAGCGGTTCCCGCCAAGGGCCGCCCACCTCCGCACCACGGTCCCTTTGGCGTCTTGGGCCCATTGGCCCAGAAAGGGTTGTGACATGGCAAAAAAGATCGACGGCTACATCAATCTGGTGGTGCCGGCGGGACAGGCGAACCCGTCTCCGCCGATTGGCCCCGCGCTCGGCTCGCGCGGCGTCAACATCATGGGCTTCTGCAAGGATTTCAACGCCAAGACACAGGGCATGGAGCAGGGCATGCCCGTTCCTTGCCTGATCACGGTGTTCTCCGACAAGTCCTTCACCTTCGAGATGAAGACGCCGCCGGCGTCCTATCTGCTGCGCAAGGCCGCCCAGATCGAGAAGGGCTCGGGGACGACCGGCCGCGGCTTCGTCGGCCAGGTGACGATGGCGCAGGTCAAGGAGGTCGCGAAAGTGAAGCTCAAGGACCTCAACACCGACGACGTCAACCAGGGCGCCCGCATCATTGCCGGCACCGCCCGGTCCATGGGCATCGAGGTGGTGGAGTAAGCCATGAGCAAGCAAGGCAAGCGTTTCAAGGCGATCGCGGCGGACTTGAACCGCGAGAAGCTGTATTCGCTCGAGGAGGCGGTGGCCCTCGTCAAGTCGAAGGCAAAAGCCAAATTCGACGAAACGGTCGAGATCGCCATGAATCTGGGCGTCGATCCCAAGCACGCCGACCAGATGGTGCGCGGCGTCTGCAACCTGCCGAACGGCACGGGCCGGACATTGAAGGTCGCGGTCTTTGCCAGGGGCGACAAGGCCGAGGAGGCCAAGCGCGCCGGTGCCGACATCGTCGGCGCCGAGGAACTCATCGATATCGTGTCGAAAGGTACGATCGACTTCGATCGCTGCATCGCGACGCCCGACATGATGGGTCTCGTCGGGCGCCTGGGTAAGGTGCTCGGCCCCCGCGGCCTGATGCCGAACCCGCGCGTCGGTACCGTCACCATGAACGTGACGCAGGCGGTCAAGGACGCCAAGGGCGGCGCGGTCGAGTTCCGGGTCGAAAAGGCCGGCATCATCCAGGCCGGCGTCGGCAAGTCGAGCTTTACCGAGGCAGCCCTCGTCGCCAACATCAAGGCCTTCGCGGACGCGGTCATCAAGGCCAAGCCCGCCGGCGCCAAGGGTACTTACCTCAAGCGTATCGCCATCTCCTCGACCATGGGGCCTGGCGTAAAGGTCGAGCCGCAGAGCCTCTCCGGCTCATCGGCCTGACGATAGACTTCCGGGCGCAAGCCCGGACGACGTGGTCCGACGGGTTTCGATCCGCCGGGCCAACCTGTCCGAGATTGCAGGTGTTGGCTGCCAAGCCAGCTTAAGCCAGATGGGCCTGCATGAGACGGGAGATGGAACGGAGCCCAAGTCCTTTCGGGGGCTTAAGGCGAAGAACCTGAACCTCGTGCTTGCTGCGTCAAGGCTTCGGCCAGGATGCGGCGGACAGGCAAGTGGGCGCCGTCTTCGCGCCGGGCTTGCCGGCCCGCGTGGCGTGTCGACGGCAACTGATAGCCGCGGGTGGGACCGGCAAGGCCCAACCGCCAGTGGAGAGAGCAACGTGGATAGAGCCGAAAAGAAAGAGCTCGTCACCGCGCTTCACGACGTGTTCAAGGACACGGGCGTGATCGTGGTGGCCCACTATGCCGGTCTCTCGGTTGCCCAAATGACCCAGTTCCGCCGCCGCATGTCGGCCGCCGGAGGCAAGGTCAAGGTGGCCAAGAACCGGCTCGCCAAGCTCGCTCTGGAAGGAACCGAGGCCGCCGGCATTGCCGACCTCTTCAAGGGTCCGACCGTCATCGCCTATTCGAGCGATCCGGTCGCCGCCCCGAAGGTCGCCATGGCGTTCGCCAAGGACCACGACAAGCTCGTGATCCTGGGCGGCGCGATGGGCCGCACCGTCCTCAATCCGCAGAGCGTCAAGGCACTCGCCGAGCTGCCGTCACTGGATGAGTTGAGAAGCCAGATCATCGGCCTCATCCAAGCCCCGGCATCCAAGCTCGCGCGCACCATCAAGGAGCCGAGCGCAGGTCTGGCAAGGGTCATCTCGGCCCACGCCGAGGGCGCAGAGGCTGCTTGAGAGCATCACCCGCCGGCTTGAGCCGGCAAGCAACGAAGATCAGGTTCAAAGAGAAATCGAAAGGTACGTTCCATGTCGAAGCTTGAGAAAATCGTCGATGACCTCTCCTCCCTCACCATTCTCGAGGCTGCCGAGCTGACGAAGCTCCTCGAGGAGAAGTGGGGCGTCTCGGCCGCGGCTCCGGTCGCCATGGCCGCCGCGCCGGCCGCCGCCGCCGCTCCGGTCGAGGAGCAGACTGAGTTCGACGTCATCCTGAAGTCGGGTGGCGACAAGAAGATCAACGTCATCAAAGAGGTCCGCGCCATCACGGGCCTCGGTCTGAAGGAAGCCAAGGATCTGGTCGAGGCCGGCGGCAAGGCCGTCAAGGAAGCCGTCTCGAAGGCCGATGCCGAGGCCATGAAGAAGAAGCTCGAGGACGCAGGCGCCACCGTCGAGATCAAGTAGCTCGATTTCGTCGCGGCGGTTTGGCTCTTGCCGGATCGCCGCGGCGGCTTCCCCGAGAGGCTTTCGAGAGCCTCTCCGGCGAGCCGTTGGCCGGGCTTTCTTGCCCGGCGTCCCTGTTCCAAGGCGAAGTTCCGGCCGGACTTCGCCTGACCCTGAGGAGCCCCCATGGCTGAGACCTTCATCGGACGCAAGCGCGTTCGCAAGAAATTCGGCAAGATCGCCGAGGTTGCGGCGATGCCGAACCTCATCGAGGTTCAGAAGCGCTCCTACGATGACTTCCTGATGGTCGAGGAGCCGGCAGGCGGCCGACCCGATGAGGGCCTGCAGTCCGTCTTCCGGTCCGTCTTCCCGATCTCCGACTTCGCGGGCCGCGCGACGCTCCAATTCGTCAAGTACGAGTTCGAGCCGCCGAAATACGACGTCGACGAGTGCCAACAGCGCGACATGACCTTCGCCGCGCCGCTGAAGGTCACGATCCAGCTCATCGTGTTCGACATCAACGAGGAGACCGGCGCCAAGTCCGTCAAGGATATCAAGGAGCAAGAGGTCTACATGGGCGACATGCCCTTCATGACCTCGAACGGCACCTTCGTCATCAACGGCACCGAGCGTGTCATCGTCTCGCAGATGCACCGCTCGCCGGGCGTTTTCTTCGACCACGACAAGGGCAAGACGCATTCGAGCGGCAAGCTTCTGTTCGCCGCCCGCATCATTCCCTATCGCGGCTCCTGGCTCGATTTCGAGTTCGACGCTAAGGACATCGTGCACGTCCGCATCGACCGCAAGCGCAAGCTGCCGGCGACGGCGCTGCTCTATGCGCTGGGCTACGACGGCGAAGGCATCCTCGCCGAGTTCTACAACACCCTTCTGGTCAAGCTGGCGAAGACCGGCTGGCGCATGCCTTTCAACGCCGAGCGCTGGCGCGGCGCCAAGGCGGCCTCCGATCTCGTTGATGCCAAAACTGGCGAGGTCGTCATCAAGGAAGGCCAGAAGGTGACCGCGCGCGTCGCCAAGAAGCTCGTCGAGCAGGGCTTGAAGGAGCTGCTCGTGCAGGATGCGGACCTGATCGGCCGTTACCTCGCCGAGGACATGGTCAACATGCAGACCGGCGAGATCTATGGCGAGGCGGGCGAGGAGCTCGACACCGCGCTGCTGAAGAAGCTCAAGGAGGCCGGTATCAAGGAGCTGAAGCTCCTCGACATCGATCATGTGAACACCGGCGCCTTCATCCGCAACACGCTGAATGTCGACAAGAGCGAGAGCCGCGAGGATTCGCTGATCGACATTTATCGCGTCATGCGTCCGGGCGAGCCGCCGACGCTGGATGCCGCCGAGACGCTGTTCAACGGCCTGTTCTTCGACTCGGAGCGTTATGACCTCTCGGCCGTCGGTCGCGTGAAGATGAACACGCGCCTCGACCTCGAGTGCGACGATACCGTGCGCGTGCTTCGCAAGGAGGACATCCTCGCGGTCATCAAGACGCTGGTGCAGCTGCGCGACGGCAAGGGCGAGATCGACGATATCGACAATCTCGGCAACCGCCGCGTCCGCTCGGTCGGCGAGCTGATGGAGAACCAGTACCGGATGGGACTGCTGCGCATGGAGCGCGCCATCAAGGAGCGCATGAGCTCGGTCGACATCGACACCGTCATGCCGCAGGACCTCATCAACGCGAAGCCGGCGGCAGCCGCCGTGCGCGAGTTCTTCGGCTCCTCCCAGCTCTCGCAGTTCATGGACCAGACGAACCCGCTCTCCGAGATCACCCATAAGCGGCGTCTCTCGGCGCTGGGCCCGGGCGGTCTGACGCGCGAGCGCGCTGGCTTCGAGGTGCGCGACGTGCATCCGACGCATTACGGCCGCATCTGCCCGATCGAGACGCCGGAAGGCCCCAACATCGGTCTCATCAACTCGCTGGCGACTTTCGCGCAGGTGAACAAGTACGGCTTCATCGAGAGCCCCTACCGCAAGGTCGTCAACGGCAAGGTGACGAACGAGGTGCTCTACCTCTCGGCCATGCAGGAGGCGCGCCACTACATCGCCCAGGCCAATGCCGAGATCGGCGCTGGCGGCAAGCTGATCGGCGATCTCATCGAGTGCCGGCACGCGGGCGACGTGCTTCTCGTTTCGCAGGATAAGGTCGACTTCATCGACGTGTCGCCCAAGCAGCTCGTGTCGGTGGCGGCAGCCCTCATCCCGTTCCTCGAGAACGACGACGCCAACCGCGCGCTCATGGGTTCCAACATGCAGCGCCAGGCGGTGCCGCTGATCCAGGCTGAGGCGCCGCTCGTCGGCACCGGCATGGAATCGGTTGTGGCGCGCGACTCGGGCGCGGCGATCGCCGCGCGCCGTACCGGCGTCATCGACCAGGTGGACGCAACCCGTATCGTCGTCCGCGCGACCGAGGAGCAGGATCAGTCCAAGCCCGGCGTCGACATTTATCGCTTGCGCAAGTTCCAGCGCTCGAACCAGAACACCTGCATCAACCAGCGGCCGCTGGTGAAGGTCGGCGACAAGGTGCTCGCCGGCGATATCATCGCCGATGGTCCCTCGACCGACTTGGGCGATCTGGCGCTCGGGCGCAACGTGCTCGTCGCCTTCATGCCGTGGATGGGCTACAACTTCGAGGACTCCATCCTCATCTCCGAGCGCATCGTCATGGACGACGTCTTCACGTCGATCCATATCGAGGAGTTCGAGGTGATGGCCCGCGACACCAAGCTCGGGCCGGAGGAGATTACGCGCGATATCCCGAACGTCTCGGAAGAAGCGCTGAAGAATCTCGACGAAGCCGGCATCGTCTACATCGGCGCGTTCATTCGCAACACGCTGAACATTGACAAGAATGCCAACAGCC
>JANNSX010000503.1:0-2617 GCA_031403155.1 Hyphomicrobiaceae bacterium
GTGAATCTCAAGCCGTAGAGCAGCTACCCGACCCATGAAAGTAGTTTTTCCATTCTTGCTCACCTTGAAACAGAGCAGACAGTTACATCAAACAGCGATCTAGTGCACGGTTTCATACAGACGATTCACATGTGATGCAAAGCGTGCGAATCTGGGTTCATGGCCCAGACAGTCTCGATTCATCTCTGCTCTGACGATCGCGTTCGTCTCGAAGCGATTGTCGCCGACCGCAACGCCCGCGCCAAGCATGTTGCGCGGGCGCGCATCGTGCTTCATTCCGCCGACCGCTTGGCGGTGCTCGACGTCGCGCGCCGCGCCGGCGCGAGCCGGCCCGCCGTGTGGCGCTGGCAGCGGCGTCATTGCGTTGCGGCGCCGGCGGGGAGACGGTTGATATGAGCCGACCGCCGACACCAAGCAGGGCCCAAGAACGTTCTTGGGTCTCTCCTCCCACCAAATCAAAGACGACGGTAACGGCGCCTATATCCTCGAAGCGCTGCTCGCGGTAGTCGATCATCTGCTGAGCGCCGAGCTCGGCGACGGCATTCAACTGCCCGCCCGACGCGGTGGCGATCACCTCGGCGCCTCGCAATTTGGCGAGCTGCACCAACCAATGGCCAACCGCGCCCCCAGCCCCGTGGATCAATATCCGCTCGCCTGACTTAATCGCTGCTGCGTCAAGCGCCGTCCACGCCGCCTGCGCCGTCATGGGCGCCGCGGCGGCCGCGGCAAAATCGAGCGTCCCCGTCTTGAGCGCTACCTGGTTGGCTGCGATCGCCACCTGATCGGCATGCGTTCCACCGCGGGTAAATTCTGGATAGGAAAATACCGCATCACCAGCCTTGAACGTCCTGACGGAAGATCCGACGGAAATAACGATTCCGGCACATTCCCAACCAAAGGTGGCCGGCAACGGGCGACCGAGCGCACGCGCCATTGCGCCACTGCGGATCTTCCACTCGATCGGATTCACGCCGCTCGCGACGACCCGCACCAGAATATCACTTTCGCCAACCGTCGGCGAGGCGATGTCGTCAAGACGCAGAACGTCGGCGCCGCCGAACTCATAAGCTCGTATTGCACGCATTTGCGACGCCCTCTTTTACGTCAGGAGCGGGAAAGCCACCGCGCCGGCGGGGGAGGCCCAGTTCTTCACCAGTTCAGCAACGATGGCGTTTGTGCTTGTCAAACGGACGCCGGCGCGTTCCATGCGCCGCCACGACATCTCCTCGGCGATCTGGTTGCTCGAGCCGCAGGCGTCACAGACAATCTGAACATTGAACCCCTCTTCCAGAGCACTGATGGCGGGCGAGACCATGCAAACGTCGGTGGTGACGCCCGCCATGACGAAGTTGCGCTTTCCCGTTGCGCGACAGGCATCGGCGAAAGCCGGGTCATCCCAAGCATTGACGACGCCAGTGCGCTTTACGCGACCTTCGAAGGCCTTCGGTGCGATTTCGGCAAGCTCCGGCATCAGGGGACCTTGCACATTAACGTTCGTCTCCTGGCTGGAGGTCAGGACGAGCGGCATCCCGGTGCCGGTGGCGAACTTGGCAAGGATGATGACGTTGCGCTTGAGGAGTTCGAGGGGCGTCGTGGCCGCCCAGGTGTTGGTGCCGACCTGGTGGTCGATCAGGATCATGGCTGTGTCATCGATATTGAAGCGCTGCATGGCGGCGGTCTCCGAATGAATGATTGCTCCACCTCGATAGCGCGGGGGTTTAAATTCGTCGAATGCATTGATATAATGCCCCACATGCACAAGACGAATTTAAGTCGCGCCGATCTCAACTTGCTGGTCGTCTTCGATGCCGTCGCGCAAACTCGCTCGGTCACCGTTGCCGCCGAGGCGCTGTCGCTGAGCCAACCGGCTGTCAGCCACGCCTTGAAACGCCTGCGAACGCTTATGGGCGATCCCCTGTTCGTGCGCGGGCGCGACCGTCTCGTGCTCACGCCCCGGGCAGAAGGCAGCGTCGTTGAGGTCAAGGCTATCCTCGCCGCAGTCGGTCGCGTCTTGAAAGCCGAGCGTTTCGACTCGACGACGACAGCGCGCTCGTTCCGCTTCGGAGCCAGCGACTACGCGATGATGACGACCATTCCGGCGATCGTCGGCAGGCTGCGCGCAGGCGCCCCTCAGGCGAGCATCGATGTTGCGCACATCGAGGCTGATCTCCTACCGCGCCTGGAGAAAGGTGAGATCGATCTCGCATTCGTCGGAGCATCACACTCCGACGGCCCTTTCCTATCGCGCGAGCTGTTTCGCGAGCGCTTCGTTGGGCTTGTCTGTCAGCGCCATCCGCTCGCAATCAAAGCCGGTCAGGGTGCGTTGTCGCTCAAAGATTATCTGGCGTATCCGCACGTCGCCGTGACATTCCTGAATCTTCTAAAGCGAGGGATATAGAGTTTTCAACTTCACGCGGGCGTCGGCGGTTGTGAATCGCCAATTGGCCTTTGCGTGGTGAGTGTTGCGACGCAAGCGCCAGGCGTCGACTTCAGTCTTGAGCGCTGCGGCGTCAGGGATGCGGCGGGCAAGGCACTGGCAGGACAGGACCGCGAGTTCGGACTCCGCCAGATTGAGCCAGCTGCCGTGCTTGGGCGTGTAATGCCATTCGAAGCGCTC
>JANNSX010000504.1:0-2603 GCA_031403155.1 Hyphomicrobiaceae bacterium
CCGCGCCCGGCCGCGCCGGCAGCTCCAGGATCGTGCGGCCGGCCTCCGGCGCCGCATCGATCGCGCGAAACAGCCGCCCGCCATCGGCCAAGGCCCGGTTGTGCGCCGCGCGCACCAACAGGTCGACGCCCGCGGGCGCCCGCGCGAAGCATTCGTAGATGTCGCACTCGCGATCGGCCACCACCGTCAGGCGCGCCGCGCCGGCGCAGACCAACGCCGCCACGGCCGTGCCGGACAACCAACGCGAGCTCTCCTTGTCCTCGATCGGCCGGGCGCGCCGCGTCTTCTTCTTGCCGCTCGTGCGCGTCAGGCAGCGACCGTCGACCAGCCCGAGCAACCCCTGCTCGCCCGTGGCGTCCAGCGCGATGGTCGCGTGCAGATAATCGCCGCCGCCGCCCCGCGAGCGCGTCACCGTCGTGTCCTGGATCGCCAGCACATGGCCGACGCCGACGCAGCGCTCCGCCGTGCGCCGGGCCGCCGTCGTCACCATTTCGTCGGTGCTCACCGCCGGATTGCGCAGGAAGCGCGTCAGCCGGATTTCACCGGCCCGATCGCCGCCGAGCCCGCGCACCGTGACACCACAACCGCCGCCATCGACCAGCCGACGGTGCAAAAAGACCCCCCTTTTTCGAGCCGCGCATCGCCGAAGCGACCGAGCCCCAAGCACATCCCACCCATCCCCGCCTCCCAGGACCGAATCACCCGAACCAGCGGAATCACCCGAATCATGCCCCAGAACGCCCGGCAAGCGAGATGTGTGAATATGGTAGCCCACAAGGGGGAGGGGATTCGCACGGCGAGGGTTCGCTTCGACAATCCACGTCGGTAAAATCGACGCGAGCCGATCGAGCGCGTCCCCTCCCCCCTCGTGGGCTACGGGATTCGCACAAGTGGTTCGCGCTGGGCGGGGGCGTGGGCATGGGTGGGTTTGGGCTCGTTCTTGGCGAGGGCGTAGGCATGGATGGCGACCATGAGCTTGTCGAGGCCGTCTCGCATGGTCTTGGGGCCGGGCGGCTTGCCGTAGCCGTTCCAGCCGCCGAGGCGGGCGACGACCCAGGCGAGGAAGGCGAGCGAGGCCAACGGGTGCGGGTTCTTCTGGCGCTCGGTCGCGCCCTCGAGGTCGCGCGACAGGGCCTCGACCGCCGGCAGCGCCGCCTCGGGCACGATGTCGGTGGCCGGACGCGGCGAGCCGTCGCGGGCATCGACCAGCTGAATGGTGCGCGTCGCCGCGACCAGGGCGATCACCGAGAGGTTGAACAGGCGCGCGGGTGTGGTGATCTGGCTCGCCTCGAGGTCGAGCCCGTCCTTCTTCAGCGCCCGGAACACCTGCTCGATGCGCCAGCGTCGCCGATAAATCTCGATCACCTCGCGCGCCCCGGCGAGACCTTCCACCGGCAGCGTCGTCAACAGGCGCCAAGCGATCGGTTTCTTCACGCCCGCCGGCGGATCGATCTCGATCACCTCGACCAAGTTGAGATCGATCGATTTCTTCGTCGTCGCCAGCTTGCGCCCCTTCGGCCGGGCGATCGTCACCGGCCCGGCCCGGACCTCGACGCGCGCCACCCGGGCCGCGCGCCCGGGCGGGGCGGCGACGATCGCCAGATCGTGCCGACCGAGCGCCTGCTCCGGCCCCAGCGCCGAAAACAGCAGGCCGGCCTCCTTCAACGCCCGGTTCTGGGCGGCGCGCACCACCAGGTCGAGCCTGGCCGGCCGCTCGGCGAACAGATCGAAGATGTCGCTCTCGCGATCGGCCACCATCACCACCGAGGCCGCGCCGGCCAGCCGCGCCGCCGCGATCGTGTCGCCGGCGTGCCAGCGCGCCGATTCCTTGCTCTTGGCCTGGCGCCGGCGCCGGCTCTTCGCGGCTTTCGGCCCGCGCGTCCACGCCGTGACGTCGACCACGCCGAGCACCGCGTCGTGGTCGCGGTCGACCGCGATCACCGCATGCAGGAAGAAGCCCGGATCGCGCCCGTTGCCGGCCGGCCCGAAGCCGCGCCGCTTGGCCGAGCGACCGGCGAAGTTGATCTCGGTCGTGTCCTGGATGGCGATGATGCGCCGGCCTGCGCTGGCCGACGCCGTCCGCTCGCCGGCATCGCGCGCCAGACCGTCCGGCGTCACGAACGGCGACTCGAGGAAGCGCCGCGCCTCCAACTCGCCGGCCCGATCCCGGCCGATCTTGCGCAGCACCACCGAGCCGGTCTCGACCACGCGATCCTCCATCCACCGCAACCGAGGCAGAACCCGCTTGTCCCCATGAAGTCCCACGCCCATGCCGGCCTCCCGCGAATCACCAACCAACCGAATCACACCCGACGAGCGGAGGGAATCAGAACCGTGAATGCCGTAGCCACAGGGGGGAGGGGTTTTTTGCGCGGCGAGGGCATGTGCATCGGCTGGACACGAGACGTGTGAGTGGTGCCCCTCGCGGTGGCGACCCGATTCACGGCTCGCGAGCCGATCCCGCGCGGCACGCTCACCGTTTGGCGTAGCGGCGCTGCCACTCCGCCAGGATGCGATCCCGGTTGTCGGAGGCCCAGGCGAAGTCGTTGGCGATCATCGAGGCCGCCACGCCCTCGGGATAATTCGGCAGCGGCGTGGCGATG
>JANNSX010000505.1:0-8587 GCA_031403155.1 Hyphomicrobiaceae bacterium
TGTCGCTCGGTCGCGAGCGCCTCATCGTGAACAGTGGAATCTCGACCTACGCGGCCGGCGATCTCAGGGCCCATCAGCGCTCGACCGCCGCCCACAGCACCGTCGAGATCGACGGCGAAAATTCGTCCGAGGTCTGGTCGAGCTTCCGGGTTGGGCGGCGTGCGCGCGTGCACGGCGTGGCCGTCGCCGGGGAGGGCGAAACGATCGCCGTCAGCGGCGCCCATGATGGTTACCGCTGGCTGCAAGGCCGGCCAACGCATCATCGCCGCTGGCAGTTTGGTGCTGGAAGGCTTGTCGTCCTGGACACGGTGTCGAGCGCAGCCTCGCACCATTGTCAGGCTCGATTTCACCTCGGCGCTGGTGTCGAGGCGACGATTGCCTCGAACGGCCGGGGCGGTTCACTTAAGTTGGCCGGTGGTCGCTCGGTCGAATGGCGCGCGAGCGAAAAGGCCACGCTCGTATCTGGAAATTTCTACTCGGAATTCGGCAGGGCAATCGCCAACACTTGCCTGCTTGTACCCTTCACGAAAGACTGCCGCACGGAGTTCGTATGGTCGACGTGACTCACCCCGAAACAGCCCAATCCGTTTCAATCGTCCTGCCCCAAGTCGTGCCGCTGGTCGTCGAGCTCGACGGCGGGCTGCTGCGGATCGACTCGCGCCAGGACACGCTCGTCAGCATGGCGCGCCGGCTGCCCGGTTACATCCGCAGAAATCCGGGCGTGTTTTCGGCTGGAGCCAAGGCCATTCGATCGGCCCTGGCCGAGAAGGCCGCATCCGATGTCGAGACTTGGCCGGTCGATGACGTGGTCGTCGGCTCGCTCGAGAAGCAGGCCGTGTTGGGGCGCAAGATCGTACTTCTGGCGGAAGCTGACCCCGTCGTCACCGATGCGGTTGCCGCTCGCTTCCCCTTCATCAGTCAAGTCGTCGCCATTGACGGCCTCTCGCGGATGACCGGGGAAGCGAAGGCACGACTGCTCGGCGAAAAGTTCCCGGCCGGATTCAGCCTTGCCGGCCGTCCCGCAGAAATCGCGGACGCTCAAGTCCATGCCCGGATTGACGAGGCTGTTCAGTCGCCGCTCGAGAGCCGGGCCGCTAAGCCGTCGGTGCTTGCGCTGCCATCTGCGGCCATCAACCTGCGTGCGCTGGTCAAGTGCATGCGGCTGCATCAGTGGGCGAAGAATGTCTTGATCTTTCTTCCCGCAGTGCTGGACGGGAAAGCATCCGAACCGGTCGCCTGGATGGCCGCCGCAGTCGGATTCATCGCGCTCGGGGTCGTCGCCTCCGCGACCTACATCGTGAATGATATCTGGGATCTCGCGGATGACCGGCGTCATTGGTCGAAGCGCCATAGACCGCTTGCGAGCGGCGAAGTGCCGATTTCGCAGGCGCTCATTTGGGCGGCCGTGCTGCCGGTCATCGGCTTCGGGCTGGCGGTCGCCGTCAACTGGAGCTCCGTGCTTCTGCTCGGTCTCTACGCCGCCATTGTGCTGAGCTACACATTCGGACTGAAGCGTATTCCCATACTCGATGTCATGATCCTGGCCGGTCTGTTCACGCTCCGCCTGGGCCTGGGTATGGCGCTTACGCAAGCAAGCTTGTCGCACTGGTTGTTGGTCTTCTCGATGTTCGTGTTCACCTCGTTGTCGGCGGCGAAGCGGCACACCGAAATTCGCCGGCAAATCGAGAAGGGTGTGACTGAGAACGGAAGGGGGTATCTGCCCGCCGATCTCCCGCTGATACTGGGATTTGGGCTGGCGTCGATGTTCGCCGCGCTGCTGATTTCGGTGCTCTATCTCATCGAAGATGCGTTTCCGAGCGGGTTCTATTCGAGTCCGGTCTACCTGTGGTGCGTCCCTCTCCTGATGTCGCTCTTTCTCGGCCGCATCTGGTTGCTCAGCCAGCGCGGCGTGCTCAAGGATGATCCAGTCGAGTTCGCCGTTCTCGACCGGGTGAGCCTCGTACTCGGAGCGTTGATGGTCATCAGCCTGGTCTTGGCGGTCGCGGCGTGAGTAGCGCCGGCGGCAAGAGCAAACTCAGCGGTGCGGGGGCGCAAGCCGCCCCTCAAGCGAGAGACATTGGTTCCGTGAAATCGTTTCAACCCGATCGCTTTTTGACGGTATGGCTCATCGGCTGGAGCTTCGTCTTTCTCGCGTTTCACTTGTGGGTCGGTCCCGAGGAGCTGCACCGAAGTCATATCGTCCTAGGCCGTCATCTGCTGTTCGGAGAGCCGGCGGAGAATCCGGCGCATCCCATGTTCGGCTATGCCATCATCATCGCGGCCTTGGGTTCCTGGACACCAGTCTTGAGTGCGGTCGTCGGATGTGTTGTCTTCCTACTCGCCTTCCGCTGGCTCGAACTCGGACGGGCCCAGCCCTCACTCCTTTTCTGTGTTGCGACGGTCGCCTATTCGGGCATGATCTCGAGCTGGAACGATCATGCCTTGTGGCTCAGCCTTGTTCTTCTGGCGCTTGCAGTTTTCCACAAACACAGCGAGCGCGGCGCAATTGCGGGCGCAATCGCCGGTCTCCTTTGGGGTCTCGCCTACAATATCCGGCCGGAAACGCTGCTGCTGTTTCCGCTCTATTTGGCACTTCAAATCGCGCTGGAGGCACTCGGCTACTGGCCGAGCCGCCTCAAATGCCATCTCGCCGCCGCTGCGGTTTTCGCACTTTGCTTGGTCCCATGGGCGATCTACACGACCTCGACTTTGGGAAAGTATGAGCCGAGCACGACGCACGGCTGGTCCGTCGCCTACTACGGCCTCGGGCTGGTCCCCGATAACACGTATGGAATAGTTGCGAAGGACGAGTGGGTCTTTGACCGGGCGGCGGAGTTCGGCGAGGCCTCGCCGTGGTCGGACCGCGCCAACGAGCACTTCCGCGAGAAGTTCGTCGGTATCGTCGTCTCGGACCCGGGCTTCTTCCTGCGCAGGATCGGATGGGGGTTGGACAGTTTCATTCGGGGGGGGCCTTATGTTCCCGATCTGAGATTGCTCGCTGGCCAGGATGCCGATGATCAGTCGCGCCTGAGATATGCCTCCCGGGATTTGGTCGACTGGATTGGCCTGCCGCGCTGGCTGCTGAGCACCAGCATGCAGCGTATGCCCGAGCAATCGCCGGCGAGCACGAGCGGCTTTGCAATGCTCGTGGTCGCCGGATTTGTCCTGCTCACGATCGTTCTGCGACTGGCACTGGTCGCAGCCATCGGCCAGATGGCCTTTGCGTCACTCAGACCGTCGATGCTGCTCCGCTACGGACCACTCCTCGCCATGGCGGTTTCGACGATGGCGGTGACCCTGCTCGTTGCCGCCGTCTTTCTTCCGACGCCGCGCATGAGCACCGTTCCCCTCGTCTTTGCAGTCTTCCTTTTTCAGGCCATGCGGTGCGACCGGCAGGCACGCAGATCCTGATCTGAGCTAGAGCACTTTCCGACCAAGTGGATACCGGTTGGTCGAAAGAAAGTGCTCAAAACCAACGACCTAGAGCGCCGATCTGATTCCATCAGATCGAATAGCGCTCTAGCTCCCCATATCGCACTCCATGCACATCCTTCTGCTGACCGACAACTTCCCGCCCGAGGTGAATGCCCCGGCATCGCGTAGCTATGAGCATTGCCGCGACTGGGTGAAGCAAGGGCATCGGGTGACGGTCATCACCGGCGCGCCGAACTTCCCGGCCGGCCGCGTTTACGAAGGCTACAAGAACCGGTTGTGGTCGCATGAGTTGGTCGATGGGATAGACGTGATCCGGGTCTGGACGTTCATCACGGCCAATGCGGGTACCGCACTCAGAACCCTCGATTTCGCGAGTTTCATGGTGAGCGCGCTGCCGGCTGCGCTCTTCGTCCGGAAGGTCGACATCATCATCGGCACCTCGCCGCAGTTGTTCACGCCTTGCGCCGGACTGGCCGCCGCCGTGCTCAAGCGGCGTCCTTTCGTCTTCGAGCTGCGCGATCTGTGGCCGGCGTCGATCAGTGCGGTCGGGGCCATTCGTAGTTCCCGGCTCTTGTCGTGGCTCGAGCGGCTCGAGATGATGCTCTACCGGAATTCCGATCACATCGTCAGTGTCACGCACTCCTTTCGCGACATTCTCGCTGCCAGAGGCATACCGAGAGACAAGATCAGCGTGACCATGAACGGTGTCGATCTGAGCCGCTTCCAGCCCCGCGCCCGGGACGAGGCGCTCGCCCGCGAGCTGGGCCTCTCCGGCAAGTTCGTCGCCGGCTATGTCGGAACCATCGGCATGGCACACGGGCTGACGACGATCGTGGAGGCGGCCCGACTCGTCCAGGCCGAGGCCCGGTCCCGCGACATTCACTTCCTGCTGTTGGGCGACGGATCGGAGAAGGAGCGGCTGAAGGCGCAATGCGCGGAAGCCGGCCTCGGCAACGTGACGTTCCTCGACAGCGTGCCGCGCAGCGAGGTCGCGCGCTATTGGTCGCTGCTCGACGTCGCCATCGTGCATCTCAAGAAGCAGCCGCTGTTCGAAACCGTCATTCCCTCCAAGCTCTTCGAATGCATGGCCATGGGAATTCCGGTGCTGCATGGCGTTGCGGGAGAGTCGGCCAAGCTCGTCGAGCGGGAAGGCTTCGGGCTGGTTTTCGAATCCGAGAACGCATCGGCTTTGGCTGAGAGCATTCGCGATCTCGCCGCCGACGTGAGCCTGCGCCAGAAGCTCTCGCGCTGCGGCATCGAATCGGCGCCCCGGCACGATAGGTCACACCTGGCCGGCGAGCTCTTGAAGACACTGACAGCCGTGCACGACTCTTTTCTCGAGGCCCGGCTCAGTACGCAGTGAGCCGACTCGGCCTGAACTAACCAACCCTCAGATACTATCCAATACCGCGTAGGAGTACCGAACGATGCCGACCGATAGACGTTTCTCGACCTGCTGCATCATTGGGCTCGGCTATATCGGCCTGCCGACCGCGGTTGTGGTCGCGCGCGCCGGCATGCGGGTCATCGGCGTCGACATCAATCGCCGCGTGGTGCAGGTGGTCAACTCCGGCCAATCGCCCATCGAGGAGCCGGGACTGCCAGAGGCTATCGCGGAGCTGGTGGCCAGCGGCCGGATCACGGCATCGGCCACGGTCAATCCGGCGGATGTCTTCATCATCGCGGTGCCGACACCGTTCACCGGCGGATACAAGCCCGACCTCTCCTACGTCGAGGCGGCGACCAACGCGCTCGCCCCGGTTCTGAAACCAGGCAATCTGGTGATCGTCGAATCGACGATCCCCGTCGGTGCCACCGAACAGGTCGCGCGCTGGATCGCACGCGCGCGGCCCGATCTGACGGCCTCGGCTCGCGACAGCAAAGCCGTGCCGGACGTGCTCGTCTGCCACTGCCCCGAGCGGGTTCTGCCGGGGCAGATGCTGAAGGAGCTGGTGGAGAACAACCGGATCATCGGCGGCGTGTGCGCCGCGGGCAGCGAGGCCGGCCGGGATTTCTATCAGAGTTTCGTCACGGGCAAGTGCCTGGTGACCGATTCGCGCACCGCCGAGCTGTGCAAACTCAGCGAGAACTCGTTCCGCGACGTCAACATCGCCTTCGCCAATGAGCTCGGCGCGATCTGTCAGGATGTCGGCATCAATGTCTGGGAGTTAATCGAGCTCGCCAACCACCATCCGCGGGTCAACATCCTGCAGCCGGGGCCGGGCGTGGGCGGCCACTGCATCGCCGTCGATCCATGGTTTATCGTCTCGGCGTTGGGCGACAAGGCCCGGCTCATTCGCGAGGCCCGATGGATCAACAGCGCCCAGCCGCGTGCGGTGGTCCGAACGGTACTGAAGACAATGGAGGACAACGACATCGACACCATCGCCTGCTTCGGACTGGCCTACAAGGCCAATGTCGGCGATCTGCGCGAGAGCCCGGCGGTCGAGATCGTGAAGCATTTGTCGACCGAGCTCAATATCACGCGCCCGAACGCTCAGATCCTTGTCGTCGAGCCGCACGCCGACCGGCTGCCGGAGGAAATCGAGCATGCGCGAGCCGTCCGGAAGGTTTCGCTCGAGGAGGCGATGGACGCGGATGCACTCGTGATGCTCGTCGATCACAAAATCTTCCGCGACGTGCCGGCTTCCCGCCTCGAAGGCAAGCTCATCGTGGACACGCGCGGCATCTGGCGGCGATAAGCAGTGGCCCCCTGATGCCGTGCTGAGAGTGAGGAGCGGACCATCAGCCCGATCGGATACACGCGAAGGACTGATGCGCTGTCCTGGGGCCGCGCCGTGCGCACGCCGCAGCTCGTGGCGGCGCCCGGCACGGTGGACGAGCTGGCGGATGCGTTCGAGTACCCGCCCAATGGATCTCTGCTCGCCGTGGGCGCCCGGCGCTCCTATGGCGACACGGTGCTCAACTCGAGTGGTGGCCTCATCGAGCTCACACGGCTCGAGCGCATCCTCGAGTTCGATGAGGGCCGCCGCGTGGTCCGGGCGCAAGCCGGGCTGACGCTTGCCGCGCTTCTCCAGCACATCGTGCCGCGGGGTCTGTTCCTGCCCGTAACACCCGGCACGGGCCACGTGACCTTGGGCGGAGCGGTCGCCAACGATGTCCATGGCAAGAACCATCATCGCGCCGGAACCTTCGGCCGGCATGTGTGCCGCCTGAAGTTGCTGCGCTCGGACGGCGCGGTCGAGTGCGGCCCCGGTATCAACGAGGAACTCTTCGCGGCAACCGTCGGCGGTCTGGGATTGACCGGCGTTATCGAATGGGTCGAGATCGCCCTGCAGCCGATACCGTCCTCGAGTATCGACTGCGAGGTCATCCCCTTCGCGACACTCGCCGAGTTCTGGCGCCTATCGGCGGAGTCGGAAGTAACCCATGAGCACACCGTTGCCTGGATCGACACGCTGGCGCGGGGCCGGGCGTCGGGTCGCGGCCTGTTCTCGCGCGGGAACTGGAACCGGTCTGCCGCGCTCGTGCCGCATCGGCCGCGCCAATCCGTCAGCGTTCCGATCGAGCCGCCGGGCTTTCTTCTCAATCGTTACACGGTCGGCGTGTTCAATCGGCTCTATCACTTGGCCCATCGCCGGCAATCCACCCGGATAAAACCCTACGCGGCGTTTCTCTATCCGCTCGATGCTGTCGGCCGGTGGAATCGCCTCTATGGACGCAATGGGTTCTGGCAGTACCAATGCGTGGTTCCCGCCGCCACCATGCGTGATGCCATTCCGGCGCTTCTCGGCGAAATCTCCGCGGACGGCGAAGGATCGTTCCTGGCGGTCTTGAAGACGTGCGGCGCGATCCAATCGCCGGGCATGCTGTCGTTCCCGATGCACGGCGCGACGCTCGCCGTGGACTTTCGCAATCGCGGCGCGCGGACGCTGGCCTTGATGGCGCGCCTGGATGCCATCGTCGCGGCAGCGGGTGGCCGGCTCTATGCAGCCAAGGACGGCCGCATTCCCAAGGCCATGTGGGACGCGGGCTACCCTAGGCTCGAAGCGTTTACATCCCATATCGACCGGCGCTGCCGCTCCGACTTCTGGCGCCGCGTGACAGCGGCCTGATCGAGCCGCAAATCCTCGGCTGCGCCGCGCGGCCATTAAGTGTTAACTCGATTGGACGCTGCGTACGCTGGCGCCGTGTTGAATCCGACAGGTGCGTCGCCTATCATCGTTAAGTGGAAGTGGAGTTGCGCGTGACGACGATGGATAATCGGCAGGGCACAGGCGTTTTGGCCAGGCTCGCCTGGTTTTTCGTTGTGCTCATTGTGATGACTTTGAATCCAGGCATCGCTCGCTCCCAGTCGGTGGAGCCGCAGCCATACAGGCTCGCGCCAGGCGACCGGATTTCTCTCGTCGTCATCGGGCAGACCGAGCTCTCCGGGACGCTCCCCGTCGACAACAACGGAGAGATCCTGGTTCCGCTGCTCGGATCGATCAAGGTTTCGGACGACACGCTGGCCGAATGCCAGGCGAAGATCCTCAGCGGTCTGTCGCAGGGCTTCTTGAGAGAGCCCTCCATCTTCGTAAGCCTCGCCGAGGCGCGGCCCGTCCATGTGCTTGGCGACGTGCGCAACCCCGGCACCTTCGCCTATCGCTTCGGCAGCATCGTCAAGAGTGCCATCGCCAATGCTGGGGGAATCGGCATTGGCCTCAAGACCGATACGGGACTCGCGGACTTCCTGGCCGCCGACGAGCGCGTGCGCGTGCTGCAGGCGACGAAGGAAAGGAACCTCCTGCGCAAGTCGCGGATCGAGGCCCAACTGGCCGGGGAGCGAGCATTCGCTGTTCCCTTAGAGGTGAGCTCCGGCGCTGATCTGAAGTCCGCCATCGCCGAAGAGCAGCAGATGCTGGATATGGCCGTCGAGAGCCTGGAGACGCAACGCAAGCTGCTGGACGATCAACGCCCGTTCATGGCCGGAGAATCCAAGGCGCTCGATGGCCAGATCGCCGCTCAGAAGCAGCAGATCGGCTTGCTCAAGACCGAGGTCCGCGCCATTTCCGCCCTGAAGAACAAGGGGCTCGCGCGATCCAGTTCCCTGCTCGAACTCGGACTCAGTCTGTCGACGAAGGAAAGCGACCTCTGGAAACTGACGGCCGACCGGTCGCGCCTCCAGCTCGTCATGAACGACTTGAACAGC
>JANNSX010000506.1:0-12596 GCA_031403155.1 Hyphomicrobiaceae bacterium
CGCGCCAAAATCGCATGCTCGCCGGGCGTCCGTCCGATTTTGGCGCGACATGAGGGCCACTAGCAATATCATGAGCTTGGTGTGGCGTTCATCGCGCCATAGTTGACTCCGACCGTGCAGCGATACTGGCCAACTATGGCGCGACGCCACACTAGCCCCCTCAACACAAAAAGGAGCCCCCCATGTCCGTTCTCAAAGTTATCGAGCTGATGTCCGATTCGTCCAAGAGCTGGGAGGATGCGACGCAACAGGCGGTCACGCGCGCCTCCAAGACGATCAAGGGCATCCGCTCGGTCTGGGTCAAGGACATGTCGGCGACGGTTGGCAAGTCGGGCAAGATCGAGGGCTATCGCGTGACATGCCACGTGAGCTTCGAGGTCAAGTAGCTGCGGGGTTAGCTTTGGGTCAGACCCTGCGGGTCTGACCCTCCAGGGTGGGGTCGAACCGGGGTCAGACCCGCAGGGTCTGACCCCAAGTGGCTGCCGAGTTGAAATAGCTCACGGCATCGGCTCCGCCTCGATCGGGAAGTCGGCACTCTCGCCACGCCGGGCAATGCCCGGAAAGGTGAAGTGCCACCACTCGCGCCGGTAGTTCTCGAAGCCCTGGCGCGCCATCTCGTGGACGAGGCGGCGGCGCCATTGCTTCTGCTCGGACGTGATGCTGGAGACTTCGGTCGCGCTCTTGCCATCGAAGCAATCGAAGGCGGTGCCCATGTCGACGGAGGCATCGTCCGGACCTTCGGTGCAGAGCCTCTGCGGTGGCGTCGCGGGCCCGGTCGCGTCCTTGCGGATGATCGTCAGGTCGATCGCCGTTCCGTTGGCGTGCGAGGATTTCCTGGCGATGTAGCCGTCCTTGATGGCGTTCCCCCGCTTGACCTTCGGCATGTAGGGGCTGTGCTCTTCCGCTTCGCTGTGCGGGGCGGAGACCCAGGCATGCATGGCAAGCACCGCGCGTTGCGGGCGATAGCAATCGTAGACCTTGAGCGAGAGCCCGTCCTTGAGAAGCGCCTCTTGCACCTTGGCGAGCGCCTCGGCGGCGGGTTTGCGCAGTATGCAGCGCGGCGCGTCGTAGCCGGGAAGGGGCTTGCCCATGAAGTTCCGGCTCGTGGCATAGCGCATGTCCTGGACGATGGCCGGAGCGATCTTGTCGAGGTGGACGTAACCGTCCGGTAGCTTCACCTCGCCGGCGAGCGCCGGACTGACGAGCAGCGCCGTCAGAAGGAGCAAACGCGATAGTCGCATGTCAGGGCTCCGCCGTCTCGAAGGCAAGCTCGCTGATGGCGGTGTCGGTGTATTTGCTGCCGGGATAGACGGAGAGGATTTCCACCGATACGCCCTGGGCAGTCACTGGTGGGCTGAGGGTGAACACCTGCTGGCCCATGCGATCCTCCAGCGACGCCGTGCGCTCCTCGCCGTTCGAGAAGATCGCGCGCACATTGGCCGGCCGGCTGTTGCGACCGAAGAGCCGCTCGCTCTTGTTGTAGCCACTGGTGATGACGAGGGCGCTGAAGCTCCGCGCACTTGGATACAGCAGCGTCACGATCTGCCCTTCGCCGTTGCCGTCCTTGACGCCCTCGACCCAGGCGGTCTCCGGCTTGCCATCGAACAGGTTCCTCGGCCCGTAGCTCCCCGAGCCGCTCGCCTTCAAGACACTGTTGACGCAGTACACGACCTCACCCGGCGCATCGGCGCAGACGGCGGAAGCGCGCGGCATCGGGGCGGCTGGTACCGCCTCGGGCTCTGGCGCCGATACGGCCACCTCCGGCTCCGCCGGCGGCGTCACCGTCACGCCAGGGATCGGCTCTGCCGAGGAGGCGCCGCCCGAGAAATAGAAATCGCCGAGAATGGACGAAGACTCCCAGGGCACCTGCTGGCCACCGGAGGTCTCGTAGACTCGTTCACGCACGCGCTTGAACACGTCCTCGATTTTCATGCCGGGTTGCGCCAGCACGTCGACGAGGGCGGTGGTGTAGGGGCTGTTGTTGCCTTCGCCGTCGGCCGCCACCTGACCAGGTGCTGTGGAAAACGCGACCATTGAGCCGACCGGCGCATCGAGGCGCGCAAGCCCCCGCGAAGCCGAGCGGAAGGAGCGGGCGAACGGATTGTTCCGGCAGGCATCGAGAATGACGATGTTGAGGCGGTTGCGGGCATTACCCAGCGCCACCATGACGTCGTCGGCACTGATGCTCTCGATGGCAACGTCCCCCTCCTTCTCGATCTCGGCATCGACCGGAATGAAGTAGTTGGCGCCGTTGAGTTGGATGCCGTGACCCGCGTAGAAGACGAGCCCCACGGTATCGCGCCCGGCCGTCTCGAGCTTTTCCGCGAAATCGCGCACCGCCCGCTTCATGCCGGCCTGATCGAGGTCTTCGAAGGCCAGCACCTCGAAGCCGAGCTTGCCGAGCGCTTCCGACATCCGGCGTGCGTCGTTCGCCGGGTTCTTGAGCGGTCCCGCATTCTTGTAGGCGCCGTTGCCGATGACGAGCGCGACGCGGGTTTCGGCGGCGGCCGGGACAATGCACGCAAGGGCGCCTGCAAGAAACGCCATGGCGTAGAGTATTCTGCTTCCCGTCATCCCTGCCTCATACGGCGATTGCCAAGCCCACACAATGCCATCGATGTAACAACCGATGCGCACCGGCTCAAAACCCCAATCTCGCCCACAGCGCCCGGGCCTCGATCGCCGACAGCGCATCGTCGGCGAGGCTCGGCCCGGACCAGCCTATGGTTGATGCATGTCCCGCACGCGACAGCCCGAGCCGGCGCCGGAGCCATCCCCTCTCGCCCGACACGAGCTTGAGCTTGACCTTCTCGCCAAAGAGGGCTCGCATCTTCGTGCGAATGTCGGTGAGGCCATCGATCAGGCCCAACTCGACGGCTCGCCGTCCCGACCAGAAGGCGCCTTGGAACAGCTCCTCGTCGCTGCCCTTGAGCCGGGCCCCCCGCCGCTCTTTCACCAGCGCGATGAAGGCCTCGTGCACCTCCCGCTGCAGCGCCTTCAGCCGCTCGACGTCATCGGCTTTTTCCGGCTGGAAAGGATCGAGCGTCATTTTCTGCGTGCCAGCCGTGTACACACGCCGCGCGATGCCGAGCCGCTCGATCGCCTTGTCGAAGCCGAAGCCCGAGGTGATGACGCCGATCGAGCCGACGATGGAGCTTTCGTCCGCGTAGATTTCATCGCCACAGAGCGCGATCAGATAACCACCCGAGGCCATCACGTCCTCGGCGAAGACATAGACCGGCTTCGTCTTCTCCTCGGCGAGCTTGCGAATGCGGTCGGCAATCAAGCGCGATTGCACCGGGCTGCCGCCCGGCGAATTGACGATGACGCAGACGGCGGGGGCGGCTTTGTCGGAGAAGGCCCGCTCGATCGGCTCGGCGGCGGTCGCGAGCGACAGCCCTGGCCGGAGCGGCGTCGCCATGCCGATCGGGCCGGTGAAGCGAAGAACCGGAATGGTGATGCCGCGATTGAAGAAGCGCATGCGGGTTCTCAATTACCTTGATCGAACACATTGTGACGCGGCCAATGCGCGACGGCAACCGGCCTGCTTCGTCGGGGCGACCGGCGGTCGCCCCGACAATTCGTCGATCCATCCTACGTCGGCCATGCCAGCGCCACCGGCCCTCGCATGACCCTCTCGACTTCGGGCGCGAACGTCCCAGCCGCCCGATGCAGCACCAGGCCAGGGAGCAGTTGCATGGGCGCCCGGCTGCCCTTGTGGCCCCGAATGAGGAGGCGATGGGCCGCTTCCCCAGTGCGCGGATGCAGGGGCCAGATTTGCAGCCCGCCGAACCGCCCGTCGAGAGCATCGAGGATCACCTTCAATTGGTCCGCGCGATGGATCAGGGTGAGCATGGCATCCGCACGCGCCAGGGTCGCGAAGCATCGGGCCCAGCGATCCAGGCCCGCCTCCGGCATGGTCGACGCCCGCGCTTGCAATGGGAACGGTGAAGCGCGGCTCGCCGCTGCCTCCAGATAGGGCGGGTTCGAGACGATGATGTCGAAACTCTCGCGAGCGAGCCCATGCGCTTCCAACGCCGCATGTAGCGCGGTGAGATCGGCGCACACCACCCGCACCCGATCGGCGAGCCCGTTGCGGAGCGCATTTTCGTTAGCGAGGCTTGCCAGCTCCGGCTCGATCTCGACGCCGGTCACCGAAATCTCCGGCACACGCGCCGCCAACGCCAAGCCGACGATTCCCGATCCCGCCCCCGCATCCAACACCTTTGCTGGACCCGCGACCTCGACCGATGCCGCCAGCACCACCGCGTCGAGCCCGGCGCGATGGCCTGACTTGGGTTGCAGCAGCCGAAGACGGCCGTCGAGAAAGTGATCCTCGGTCGTGGCGAGGGTCGACTGCGGCAAGCTCACCGGCCACTCCCAGGAGGTACCAAATCCTCGCCCGCGACACCCGCGGCGAGCAACTCGTCCCGCGCCATGGTCCACTCGTCATCCGCCACGAGCAGCCGGCGTGGAAAGATCCCCAGCGAGCCTTCCGCGTTGCTGATGTTGCGATCCGCCACGAAGCATCCGATTTCGGCATCGCCCAGCACCGACTCGGCGAGGCTCAGCAGCACCGGGTCATTGGTCCTCAGCAATTCACGCATAGGCTTGCTCGCAACCCGTTGAGATGACGCCACTTCCGGTGCGGCGATCTGGCTTGACCCACTCTCATCAGCGCCCGACTATACTTCACTAGAGCGGTTTGCGTTCCTACGGAACCCGAAACCGCTCTAGTCTATGGGCTTGTCGCATTTTCTACGACGGACCGGGGTAACCACTTCGCCGGAAAATGCTCTTGAGATCAAAGCACAGCGCCGGAGGTTCCGTGGGGGTCGTCGTCCAACTCAATGAGCCGCGCGATCCCAAGGCGAGCATCGAGCCCTTGGTCGAGCTCGTGCGCGCGGACATGGACCGCGTCAACCATATCATCATCGAGAAGGCGCAGTCCGAGGTCGGCATGATCCCGGAGCTGGCGCGGCATCTGATCGATTCCGGTGGCAAGCGGCTGCGTCCGATGTTGACGCTGGCCTCGGCCAAGATGTGCGGCTATCCGGGCGAGGGGCATGTCGTGCTCGCCGTCAGCGTCGAGTTCATGCACACGGCGACCCTCCTGCACGACGACGTGGTGGACGAGAGCGCGCTGCGCCGTGGCAAGCCGACGGCCCGCCTCCTCTGGGGTAATCAGGCGAGCGTGCTGGTCGGCGATTTCCTGCTCGGCCAGGCCTTCCGCATGATGGTCGATGTCGGCTCGCTGAAGTCACTGCGGATCCTTGCCAACGCCGCCGCCGTCATCGCCGAGGGCGAGGTGATGCAGCTCGCCGCCGCCAAGAACATGGCAACGACCGAGGACGAGTATCTGGCTGTCATCAATGCCAAGACCGCGGCGCTGTTCTCGGCCGCCGCCGAAGTCGGCGCGGCGGTGGCCGAACGCCCGGCCGAGGAGCAGTCGGCGCTCAAGAGCTACGGCCGTAACCTCGGCATCGCCTTCCAACTCGTCGACGATGCGCTCGACTACGGCGGCAACGAGACGAAGCTCGGCAAGTCGGTCGGCGATGATTTCCGCGAGGGCAAGATCACGCTTCCCGTGGTGTTGTCTTACCGACGCGGCTCGGAGCAGGAGCGGAGATTCTGGCAGCGTACGTTGGAACAGTCCGACATCCAGGATGGCGATCTCTCAACCGCCATCGAGCTGATACGCAAGCACCGGGCGCTCGAAGACACCGTCGAGCGCGCCCGCCACTACGGCGCCATCGCTGCCGACGCGCTCGCCATCTTTCCGGACAGCGCCCACAAGCGCGCGTTGCTGGATGTGGTGGAATTTTGCGTGTCGCGGGCGCATTAGAGCACTTTCCGACCAAGTGGATACCGGTTGATCGAAAGAAAGGGCTCAAAACCAACAACCTAGAGCGCCGATCTGATTCCATCAGATCGAATAGCGCTCTAGGACGGACATTTCCCAAACCTGCCGGGTGAAGGCGAGCGCGAGGCGGCGCACGGTGACGGTGCGGGCCGAGGAGGGCCGCGCTGGGGGAATTGTCATGGGGACGAATGGTCGGAGAACTGACTGGCGCAACGTGCTGATGGTCGCCTCACATCTCTTCGGGTTTTCGTTAGAGTGCTTCCGGAAAAGTGCGGTTTTCCGAAAAGAAGCACGGCAAACCAAGGAATTGGGGTGCTGAAGTGATTCAACGAAAAACGGAAACACCCTAGGTCTCCTGATATTCGCGACGATCGTGTTTCCCCTGTTGGTCCTGACCGTTAAGATCGCATTCCCCGAACTCGTTCCTAACTGGCTGTTCAGGCTCGCGAGCAAGCTGCTTCAATTGTGATGCTCTGATACTTCGTGTCATCTCCAGCGTTAGCTCTTGCATTTTCACAATGGCACCCGGATTCGCGCCTACGAGCTTGCCCTGCATCCGGATTGACGACGTGGTGAGGGGCACAGCGAGACCTCGAGGGTTCAGCCTGCGCGCTACAAATCGTGATGCGAGAGATTTCGCGATTCCTTCCCATACCGTCATCCCGGCGTCATGGCGCAGCCATGCTTCGCATGGGTGGCCGGGACCTGTGTGGCTATCGGTTGGAAAATGGTTTCTCCGCTTGGGCAATCTCCTCGTGCCACATCTGACCCACGCGGGTCCCGGCCCTACCGCGCTGCGCGCGGAGGCCGGGATGACAACGTGGTGAGGGCGGCGACTCACAACGACGCTGGCGAACGTTGAAACTTGAGCGGTCCAGAGGGCTTGCGTGTGTGGCTGTCGGCTCTCCTTCGTCGACCCAACCTACAAGTCGGCGGATCGCCGCGCCATCACCCGCCCGCCATCGCGCCGACGATGCGGAACGGCTCCTCGCCGTTGGCGACCGACTGGGGCAGCGCGTCGTCAGGCGATGCGTGCGAAATATCCTGCTTCGCCGCGAAGAAGCGCACGAAGGCGCGGCGTTTGAGTGTGCCATGCTCGCGGATCGTGCCCTTGAGCACCGGCAGCGCCGCCTCGAGCGCGTCGAGCACGCCGCGCTGCGTGACCGCGCCCTCGACCTCGACCACAACCTCGCCATCGCTGCCGGCGAGGGTTCGCAAATGAAACGGCAGCACGACACGGACCTGGGCCACACTCACGGGATCGCCTGCACCTCGACGGAGGTGACCGACGGCAGATCGCGCACAATCGCCGTCCAGCTGTCGCCGCCGTCCGCCGAGCCGTAGACCTGGCCGCCGGTGGTGCCGAAATAGAGGCCGCAGGGATCGAGCGTGTCGACCGACATAGCATCGCGCAGCACGTTCACGTAGCAGTTCTTCTGCGGCAGGCCCTTGGTCAGGGGCTCCCACTCGTTGCCGCCGCTTCTGCTGCGATAGACACGCAACTTGCCGTCCGGCGGGATGTGCTCGCTGTCGCTCTTGATGGGGACGACGAAGATGGTCTCGGGCTCGTGCGCGTGCACGTCGATGACGAAGCCGAAATCGGAGGGGAGATTGCCGGAAACCTCGTGCCACTCGTCGCCCGCATTATCCGAACGCATGACGTCCCAGTGCTTCTGCATGTAGAGTGTTTTCGGCTGCGCGGGATGCATGGCGATGTGGTGCACGCAATGGCCGACCTGGGCTTCCGGATCGGGGAGCTCATAGATCGACTTGAGGCCCTTGTTGATCGGCTTCCAGCTCGTGCCGGCATCGTCCGAGCGGAAGGCGCCGGCCGCCGAGATGGCAACCGTCATGCGCTTCTTGTTCTTCGGATCGAGAATGATGGTGTGGAGGCAAAGGCCACCGGCACCCGGCTGCCAGTACTGCCCGCCGCCATGGCCGCGCAGGCCCGGCATCTCCTGCCAGCTCGTGCCCCCGTCGGTCGTCTTGAAGAGGGAGGCATCCTCGATACCGGCATAGACCGTGTCGGGGTCATCGAGCGAAGGCTCCAGATGCCAGACGCGCTTGAACTCCCAAGGGTGCGGCGTGCCGTCGTACCACAGATGGGGCCCCGGCGTGCCCTCGTAGGTGAATTCCTTGCCGACCGGCTCCCAGGTCGTGCCGCCGTCGTTCGAGCGCTGCACGATCTGGCCGAACCAGCTCGAATGCTGGGAGGCGTAGATGCGGTTGGGGTCAACGGGAGAACCCTTGACGTGATAGATTTCCCAACCCGTGAAGTGCGGGCCATCGACGGCCCACTTCTTGCGCGTTCCGTCGGAGGTGAGAACGAACGCACCCTTGCGCGTGCCGACGAGGAGGCGGACGGTGGTCATGGGGGCTCCTAATTTCCAGAACTGATCACCTGCCGATTGGGTATCTCACTTTCGAGGCGACTTCTTTGCAGGTCGCCTCAACGTACCGCTCTTGCGCCGGGGAGATGAACTTTTCTTGCCTTTGGCCACCCGAAGCGCCTCGACATCCGCAAGATCGCGCCCACGGGCAGAAGCAAGCTTGTTCGCTATCAGGTCTGCAAGCGAAATGAAGTGCGCTTTGAGGCCTGTCTCGCTGCTGATAACAGCCGTTACCTTCGCTTTCCACGCCTTGTCGAACGGTATGCCGTCGATCTCCGGCAGAATGTCGATCGCGACCGGCGCATGACCCATCCGGAAGAAAGCTCCCTTCGCGACGAGGTCGTCCGCGGAGAGTCCCGAAAGTGGCGCACCAAAATCACGTAGCGCCCGGAAAAGCAGGCCTGCATTCCGCTTCGTCACCTCGACAAAGATATCGAGATCATTGGTCGCGCGCGGTTCAGCATACCTCGATACCGCGTATCCGCCCACGATCAGGTACTTCACCTTATGTTCGTTTAATGCGGACAAGAGAGCTTCGAAGTCCGGGTACATTCCGAATTCCCTTGAGGGCATATACTGCGGTCGAAAGCTCGGTGACGGCCTGCATGCGGACATGCGTCGGCTGGTTCTGCCAATAGGCGATATCTTCGGCCTTCATAGCCTCACGTCCGGCCATTCGACGAAGGGCGAACTGGGGTCGATTGGTTTTGGCATCGTTCATCGCTAATCAGTAGACCTGCCTTAGAGACATCCACCTTCTATTGTACTGGAAAGTGCTGGGCGCGCTTCGGATTTTGGGCGTGCCACTCTGCGTCTGCGCGCGCAAGCGCGCCTGCACGCTCGTTGAAGACCGCCACGCCTGCAAACATTACAGCTTGAGAGTCGGCCTGATATCCCTGCCTCACAATTGCAACCATTTCTTCGCGCATGCCCAACTCCTCAAGACTTGCAAACCACTCCTGTAGATCGGACAAGGTTTCTTCCATCATCTGATCTGGGAGTTTCGCCGCATACTCTCGAAACGTTTCAAGCTCGCTGTGAGCGACGGTCAATGGTGGAACATCTTGGTTGCCAAGTGCCTCTTGCAGCCTATCCGTGATGATCGCGAGATACTCATCGAGCCGCGACTCAAACTTGGCTCGGCGATAATCATTGAACACTTTCGCCATACTTGATCCAACCGAGCCTCCAGATCGCTGCGGCGAGGTTAGATGTGCTGCTTCGACCGCTACAGAAGCAGCCCAGAACCAACGGCGAAACACGAGAGCTGCACATGCCAGCGCCACAACACCGAAACCGACCTCGAGGCTGCCGTCACCGCTAGAATAACCTTGGTAGTTGATACCTGAGTGGAGGCTGCATGATCCCATGCCTAGCAAGATTAACAGGGCGGCAATCTGAGCAAGTCTGAGTACAACCCGCATTGCACCCTCGTGTTGTGGTCCAATCTACCTACCGAACCTGAACTACGGGCCGAGTGCAAGTTCTAGCCATTGAATCCCACCCCAACCTCCTCCGGGCTCGCCCCATCCTTCGCCATCTCCGTCTCAATGGCGTAGGTGAGCGCCACGCGCGCATGAAACCGCGCGCCATTGGCCTCGCCGCGATAGGGGACGACAATGGGGTCGGGGAGTTCTCCCTTTGCATAGACTGCCGCGTTCCGTCCCATGCCGCGATAGTGCGCGAGGTGGGTGATCGGCGCGTTCGAGAACAGCTCGAGATTGTGATGCGGCAGGCGATCCTTCTGGTGGATGACGGCGGTGCCCTTGGCCTGGATGCCGATGCCGATGCCGGAGCCGGCGAGCCGCGCGGCGCTGAGCCCCAGGAACGACGTATCGGCCGTGTGCTTCATACGCACGACGCGGGCCTTAGCCCCACCCTCCTCGATACCGCGGATCAATTCGCCGAGCACGCTCGACAGGGGATGACCGGCGAGCGTCCGGAAGAGCTTCACCCCGAAGGCGGGTGAAACACCGATGACGATCTCGTTTCGCTCGGTGCCAACCATTGCCTCGCCCATGGTCTTGTAGGTGATGAGACTTGCTTCCGACGCCCGATGCACACTCTCGGCGCGCAGGACCTCCTCCTGGTCGAGCACGTCGCGGATGGCGGACAGCTCGCGCTTTCTTTCGGGCGAAACGCGATAGCCGGAGCCCGGCCCCGTGTAGTCGTTCGGATCATTGACGGCGCTGACGATGCGGCCGTTGCGGATAACCGCTGAAGTTTGCAGATAGTCGCCGGAGACTCTGAGCCTAACCATCGAGAGCAGGTTCTCCGCCTCCTCGCGGAAACCGCGGCTGGCCAGCGCCTTGATCACATCGACCACCGTGATGCCCTTGGCTTTGACGGCATCCGAGATTAGGCCTGCCTCGCGCGGCCCGAAGCTGCGTGTCTCATCCGACCCCGAGGCCGCGACGACACTCGCGACCATCTCCGATGTGGGTTGCGCCAGGCCCAATTCCTCGAGCACCGCCTTCAGAGCCTCGACGGCGCGTTTGCGCAATTCGAGCACGCGCGTCTCCTCGACCGGCGTCAGCCCGCCATCGGCCTCGAAGTCGCGCTGGAGGACGAGGTAGTCCTCCATCTCCTCGCCATTGAGCAGCGAGGCATTGAAGGAATTGTCGTATTTGAGGATCGAGCCGAAGCCCGAGCAGATGAGATCGGAGCCGGCGATGAGATAGGGCAGTATTTTCGCGCCGACCCGGATCTCGGACTCGGACGCGCGCGCGTCATTGCCGGAGGCGCATTCGAGGTCGAGCCAGACGGCGATGAGATTTTCGGCCATCAGCTCGCGCATGCCGCCCGGCATCGTGCAGGTCAGCGGCGCACCGTCGATGCCACCATTCTGCGTTCCCTGAACGCCCATGGCGCGCTGCAGGCAGAGACAACGGGCTTCCAGATAGAGCAGCGACTTACTTTCGTGGAAGCCCATCAAGAGCTCCGATCCCGCCCCCGACGTGCAGCGCATCTTCATGCCGCGCGAGGCATAGGCCGCCGACAGGAAAGCCTTCGACCAGGGCGTGTCGTCACCGTCGATGAAGGTCTTCTCGGTGCCGTAGACGGAAACCGTCTCGGCATAGGAGGAGAAGCCGGCCATGCCGATCTGCAATTCTTCGGCTTCCTCCGAGGAACACTGGAACAGCGTGCCCCACCGCCCGACCGCGGCACCCACTGCGCAAGCAACCGCATTCGACCAGGCGTTCCGCGCCACCCGCTGCGTCGTCTCGATCTCATCGAAGCCGAAGGCGACGGCGGTCGCCGCATCCGCGGAAAGCTGCAAGGGATCGTCCTTGGCATTGGTGACGTGGGCCTGGTTGCCCGGCGTCTTCCTCGCCCGCATCTTCGAATAGGCGAAAGCGATCTCGATGGCCGAGAGATGCGCCACCACCTCCGCGAGCTTGGCCGGCGTCATGCCATGGGCGAGCCTTGTCAGCTGCGTGCGCGGAATGTGCATGTCGACGAGCCGGCGGGCGAGATCGGAAGAAGGGATCGCCATCGCCTCCTCGGCCATCTCGAGGTCGATGTGATGGTTGGCGATGAAAGTGTCGATCATGTCGAAGTCGGCCGCCTTGACACCGTCCATCGACACCACGCGGCCGTTCTCGACTTTCAAGGCCGGCGCCGGGTCCTTCGGGCTCTTGAAAGCCGAGAAGCCGTTCAGCGCATCCTCGGCCGCGAACCGATCGAGCCGGAGCGGCCGCTCGTCCCAATCGGCGAAGCGCTTCCAGCGGTTGGCGTTGACAGGCGCGCGGTCTTGCATGGGCTGGGCTCCTCGGGGCCAATTTGGCCAAAGCTTCCGCCTCGAACCATCCCTCGTCAAGCCGCGAAAAGAGGCCTCGCATGTACATTGCGGGTGCCAGGCGATAAGCGATGCAACCCGAAGCCAGACTAGGCGCCGCCATGCCCCCGCCGTTGCTCTCCCTCCGAGACGTCCGCCTGACTTTTGGCGGCACGCCGCTCTTGGAGGGGGCGGAGCTGGAGATTTTCCCGGGCGACCGGCTCTGCCTCGTCGGTCGCAACGGCTCGGGCAAGTCGACGTTGCTCAAGATCGCGGCCGGTCAGGTCGACTTTGACGATGGCAAACGAACCGTTCAGTCCGGCATCCGCATCCGCTATCTCGCCCAGGAGCCGGACCTCGCCGACTTCGACACGGTTCTCGATTTCGCCGCGGCCGGCTTGGGCGAGCGAGAGACCCACAAGGCCCGCGAGGCGTTGATGGCGCTTGGGCTCACCGGCGAGGAGGCAACGGGCCGGCTCTCCGGCGGCGAGATCAAGCGCGCGGCGCTGGCCCAGGCGCTCGCCGCCGAGCCCGATCTCCTGCTCCTCGACGAGCCGACGAACCA
>JANNSX010000507.1:0-5299 GCA_031403155.1 Hyphomicrobiaceae bacterium
CGCCATGTTGCGCACGATGGGCGTGTTGGGTTTCTCGGGCTCGGCTTCGAGCGCGGTGTCGATCCATTCGTGCGGACCACCATTGAGGTGGATGTTGCCACGGCGTGTCTGCCGTAGCGATAGCCCGTGGCCGATGAGGCAATAGTCGAAGAGCGGCGGGAGCGGGGTCGTCACCATCGACTCGAGCCGGACGGGTGCGGTCGGAAAGATCACCCCGAAGGGCTTGAGCAGCGTCACATTGTTGGCGCCGGCAGCGAGCACGACCGTGCCGCCCAAGACATCGCCTTTCGACGTGCGAACGCCCAAAACTTTTCCGGAGGCTTCGATCACCGACAGAACCGCGATATGCTCCAGCGTCTCGCCGCCGAGATCGGCATAGGCCCAGGCGAAAGCCTGGCTCGCACGCTGCGGATTGGCGTGGCCGGATCGGGTCGTGTGGATGCCGCCGATGACTGTCTCCGAGAGCGCCGGCAGCAGCTCGCGGCAGGTCTTGGCGTCGATGAAATCGAATTTGATATCCGTCGTCTCGAAGCTCTTGTAGACCGCCTTCAGCCCGGCGAGCTCTTTGTCGTTGAAGGCCGTCCACAATCGGCCCTTCTGCGTCCATTCCGTCGGATAGCCGAGCTCCTCGTCGAGGCCGGGCCAGAGTTGCTCGGCGAGGAGTGCCAAAGGACATTCCTCGGGCGTCTCGCCTCTGAGACTGAGGAATCCAGTGGCACGCGAGGAGGCTTCATAGGCGAGCGCGCCGCGGTCGAGCACGATCACTCTAGCCCCGGTCTTGCGCGCATAGTAGGCGGTCGCGAGGCCGACGAGGCCGCCGCCAACGACGATGAGGTCGTAGCCGCTCACCGCGCTATTCCTGCTGGACGTAAGGCTCGAGCCAGTGCGGCCAGCGCTCGCGGGTATCGACGGTGTCGTCCTCGGCCGAGATCAACGTCAGATCGATCGGGCGCACGGGAAATCGATACGACGCCGGCTTGATGCGGGCGAGGTCGACGCCGTGAGCGATCGAGAGGAGAAGGGCTGCCTCATCGCGGCAGCGCTTGCCCTGGCAATGGCCCATGCCGACGCGGGTCATGCGCTTGACGAGGTCCTGGTCGATTGCTCCGGCGACGATCGGCGATTTCGCCTGTCTCAAGCCGCTGCCCAGATACTTGGGTGGGGCAAGATCGATCAGCTCGCCCCGGCTCACCGTCTCACACTGGCAGAGCATGACATCCTTGCCGCCGGTGCGGAGCAGGGCTGCGAGCCAGAGGCGGAGATAGTCGGCTGGCGTGCGCGCGTTAGGCTCCTCGCTCTCAGTCTGCGCCGCGATGCGAGGCGTCCCGCCGATGGCGCCGAGTAGGCGTGCAATCTGATCTGAACCGCGATTGTAGCGCGAGAGCCAGTAGACATTCGGCCGCGTCGTCTCGAGCCGCTCGGTGGTCTGAGGCAGCCAGGCGCCACAATGCTCTGAGAATTGAAGCGCGCAACCCATGGCGGCCGCGAGCTCGATGTTGGGCAGCGTGCCGATGGCGACGCAAATGGTGTCGCATGCGACCTCGCGGTGCGCGCCACTGCCGTCGCTTGCAACCAGCGTCGCCGAGGCGATCACAGTCGTGCCGTTCGCGCCTTCGATCACGGTGTCGAGGAAAACCTCGATGCCCGCATCACGAATCCAATCGAGATCGGCGGGCGATCCTTGGAACGAGGAGGATGGTTCGACCAGTCCAGCGATCTCGACACCGTTCTCGTTGGCGCTCCTGGCGAGAGCAATTGCCTCTGCCGTCGTCCCGAGCACGAGCACGCGCTCACCCTCGAAGCACTGATAGGCGTCGAGCAGCTTCGACCCCGCTAGCACACCGAGCACCCCCGGCAACTCCCAGCCGCGGAACGAGGGCACGAAGTCGCGCGATCCGGTCGCGAGCACGAGGTGATCGTAGGCGATCATTTCGTTGCCTTCGTCCGAGACGATCCCGACCTTCGGCTCGCCGATGTGCAGTGAGTTTGCGGAGTTCTGGAAAGCGCCCCAGGCGATGGTTCCGGTCCGGACATCGACCTCGGCTTCAGCACAGGCCATCAGGGGTTCGTTCGACCCGAGAACACTCTGGGCGACCGCAACGCGATTTCGCAACGCCGCCGGCAGGCCGTTGCCCCAGAAGTAGGGCGCGTCGAGCGACATGGCTTTCACGCTCTGGGGATGCTCGTCGACGAGCGTCACGCCGTGCCCGGCCTGCCGCGCTTCGAGCGCGAACCGGCAGCCGATCCCACCGGCGCCGACAACGATAATGCGTCCCGTGCTCATGATCCTGTCTCGTTACCGTGGCGCGCGCTGCTATAGCACTTTCCATTCACGTGCATACCCGGTGGTCGAACAAAAAACTCTCAAAGCCAAAATCCCAGACTGCCGTCGGCGACGCCGTATTGCGAACACGGTCTGGAGGCGATGCCGGGGGACGACAAATGACGGTCGAGGCAGGCTTCCCATGCGACGGGCGAGCAAATTGCGAACCGGACAGGTTCGCCTCACGCGACAGTGCTCGGGATAAGCAAATGTCCTTTGTTCTGTGAGAAATACGCCGTTGCTACCGCAACTTAGTGTACTTCCGCTTGCGCCGGGGCGTGAATCACTTCCTAATACTTCCCGAGCCCGACCACTGCCCTGGGACGGCTCACCAGCCACAGCCGAGTATGCTGTTGGTACAATAGGATGGGAGCGGCTGCCCCGCTCTCCTCTTCAATCAGACCTCAATCTCACTCGACCCACGATTGCGGCTCGGTCGGCTTCAAAAGCCCTCCGAGCCGTAACGCCATTGTGGCCTTCGCAAGCCCTGTCGCGTCGTCGATCTCGACACAGAGGCCTGAGAGGGTCGCGGGGCCGAGCGCCGGCTCGAAGCGGGCGCGCGGAATGCGGGTCATGAAGCGGTTGATCGGCTCCTCGATGTCCATGCCGAGCACGCTCTCGTAGTCCCCGCACATGCCGATGTCGGAGACGTAGGCCGTGCCTTTCGGCAGAATGCGATCATCCGAGGTCGGCACATGCGTGTGCGTGCCGACGACAAGGCTTGCGCGACCATCGACGAAATACGCCAGCGCCTGCTTCTCGCTCGTCGCCTCGGCATGGAAATCGATGATGATGGCGTCGGCGGCTTGCTTCAATGGGCAGGCCTCGAGCTCAGCGTCGATGGCGCGGAAGGGATCGTCCTGCTCGCCCATGAAGACGCGACCGATGGCATTGATGACGAGCACCTCGGCGCCGTTCTTCGCCTTGACGAGGGTCGTGCCGCGACCGGGCGTGCCGGGCGCCATGTTGAGCGGGCGCACGAGGCGCGGCTCGCGACCGATGAAGACGAGCGCCTCCTTCTGGTCGAAGGCGTGATTGCCGAGCGTCACCGCGTCGGCGCCGGCATCGATCAGCTCGGCGCAGATCGCCTCCGTGATGCCAAAGCCCCCGGCCGCGTTCTCGCCGTTGATGGCGACGAAGTCGAGCCGGTAGCGCTCGCGGAGCCGCGGCAGATGCTCGAGGACGGCGTTACGTCCCGACCGGCCGACGACATCGCCGAGGAAGAGGAGGCGCATTCTGTATCGCTTTCGCGGTTGCCTTGCTTTCGATCCCTATCAGCCCTCAAGCCCCTCACGCAACATTTCGAGCGTCAACCATTCCTCCTCGAGTGTAGCGAGGCGCTCGCGAGCACCGCCGAGGGTGGTTGCGAGGTCGCCGTAGGCTTTCGCATCGCGCTGAAAAAGTGCGGGGTCTGCGAGCTTTGCCGTCAGGGCTGCGATTTCCGCTTCAGCAGCAGAGATCTTCTTCGGAAGCGTCTCGAGCGCATGCTTCTCCTTGAAGGAGAGCTTGCGCTTGGCCTGCGTCGCTTGCGATTTCCCGGCGCCAGACTTCGGCTTCGCTGCGCGCTCGGTGGCCGGCGCCTCCACGCCGCGCCCACGCTGCGCCACCATGTCCGAATAGCCGCCCGCATACTCGACCCAGCGCCCCTCGCCCTCGAACGCGATCACCGAGGTCGCGACCCGATCCAGGAAATCGCGGTCGTGGCTGACGAGGAGGACGGTGCCGGGATAGTCGGCAATGTGCTCCTGCAGGAGGTCGAGCGTCTCGAGGTCGAGATCGTTCGTTGGCTCGTCGAGCACGAGGAGGTTGGAGGACTCGGCGAGGAGACGGGCGAGCAGCAGCCGTCCGCGCTCGCCACCCGACAGCACGCGGGTTGGCGAGCGCGCCTGCTCTGGCGCGAACAGGAAATCCTTGAGGTAGCTCGCGACATGCACGCGCCGCCCGCCGAGCGAGACGGTCTCGCCGCTGCCGCGCGTCAGCACCTCGGCAACCGTCGCCTCGGGATCGAGGGCGGCGCGATGCTGGTCGAGAGTTGCCATCTGGACGTTGGCGCCCATGCGAATGCTACCGGCATCGGGGGCTAACGCGCCAGTCAGCATCTTCAGCAGCGTGGTTTTCCCCGCCCCATTCGGCCCGATGATGCCGATGCGGTCGCCTCGGCCGATACGCGTTGAGAACGGCGCGACGATGATCCGATCGCCGAAGCGCTTCGCGATGCCCTTGGCCTCGGCGACGAGCTTGCCGGAGTTTTCCGCCTCGATCGTCGTGAACTTGACGGAGCCGGCAACGCTGCGCGCGTCCCGCCGCTCCTGGCGCATGGCGTCCAGGGCTCTGGAGCGGCCCTCGTTGCGGCGCCTGCGCGCGGTGACGCCGCCATAGTGCATCCACTGGATCTCGCGGGCGATCTTCCGGTCGAGCTTGTGGGCATCCAACTCCTCCTCCTCGAGGAGCTTGTCGCGCCAGGCTTCGAACTCTCCAAAGCCCCGATCGAGGGAGCGCGTCGCGCCCCGGTCGAGCCAGACGGTGCGCCGGGATAGCGTTTGCAAAAACCGCCGGTCGTGGCTGATGAGGACGAGGGCGGCCGGATGATGCTGCAACTCTTGCTCGAGCCACTCGATGGCCGGCAAGTCGAGATGGTTCGTCGGCTCGTCGAGGAGCAGGAGATCGGGCTCGGCGGCGAGCGCCTGGGCCAGTGCCGCGCGCTTGATCTCACCGCCGGAGAGCCGGTCCGTTGCCTCCTCGCCAGTGAGCCCGAGCGCCGTCAGGGCCTCGCGGGCCTTGTGGGTCTCCCGCTCGCCCAAGCCGGCTGCCGCGAAATCGAGAACCGTGTCGAAGGCGGAGAGGTCCGGCTCCTGGGCGAGATAGCGGATGCGGATGCCGGACTGAACGGTTCGCTTGCCATCGTCAAAGTCGACCTGACCGGCCGCGATCTTGAGCAGCGTCGACTTGCCCGAGCCGTTGCGACCGACGAGGCAG
>JANNSX010000508.1:0-5629 GCA_031403155.1 Hyphomicrobiaceae bacterium
TACTCGCCCTTGCGGCCGCGCACGACCGGGGCCAGCAGATAGAGCCGCGTGCCTTCGGGGAGCGCCAGCACCTTGTCGACCATCTGCGTGACGGTCTGGCTCTCGATGGGGAGCCCGGTCGCCGGCGAATGCGGTACGCCGACGCGCGCGAACAGCAGGCGCATGTAGTCGTAGATCTCGGTGACGGTCCCGACCGTCGAGCGCGGGTTCTTGGACGTCGTCTTCTGCTCGATGGAAATGGCCGGCGACAGGCCGTCGATGTGGTCGACGTCCGGCTTCTGCATCATCTCGAGGAACTGGCGCGCGTAAGCCGAGAGACTTTCGACATAGCGGCGCTGGCCCTCGGCGTAGATCGTATCGAAGGCGAAGGATGATTTGCCGGAGCCGGAAAGCCCCGTGAAGACGATCAACGCATCGCGCGGGATCGTCAGGTCGACGTTCTTCAGGTTGTGCTCGCGGGCGCCGCGGATGGTGATCGACTTGCGGTCGGGGGGAGGGGTCTGGGGTGCGGGCTTTTTCATTGGAAATGGTCTAGCGAAGGGACCGGCAGGGGGCAATGCGGCGCCATCGGTTGTTCAAGGAGTTATCGAGAATATCCATCATCCGTTTTCGGCGTTTTCGGGCTGCCGGGGATGTGCTATCCTAGTTATTATGACCGAGAGCATGAAACGAGCGTTCGAGGCGGCAAGCCAGCTCCCTGCGGACCGGCAGGACGATTTGGCGCGTTACCTGCTCGCCCTCAGCCAAAGCGCTTCCGACATCAGACTCACTGCCGAGGAGTCGGCTGCCATCGATGAGGCCGAGGCTGAGCTGGCTCGGGGCGAGCGTGTGCCGCAGGATCAGATCGATGCCTTCTGGCGCCGCAACGGTCTATGACGATTGTCTAGGCGCTGCGCGGCCCAGTATTCAATGTTCAATAGAAACATGCTATTGAGTCAAGCATGAAAACGGCTAGTCGATCTCTGCCGGACCCGCTGATCACCGCAACGCCTGAGCGGCTTGGCGGCGCACCCGTGTTCGCTGGTACGCGCGTCCCCTTGAAGACTTTCTTCGAGTATCTGGAAGGCGGCGAGCCACTTGACGCGTTTCTCGTCGATTTTCCCAATGTGTCGCGAGAGCACGCAATTGCCGTGCTCGAGTTTGCGCAGGATAGTGCTGTGGCGCAGTCCACTGGTGTCGCCGCGGAATGATGGCGGGGTTCGACTAGGTGCGGGTACTGCTCGACAACCGTGTGCCCTGGCGGTTCGGTGAGCATATTTCAGGGCATCAAGTCGAAAACGTCATTGCGCTCGGTTGGGCCAATCTAGACGATGGCCCGCTGCTCGATGCCATGGCCGGGAAATTCGATGTCCTTGTCACGGTCGACAAGAGCATCCCGCACCAACAGACGATCGCGCACCGGCCATTCGCCGTCGTTTTGTTGAGAGCCAAAAGTAACAAGCTCAGCAGCCTCGTGCCGCTCGTTTCCGACTTGCTCGCGGCCCTGCGCGACGTGAAGCCGGGTGAGGTGAAGGAGGTGGGCTGAGGCGGACGAGCTGTAGTGGCCCCGACAACCCCGTGAAGACGACCGGCGCATCACGCGGGATCGACGGGTCGACGCTTTTCAAATTTTGCTCGCGAGCGCCGTGGACGGTGACCGACTTGGCGTCGGGGGGAGAGGGCGTCGTTTTTTGGTGGCTGATTTTTTCATTGTTCCGGTTTCATGCCCTGCGCGCCGTCAGCCACTTGTGCAACGATGTTTGTGTTTCTCTCGACGGGCGTCCCGCGATCAGACCTTCGACGCTGAGGTCTTCCTCGATCAAGGGCCATTGAATGCCTTCGCCGCCGCCAATCAGCCTCCAGTTGCTGCATTCCTCAACGGTGGCATGTGCCAGTCGTGGATACCAGGCAACCGGTACGGAAAGAGTTCGTCCGTCGGTCAGCTCGACAGTCAACATGTCAGCGGTGACAACCCCGCCGGCACCGCCAATGACAAAACCATCATCGAGGGTGACGTCACCGGCGACGGCCGCGCCGATTTCCAGATCGAGCTGAAAGGCCTCATCGGCCTGACGGCGGCGGATTTCCTGCTGTGATGAGCGAAGTGGAAAAGCGAGGCAAACCTCACTCCGCCTCCTTCTCCTCTTTCTCCTTCTTCGCCGCCATGCGCTTGTCGACGTAAGCGCCGACCGACTGGACCAGCGGATCGATGCGGTCCTCGAAGAAGTGGTTGGCGAGCGGCACCACCTGGTGCTCGATGACGATGCCGCGCTGGGTCTTCAGGCGTGCGGCGAGGTCGCCGACCGAGTGCGAGGGCACCACGCGGTCCTTCTCCCCATTGATAAAGAGGCCCGAGGAGGGGCAGGGGGCGAGGAAGGAGAAGTCGTAGAGGTTGGCGGGCGGCGCCACCGCGACGAAGCCTTCGATCTCCGGCCGGCGCATCAACAGCTGCATGGCGATCCAGGCGCCGAAAGAGACGCCGGCAATCCAGCAATTGCGTGCCTCGGGCTTCAAGGTCTGCACCCAGTCGAGGGCCGAGGCCGCGTCCGCGAGCTCGCCGGGACCGTTGTCGAAGAGGCCCTGGCTTCGCCCGACGCCACGGAAGTTGAACCGCAGCACCGAGAAGCCACGCTCGGCGAAGGCATAGTAGAGGTGGTAGACGATTTGGTTGTTCATCGTGCCGCCGAACTGAGGGTGCGGGTGCAGGATGATGGCCAAGGGCGAGGTCGGGCGGGGATCATGGTGGTAGCGGGCCTCGAGGCGGCCGGCCGGTCCATTGATCGTCACTTCTGGCATGGGTGCGGGTTATCCCTCGCTGTCGGTTCCGGGATTACGGGAGGCGGGGCGCGGGCGCGGCACTTGAGCCAGCCGGCCCTTGCGATACTTGACTCCGCCAGTCAGGATTAATATATCTGCTTAGAACTCTTCCAAATCGGTGCGGGCATGAACCCGCGGGCCCCGTGGCGCGCCGTCTTAGCACGACCGCGGGGGGCAAATGCAAGCATGACAACGGCAAAGGCTGTTTGAGGACCGACGCCAGATGGATTTGAACACCAAGGGCCGCTACGCCGTCATGGCCATGGCCGACCTCGCCCGCAATGGTGGGGAGGTGGCCGTGCCGCTGACCGACATCGCCGGGCGCCAGCAGATCTCGCTCGCCTATCTCGAGCAGCTGTTCCAGCGGCTCCGCAAGGCCGGCATCGTCGATAGCGCGCGCGGCCGGCTCGGCGGTTATCGGCTCGCCCGCGATATGGACGCGATCACGGTCGCCGATGTGATGGCGGCGGTCGAGGAGCCGGTCGTCATGACGCGCTGTCAGGGGCACGGTTCGGCGGGTTGCGTCGCCGGTGACCGGTGTCTCACCCACGATCTCTGGGATGCGCTGGGCGACCACATTGCGGGCTTCCTCGGCAGCGTCACGTTGAAGGACATACTCGACGGGCGACTGGGACCGGGCCGGTCCGGTTTGGCGCAGCCGACGGGAGTGGCAGCCGAATGAGCGCTCCCCGGACATACCTCGATCACAACGCGTCCTCAGCGCTCCGGCCAGAGGCGCGGGCGGCCATGCTGGCTGCGTTCGAGACGAGCGGCAATCCGTCCTCGGTACATGCCGAGGGGCGGGCGGCGCGCGCGATCATCGAGGAGGCGCGCGAGGATGTGGCGCGGCTCGCCGGTGCGCGCGCGGCAGACGTGATCTTCACGAGCGGGGGGACCGAAGCGGTCAACACGGTGATCCGGAGCGGCTTCGACGCGATCGCATTCGCCGGCATCGAGCATGATTGCGTGCGGCAGGCGGCATTGGCGACGGGCGCGCGCATTGTCGAGTTGCCGGTCGACGCCGATGGGCTGATCGAGGGCGAAGCGATTGATCGTCTCGATGCCGCAACGGGCCGCATGCTCGTTTGTCTTCAGTACGCCAACAACGAGACGGGCGTCATTCAGCCGGTTGCCGAACTTGCCGCACGGGCGAAGGCGAAGGGTGCTCATGTGCTTGTCGATGCCGTGCAGGCGGCGGGGAAGATCGAAATCGAAATTAGGGCGCTGAGCGCAGATGCCGTCATCCTCTCCGCCCACAAGCTCGGCGGACCAAAGGGTGCTGGCGCGATCGTTACGAGCGGTGCGTGGACGCCATCACCCCTGATCCGTGGCGGGGGGCAGGAACGGGGACGGCGAGCGGGCACCGAGAATGTCGCCGCTATTGCGGGATTTGGCGCGGCGGCGCGCACGGCGCTGCGTGATTTGGGTGATATGAAGCGGATCGCCGGTCTGCGCGACCGGCTTGTCGATGGCACGCGCGATCTCACACCGAGTGCATTGCTGATTGCGGAACACGCGCCGCGTCTTGCCAACACCGCTCTGATCGCCTGGCCCGACGCAAAGGCCGAGACGCTCGTCATGGCGCTCGATCTCGAAGGGATCGCCATCAGCGCGGGCGCTGCCTGCTCGTCCGGCAAGGTCGGCAAGAGCGCGACACTTGTGGCGATGGGGTTGGCCCCCGCGATCCGCGACAGCGCCATCCGCGTAAGTCTCGGATGGTCGACGACAGACGAAGATATCGAGCGCTTTCTCGCCGCCTGGGCGGCGGTGACAGCGCGTATGGAGAAGCGGCGCGTGGCCTGAGGCCGGCGCCAGACGCATAGGAAGAGTGGGATATGCCCGCAGTTCATGAGACGGTCGAGACGGTCAAGAGGATCGACGTCGATCAGTACAAGTATGGATTCGAGACGGACATCGAGTCGGTGCTGGCGCCGAAAGGGCTCGATGAGTCGACGGTGCACTACATTTCCGGGAAGAAGGGCGAGCCTCAATGGATGCTCGACTGGCGGCTCGACGCCTTTCGCCGCTGGAAGGCGATGACGGAGCCGACCTGGGCTAAGGTTCACTACCCGAAGATCGATTTCCAGGATTTGCACTATTACGCCGCGCCGAAGTCGACCGAGGGCCCCAAGAGCCTCGAGGATGTCGATCCGGAATTACTCAAGACTTATGCGCGGCTCGGCATTCCGCTGAAGGAGCAGGAGATCCTTGCGGGGGTCAAGAAGGGCGCGCCGGCCGTCGCCGTCGATGCGGTGTTCGATAGCGTATCCGTCGTGACGACCTTCAAGGCGCAGCTCGCCAAGGCCGGCGTCATCTTCTGCTCGATCTCGGAGGCGATGCGCGAGCATCCCGAGCTGGTGCGGAAGTATCTCGGCACCGTCGTGCCGCAATCGGACAATTTCTATGCGGCGCTCAACTCGGCCGTGTTCTCGGACGGCTCCTTCGTCTACATCCCCGAGGGCGTGCGCTGCCCGATGGAGCTGTCGACCTATTTCCGCATCAACGAGAAGAAGACGGGACAGTTCGAGCGGACCCTCATCATCGCCGAGAAGGGTGCTTACGTTTCGTATCTGGAAGGCTGCACCGCGCCGATGCGGGATGAAAACCAGCTGCACGCCGCCGTCGTCGAGCTGGTGGCGCTGGACGATGCCGAGATCAAGTATTCGACCGTCCAGAACTGGTATCCGGGCGACAAGAACGGCAAGGGCGGCATCTACAATTTCGTGACCAAGCGCGGCGACTGCCGCGGCCGCAACGCGAAAATCTCCTGGACGCAGGTCGAGTCCGTCTCTGCCATCACTTGGAAGTATCCGAGCTGCATTCTTCGCGGCGA
>JANNSX010000509.1:0-3200 GCA_031403155.1 Hyphomicrobiaceae bacterium
CGTGCGCGACATCGGCGCGCTCTACATCGACACCGTCATCGAGCCCTGGACGGGCTTCTACTACAACACGAAGATGAGCCCGGCGGCGCGCTCCAACTACATGCTGCGCGAGGCGGTCATGGCGGAGCGGAAGAAGAACCCCGGCGGGCCGACGGCGGTGTCCTGCTGCGGCGCCAACCCGGGCATGGTCTCCTGGTTCGTGAAGCAAGCGATCCTCGATATCGCCCGCGACACGGGCGTCAAGACCGGCATGCCGGAGAGTCAGCCGGAATGGGCGAAGCTCGCGCAGAAGCTTGGGATCAAAGGCATCCACATCGCCGAGCGCGACACGCAGCGCACCAAGACTCCCAAGCCCATGAACGTCTTCCGCAACACCTGGTCCGTCGAGGGCTTCATTTCCGAGGGCCTGCAGCCGGCCGAGCTCGGCTGGGGCACGCACGAGAAGTGGATGCCGGAGAACGCCGGCACGCATAAGACCGGTTGCGGCGCGGCGATCTATCTGCAGTCGCCCGGCGCCAACACGCGCGTCCGGTCCTGGTGCCCGACGCCGGGCCCGCAATACGGCTACCTCGTCACGCACAACGAGAGCATCTCGATCGCCGATTACTTCACGCTGAGGGATGCAAAGGGCAAGGCCGTTTACCGGCCGACGTGTCACTACGCCTATCACCCGTCCAACGACGCCGTGCTGTCGCTGCACGAGATGTTCGGCTCGAATGGGAGGAAGCAGGACACGATCCACATCATCGACGAGAAGGAGATCGTCGACGGAATCGATGAGTTGGGCGTCCTCGTCTACGGGCACAAGAAGAACGCCTACTGGTTCGGCTCGCAGCTCTCCATCGAGGAAGCGCGCAAGCTCGCGCCCTATCAGAACGCAACCGGCATGCAGGTGACATCGGCCGTGCTCGCGGGCATGGTGTGGGCGCTGGAAAATCCGAATGCGGGAATCGTCGAGACCGACGAGATGGATTTCCATCGCTGCCTGGAAGTGCAGCGGCCTTACTTGGGCCCAGTTAAAGGCTATTACACCGACTGGACTCCCTTGGATGGCCGTCCGGGCCTCTTCCCCGAGGATCTCGACACGAAGGATCCCTGGCAGTTCCGGAACGTGCTGGTGCGGTAGGGGGCTGGTGGCGCTGCCTCAGGGCGACCTGCGGGTCGCCCGCCCTTCCTCATATTCGCGGAAGTAACCATCCCGTAGAGCACGAGTGACCCGAAACCGCGCCCTGTGGCCCGACCTCGTTCGTATCACGCCCACCCGTGGATGCTGACTTGCGTCAGCAGGACGGTGTGGGGTGTCACGCCCCCTCCACCACGAGCACCGTGCCCTTGACGCCCGTCACGCGCACGCGCGCGCCGGCGGCGAGGTCGGGGCCCTCCGCCGACCAGAGTGAATCGCCGACCTTAAGCTTGCCGCGGCCTTCGATGATCGGCTGCTCGAGCGTGAACGTCCGCCCGACATACTGCTGGCCGCGCAGGTTGAGGCTCGAGCGGTCGCTGACGTTGGTCGAGTAGGGAAAGAGCTTATGGCCGATCAGCACCGAGGCGATCGCGGCGAGCCCGAACAGGATCGCCTGCCAGAGGACGGGCACATCGAAGACCATCGTCAATAAACCGACGACGGCGGCGGCCACTCCGAACCAGAGCAGGAAGACGCCGGGCGCGAACACTTCGAGGATGAAGAGCAGCACGGCGGCGATGAGCCAGTTCCAGGGCCCGAGGCTTGCGAGGAAGTTCATGCCGTCACCCATGACTGAAATTTGCGTTGGTCTCTGACGGGGTCAGACCCCGCGGGTCTGACCCTGCACAACTCAGCTCGTCCCGCCACCCCAGGGCGCCATGCCGGCCGTCGGCCGCGTGGGCGTCGCCGGAGACGTGCCGTTGCCGGGCTTGAGACCGCCGAAGGCTTCGCCCGAAATCTGTGCCAGCCCCGCGATCGAGCCGATGACGGATGCCGCTTCCAGCGGCATCATGATCACTTTCTGGTTCGGCGCCGAGGCGATGGCTTCGAGCGCCTTGATGTAGTTGTTGGCAACGAAGTAGTTGATGGCTTGGACGCTGCCGCCGGCGATGGCGTTCGAGACCATCTCCGTTGCCTTGGCCTCGGCCTGGGCCGAGCGCTCGCGCGCCTCGGCGTCGCGGAAGGCGGCTTCCTTGCGCCCTTCGGCCGACAGCACGGCCGCCTGTTTGGCGCCCTCGGCCTTGAGGATGGCGGCCTGCCGCAAGCCCTCGGCTTCCAGGATCTGCGCGCGCTTCTCGCGCTCGGCCTTCATCTGGCGCGCCAGGCTGTCGACGAGGTCCCGCGGCGGTTCGATGTCCTTGATCTCGATGCGGGTGACCTTGACGCCCCAGGGCTGGGTCGCCTCGTCGATCACCTGCAAGAGGCGGGCGTTGATCTTGTCGCGATGCGAGAGCAGCTCGTCCAGATCCATGGAGCCCATGACGGTGCGGATGTTCGTCATGGTGAGATTGATGATCGCCCGTTCCAGGTCGTTGACCTCGTAGGCCGCCTGGGCGGCGTCCAGCACCTGATGGAAGGCGACGCCATCGACTCTCACCATGGCGTTGTCGCGGGTGATGACCTCCTGGCTCGGGATGTCGAGCACCTGCTCCTTCATGTTCATGCGTGCGCCGATCCGCTCCATGAAGGGGACGAGAATGTGCAACCCGGGCTGTAGCGTCCGGGTGTAGCGGCCGAAGCGCTCGACGGTGAGGTTCGTACCCTGCGGCACCACCTTGATGGTCGACCAGAGGGCGATGGCGACGAGCAGAACGAATACGGCAACGAAGATGTCGATGCCACCAAACATGGGGGAAACCTCCTAGAGCATTTTCCGACCAAGTGGCTTCCCGGTTGGTCGAAGAAAATGCGACAAACCAAAGACCTAGAGCATTCTTCCGATTCGCAAGGATCGGAAAATGCTCTAGGTCAGCACGCGAGCGTTATGTGGTGATCGAATCGCGCGATTGCCACGTCGCCCGGAGAGTTCGGCCAAAACGGTAAATGAAAAATTCATTCCCTGGAGGGGGTTAAGGGGAGGGAAAGGCGGGGTCGCGGCGGCGGCCGTGCTCGCGCACCTGGCCCTTTGGCCTCTACCGATGGTCAGGACAGGATCGGCAGACGAGCGAGTGCATGACGCAGGTTTTCCGCGTCCCAGGGCAGATGCTCGGCGATGCTTAGTCCGACGATCTCGGCC
>JANNSX010000510.1:0-7224 GCA_031403155.1 Hyphomicrobiaceae bacterium
AGGGGCGAATGGCGAGTGGCGAATGGCGAATGGAAAAGAGCAGCGAAAACGCGCGCACGACTATGGGCTTCAGGCGATCACTCTCGAAGGCGGATTGCAAACACGATGAGTTAGGCTGCTGCGCGCCAGCTCCAATCCCTATTCGCCATTCGCCACTCGCCATTCGCGTCACTTCTCTTTCTTCCGATACATCGCCAGCATCCGCTGCGTGACCAGGAACCCGCCGAAGATGTTGACGGAAGCCATGACGAGCGCGAGGAAGCCGAAAATCTTTGCCAGGATCGAGCCCGAGGCCGCGAGGCTGACGCCGACCGCCAGCAGTGCACCGACCACGATCACCGAGGAGATCGCGTTGGTGACGCTCATCAACGGAGTGTGCAGCGCGGGCGTCACGCTCCACACCACGAAGTAGCCGACGAAGATGGCGATCACAAAGACCATCAGCTGATAGACGAACGGATCGACCGCGCCGGCGATGCCTTCGGAGGCGAGGGCCGTGCCCGTCGTCGCTGCCAATGCGACAAGCGCGCCGGCAACGATCCGCATGCTGGTGGCGAGCTTCACGTGCTGCCCTCCTTGGGTTGAAGCGACGGGTGGACAATTTTCCCGTCCCGGGCGACGAGCGTGCCTTTGACGATCTCGTCCTCCCAGTCGATCTTCATCGCCTGACCACCCTTCTCGATCAGCGGATCGAGGAAGTTGAGCAGGTTCTTGGCATAGAGGCTCGAGGCGTTGACCGGCACCGTGCCCGGCAGATTGACCGGGCCGACGATGCGGACGCCGCCGGCATCGACCGTCTCGCCGGCATTCGTCAGCTCGCAATTGCCGCCGCGCTCGGCGGCGAGATCGATGATGACGGCGCCCGGCTTCATCGAGCGGACCATGTCGGCGGTGATGAGGCGTGGCGCCGGGCGCCCCGGGATCAGCGCCGTGGTGATGACGATGTCCTGTACCTTGATGTGATTGGCGACGAGTTCCTTCTGCTTGGCCTGATAGGCTTCCGACATCGGCTTGGCATAGCCGGCGGCCGTCTGCGCCTGCTTGAATTCCTCGTCCTCGACCGCGATGAACTTGGCCCCGAGCGACGCGACCTGCTCCTTGGTGGCGGGGCGCACGTCCGTCGCCGAGACGATAGCGCCCAGGCGCCGGGCGGTCGCTATCGCCTGCAGACCCGCGACGCCGACGCCCATGATGAACACCTTGGCCGCCGGCACGGTGCCCGCCGCCGTCATCATCATCGGCATGGCCATCTCGAACATCGAGGCCGCATCGACGACCGCTTTGTAGCCGGCAAGGTTGGCCTGGCTCGACAGCACGTCCATCGACTGCGCGCGGGAGATGCGCGGCATGAGCTCCATCGAGAACACGGTCAAACCTGCCGAAGCCAATCCCTCGAGCCCGGCGCGGTCGCCATAAGGCTCGACCATGGCCGCGATGATGGCGCCAGACTTGAGCTTTCCTGCCTCATCGGCACTCGGGCGGCGGACTTTCAAGAGGATGTCGGCAACCGACAGAGCCTCGGCGGAAGAACCGACAATCTCGGCGCCTGCCTGTTTCAGCACCTCGTCGGAAAATCTCGAGCTGAGCCCTGCTCCGCTCTCCACCACCACCCGGCAACCCTTGCCAGCGAATTTCTTCACCGTCTCCGGCGACAAGGCCGTGCGCGGCTCGCCGGCCGTTTCACGAACGGTCGCGATCGTGACCATGGATCGAGGCTCCGGTATCGGGCAGTCAGGCGGGAAAGCTAGAGTGCTTCCGGAAAAGTGCGAAGCGGTTTTCCGATGAGAAGCACGGAAAACCAACATTGTGCTTCCGGAAAAGTGCGAAGCGGTTTTCCGATAAGAAGCACGGAAAACCAAGGATCTGGGGGGCTGGAGTGATTGGGATCAATCACGCAAACCCCCTAGACCAGGAACATCGCCATCAGGATGAGCAGGATCACGAGAAGGCCGCCCAGGATCTGCACGCCGCGTAAGAACCCGGCATAGGTGTCGTCATGGGCCCGGTAGTCCATCGCGGGATGCCCCTTGGACGTGTCGATGCTCATTCCCGTGTCTCCTCGAATCGGCTTTGGCCGCTAGCCCCTGACAGGCTTGCGGACTTAGACAATTCCAGCCCGTGGAGCAACCGGGCTTAGGGTCACGGGGGGTGGTAACCCGCACTCTTTCCAAGCCCCAATGAGGGCGGTATACGATGCGGGACCCAGCCCCAAAAACAATCGGTGGTACCATGACAGCAGAGAGCAAGTGTCCCTTTTCCGGTGGATCGCGCGGCCCCTCGAACCGTGACTGGTGGCCGAACCAGCTGAACCTCAACGTCCTGCACCAGCACTCCGCCGTCTCCAATCCGATGGGCGGCGATTTCGACTATGCGAAGGCCTTCAAGAGCCTCGATCTCGACGCAGTCATCAAGGACCTGCGCGCATTGATGACGGACTCGCAGGACTGGTGGCCGGCCGATTTCGGCCATTATGGACCCCTCTTCGTCCGTATGACCTGGCATAGCGCCGGCACCTATCGGGTAGCCGATGGCCGCGGAGGCGCGGGCGATGGTCAGCAGCGCTTCGCGCCCCTCAACAGCTGGCCGGACAACGGCAATCTCGACAAGGCGCGCCGCCTGCTTTGGCCGATCAAGCAGAAGTACGGCAACAAGATTTCCTGGGCCGATCTGATGATCCTGACCGGCAACGTCGCGCTGGAGTCGATGGGCTTCAAGACCTTCGGCTTCGCGGGCGGTCGCGCCGATGTCTGGGAGCCGGCCGAGGACGTCTATTGGGGCCCGGAGGGGAAGTGGCTGGCGGACGAGCGCTACAGCGGCGATCGCGACCTGCAGAACCCGCTCGGCGCCGTGCAGATGGGTCTCATCTACGTCAACCCGCAGGGTCCGAACGGCAATCCCGATCCGGTCGCCGCCGCCCGCGACATCCGCGAAACCTTCGCCCGCATGGCCATGAACGACGAGGAGACGGTTGCCCTCATCGCCGGTGGCCACACCTTCGGCAAGACGCACGGAGCGGGTGCGGAAAGCCATGTCGGGCCGGAGCCCGAAGCCGCCAGCATCGAGGCCCAGGGCTTCGGGTGGTTGAGCAGCCATGGCTCGGGCAAGGCCGGCGATGCGATCACCAGCGGCCTCGAGTTGACATGGACGACGACGCCGACCAAATGGAGCAACAATTTCTTCGACAACCTGTTCGCGTTCGAGTGGGAGCTGACGAAGAGCCCGGCGGGCGCCCACCAGTGGCGGCCGAAGAATGGCGCAGGTGCCGGCACGGTGCCAGATGCTCACGACAAATCGAAGCGCCACGCACCGCAGATGCTGACAACCGACCTCGCGCTCCGGTTCGATCCCGCCTACGAGACGATCTCGCGTCGCTTCCACAAGCATCCCGAGCAGTTCGCCGACGCCTTCGCCCGCGCTTGGTATAAGCTCACCCACCGCGACATGGGCCCGATCGCCCGCTATCTCGGGCCGCAGGTGCCCAAGGAGGTCCTCTCCTGGCAGGACCCGATCCCGGCGGTCGACCACAAGTTGGTCGATGACAACGACGTGGCGGGCCTCAAGTCGAAGATCCTCGGCTCGGGCCTCTCGGTCTCCGAGCTCGTTGCGACCGCCTGGGCTTCGGCCTCGACCTTCCGCGGCACCGACAAGCGCGGCGGCGCCAATGGCGCGCGCGTTCGCCTTGCCCCGCAGAAGGATTGGGCGGTCAACGACCCGGCTCAGCTCTCGAACGTCATCGACAAGCTCGAAGCGATCCAGAAAGAGTTTAACGGATCGGCATCGGGCGGCAAAAAGGTCTCGCTTGCCGATCTGATCGTGCTCGGCGGCACGGCGGCGATCGAGAAGGCCGCCGAAGCGGGAGGCAGCGCGCTGAAGGTGCCCTTCACACCGGGCCGCATGGATGCGTCCCAGGCGCAGACCCACGTCGAGTCCTTCACAGCCATCGAGCCGGCCATTGATGGCTTCCGTAACTACAGTCGCGGCAAGTACCGCCTTTCGGTCGAGGAGATGCTGGTCGATCGCGCGCAGCTGATGAGGCTGAGTGCCCCAGAAATGACGGCACTGGTCGGCGGCTTGCGCGTGCTCGGCGCCAACTCAGGAGGCTCCAAGCACGGCGTCTTCACCGACAAGCCCGGCACGCTCTCGAACGACTTCTTCGTCAACCTGCTCGACATGGCCAACGAATGGAAGCCAACCGACACGTCCAGCAGCCTGTTCGAAGGCCGCTGCCGCAAGACTGGCAAGGTCAGGTGGACCGGCACGCGCGCCGATCTCATCTTCGGCTCGCACTCCCAGCTCCGGGCGCTGGCCGAGGTCTACGGCTCGTCGGATGCGAGGCCCAAGTTCGCCAGGGATTTCGTGGCGGCCTGGACGAAGGTCATGAACGCCGACCGGTTCGACCACACGTGAGGGCCGGTTGCTTCAACGCCAAAATGAAGGGCGGCGGCCAGCCGGCTGGCCGCCCTTTGTCATTTGTTAGTGTAAATCCACACCTCACCACGACAGTTGCGCGGTTTTGACGCAATCTCCTGTCATCCGATTCAACCCAGGGTGCGTATAGATAACGCCCAGAGGGTGCCGGCTACTGCCAGGGGCAGTGGTCCTCGCGCGCGACACGACCGCCGCGCACTTGCCAATCCGTGGCACCCTCCACCATCAACGAAAGAACCTTCACCTGACCATGTCTTTTTCCGAGCTGGGCCTCAGCGCCAAAGTGCTCGCGGCCATCGAGGCCTCCGGCTACACCACGCCCACCCCTATTCAGGCCAAGGCGATCCCGATCGCGGTCACCGGCCGCGATGTCCTCGGCATCGCCCAGACCGGCACGGGCAAGACCGCCGCGTTCGTGCTGCCGATGCTGACGCGGCTCGAGACCGGCCGGGCGCGCGCGCGCATGCCACGCTCGCTTATTCTCGCACCGACCCGCGAGCTCGCCGCCCAGGTCGCCGACCATTTCGAGCGCTATGGCGCCAATCATAAGCTCAACCTCGCGCTAATCATCGGCGGCGTTTCCTTCGACGACCAGAACAAGAAGCTCGACCGCGGCGTCGACGTGCTGATCGCCACCCCCGGCCGGCTGCTCGATCATTTCCAGCGCGGCCGCCTGCTGATGACCGGCGTCGAGATCCTCGTCATCGACGAGGCCGACCGCATGCTCGATATGGGATTCATCCCGGATATCGAGAAGATCTGCTCGCTGCTGCCGCCCCGGCGCCAGACGCTGTTCTTCTCGGCCACCATGCCGCCGGAGATCCAACGGCTCGTCGCGCGCTTCCTCAAAGACCCCGAGCGCGTCGAGGCGGCGCCGCAGTCGACGGCGGCCTCGACCATCACCCAGAGATTCAAGTTCGCTTCGCCCGATCCCAAGCTGAAGCGCGAGGCGCTGCGCCAGTGGATCCGCGCCGAACCGGTCAAGAACGCCATCATCTTCTGCAACCGCAAGCGCGACGTCGACATCGTCTACAAGTCTCTGGCGAAGCACGGCTTCAATGTCGGCTGCCTGCATGGCGACATGGATCAGCATCACCGCACGGCGATGCTCGAATCCTTCCGCAATGGCGAGCTGACGCTGCTGGCTGCCAGCGATGTCGCGGCCCGCGGCCTCGACATTCCCGAGGTCAGCCACGTCTTCAACTACGACACGCCAACTGTCGCCGAGGATTATGTCCACCGCATCGGCCGCACGGGCCGCGCCGGACGCCAGGGCTTCTCGGCGACGCTCGTGACCGACGACGACATGCGCACGCTCCGCGAGATCGAGAAGATGCTCAAGACGACGGTCGAATGGGTCGGCGCGCCGCCGCCCGAGGACGCGGGCACGAAAACCGGCAAGCGCAAGCGCATGGCCGAGGCCGGCACCGGGCGCGACGATCGCGGTGGCGGCGAGAGGCGCGATGGCCGGCGCGGCCGAGGTGATCGCGGCGGACGCGGCGAGGGCCGTGGGCCGAGGCGCGAAGGGCGCCGGGACGAGCTTGTCGCAAGCCCGGCCATGGTGTCCAATCCACAACCCGCCGCCGAATTGCCGCCCGAGATTGCCCAGCCGATCGCCGAGGTACAGCCCGTGGTCGAGGCATGGCCCGCTGCCGAGGCCGAGCTTCAGCGCCAGGAGACCCCGCGCCGCGAGCGATCGGAGCGCCGCCCAAGCCGCCCGCGCGGCGACCGTCCCCGCCGTGGCGAGCGCCAGGGTACCGAGGGCGAAGGCAACCGGCCGCCTCGTGAGGCCGCGCCAGAAGGCGCGGAGCCCGAGGGCCGGCGTGAGCGCACCCGCGAGCGCGGCCCAGAGGATCGGCCCCGCGAAGATCGCCGCAGCCGCCCCGCCAAGGAGTCCCACTCACCCGAGCCGCAGCGCGACCGCGTTGTCGGCATGGGCGATCACGTCCCCGCCTTCATGCGCCGCCCGCCCCGCGGCGGCAACACACCGGGGCAGGAGGGGTGAGGATCGGCGCTCGGCCGTAGGGCGCAATAGGCCCCCCTTCGGAGGCCGTATTGCGCCGCCACGCACTCGGCAATCGTTGTCGGAACCGCGGCCGGCGCAATACGGCCTGAAGAGGCCTATTGCGCCCTACCCCGCCCGCGCCGCGATGAACACGCCCGCCAGCACCAACACCGCCGCGATGGCGAGCGGCAGCGTGAGTTGCTCACCCAAGAGTATGGCGGCGAGCAGCAGGCCGGAGATCGGTTGTAGGAACTGCATCAGGCCGACGCGGGCGATACCGCCTTGGCCGAGCGCCCAGTACCACAGGATGTAGCCGACGATGGTGACGGCGACGGCGAGGTAGAGAACACCCGCCCAGGCTTCGACCGGCGCAGCCTCGAGTTGGAGGCCGAGCAGCCAGGGCACAGCCGGCAGCAGCAGGATGGCGCTTCCCGCCGCGCCCCAGAAGGTCGTTGCCGTCGCCGGGTAGCCCTGCTGCTTCAGGCGGCCGCCGGCCACATAGCCCATCGCCGCGAACAGCGTCGAGGCGACGACGAGAAGATCGCCGCCAAGCGTTGCGACCGACTGCGCCGCGGCCGGTGCCGGCTCGCGCCAGAGGATCAGCAACACCTCGCCAGCGAGCGCGATGGCGCAGCCGATCCACCAGAGTGGGGCGGGAAAGCGGCGCTCGAGCCCATGGGCATAGGCGCCGGTCAGCACCGGCAGAGCCGCCAGGATGATCGAGGCGCGATTGGCGGTGGTGGCACTGACACCCAGCGTGAAGAGCAGCGGAAAGGCGATGAAGCCGCCTA
>JANNSX010000511.1:0-9018 GCA_031403155.1 Hyphomicrobiaceae bacterium
CGTGCCGGCGAGGGGCCGGGAATGCTGCACACGAAGGTGCCGCGCTTCTATGGGCATTTCTCAGGCGATGCCGAGACCTATCGGACGCCGGAGGAGAAAGAGCGGATCAGACGCGAGGAGGACTGCCTCAAATTCTTCCGCAAGCGCGTGACCGAGGCAGGCCTGCTCGAGGTCTCCCAGCTCGACGGCGTCGACAAGGAGGTCGCCGATCTCATCGAGAAGTCGGTCAAGGCTGCGCGCGCCGCGCCGCAGCCGGAGCCGAAAGAGATCACAACGGACGTTTACGTCCGCTACGCCTGATCGCACCCCTTTCCGTCAGAGTCCAGAACCGAGCGAGACGCCCATGCCGCAGAAATCCATCCGCCAGGCTTTGAACGAGGCCCTGAAGCTCGAGATGCGCCGCGACCCGCGCGTCGTCATCATGGGCGAGGACGTGACCGGCGGTGCCGGGACGGGTGTCGATGATGCCTGGGGCGGCGCCTTCGGTGTGACGAAGGGCATCCTGGGCGAGTTCGGCCGCGAGCGCATTCTCGACACGCCGATTACCGAGAGCGCTTTCGTCGGCGCGGCGGCGGGTGCGGCCGCCACGGGGCTCCGGCCCGTCGCCGAGATCATGTTCGTCGACTTCCTCGGCGTCTGCCTCGACCAGCTCATCAACCAGGCGGCGAAGTTCCGCTACATGTTCGGCGGCAGGGCCGTGACGCCGATGGTGCTGCGCGCGACATTCGGTGCGGGAGGGCGCTCAGCCGCCCAGCACAGCCAGGCGCTCTATTCGGTGTTCACGCATGTGCCGGGCCTCAAGGTCGTCATTCCGTCCAACGCCTATGACGCGAAGGGATTGCTGATCCAGGCGATCCGGGACGATGATCCCGTCATCTTCCTCGAGCACAAGCTGATGTACGACGACAAGGGCGAGGTGCCCGATGGCGCCTACACGGTGCCGTTCGGTGAGGCCAATGTCGTCCGCGAGGGAAAGCACGCGACCATCATCGCCATCGGCCGCATGGTGAAGATGGCGGAGACGGCGGCCGCCAATCTCGCCAAGCAGGGCATCGAGGTGACGATCGTCGATCCGAGGACGACCTCGCCGCTGGACGAGGATACGATCCTCGAGATGGCGGAGGAAACGGGGCGCGTCGTCATCGTGGATGAGTCCAATCCGCGCTGCTCGGTGGCATCCGACATCTCCTCGATCATCGCCGAAAAGGCGTTCGATGCGCTGGAGGCCCCCATCGTAAAGGTGACGGCACCGCATTCGCCGGTTCCCTATGCGCCGAGCCTCGAGGATGTCTACGTGCCGTCGCCCGAGCGGATCGAGGCGGCCGTGAGAAAAGTCATGGGCAAGAAGGGTTGAGCGAAATGGCCGAGCGCATCCACGCGGTGACAATGCCTCGCTGGGGCATGGTGATGACCGAGGGGCAGGTCTCCGGCTGGCTCGCCAACGAGGGCGCCGAGGTGCGCTCCGGCCAGGAGGTCGTCGAGATCGAGACGACAAAGATCACCAATGTCATGGAGGCGGCGGCGAACGGCGTTCTGAGGCGGCAGGTAGTGCCGCCGGGAACCGTCGCACCGTGTGGCGCGATCATTGGTGTCATTGCTGAGGGGGATGTTCCCGAGGCCGAGATCGATGCCTTCGTTGCCGAATTCCAATCGCGCTTTGCGGTGAGTGGCGAAGCGCAGGCGCAAGGCCCGGTATCGCGGATCGTCGAGGCGGGCGCGCATCGGCTCAACGTGCTGTCGCTCGGCGAGGGGGACGGCACACCCATCGTGCTGGTGCACGGCTACGGTGGTGATCTCACGAGCTGGATGTTCAATCAGGAAGCGCTTGCGCAGGGGCGCACTGCACATGCGTTGGATCTTCCGGCGCATGGGAACTCCCCTGTCGTTGATGTATCGGGCGGCCCGCGCCACTTCGCGGAAGCAGTCGTTGCCCTCCTCGACGCACTTGAGATCCCGAAGGCCCACATCGTCGGTCATTCGCTCGGCGGTGCCATCGGGCTCATCATTGCCGCGCGCCATCCGGCCCGACTTGCATCGCTGACATTGCTGGCGCCAGGCGGCATCGGACCCGAAATCAGCACCGAGTTCCTGCGCGGCTTCGCGGCGGCCGAGAAGCGGAAGGAGATGAAGGAGGTGCTGGGGCTCCTCTTCGCGGATGCGGATCAGGTATCGCGCAACATGGTCGATGCGTCCCTCAAGTACAAGCGCCTGGACGGCGTCCCGGACGCGCTCAACGCCCTTATCGGCAGCATGCTCGACGGCGACAGGCAGATGAGCGGCCTTCGCGAGGTGCTCACCGGCACGAAGGTACCGACACAACTCATTTGGGGTCGCGAAGATAAGATCATTCCGGCATCGCAGGCCGAGGGGCTTCCCGCACACATCGCGGTGCACCTGCTCGACAAGGTTGGCCACATGCCACAGATGGAGGCCGCTACCGAGGTCAACAAGCTCATCACGGAGCACGTCCGTAGAAACGGAGGCTAGGCGATGGCGGAGCGCGGCATTCCTGGGCTTGCCGGCGGCGAGCATATCGGCATCACGGTGCCCGATCTCTCAGCGGCCATCGATTTCTTCATCAACGTTATCGGCTGCGATTTCGTATTTGACGGCGGGGACTTCACCGGCGATCCGGATTTCATGACGGGATCGCTCGGCGTCCATCCCAAGGCGCGCCTCAAATATTGCTTCCTGCGCTGCAAGTCGGGCCTCAACTTCGAGGTTTTCGAGTATTCCTCGCCGGACCAGCGCACCACACCGCCCAGGAACAGCGACATCGGCGGCCACCATATCTGCTTCTATGTTGACGACATCCACGCGGCCGTCGCCCACCTCAAGGCGCACGGCGTCACGGTGCAAGGCGAGCCCAACTACATCGAGGAAGGCAATGCCGCCGGCTCCTGGTGGGTCTATTTTCTCGCACCCTGGGGCCTGCAGATGGAGCTTGTCAGTTATCCGAACGGAAAGGGCTACGAAAGGGGCGCGCCGCACATTCTCTGGCACCCGAAATTCCCGAGCCGTTGATCACCCCACCTGCCAGCCGCCATCGACGACGATCGACTGGCCGGTAACGTAGCGGCTCAAGTCCGAGGCGAGATAGACGTAGGTGCCGGCGAGTTGGTCGAGGGGTCCCAGATGCCCGACCGGGATCTTGCTCTCGAGCGCGCCCCTCACCTCCGCCTCCGTGATGCCGCGAATTTTGGCGCGGTCGCGGAAGAGCTGGCGGATCATGTCGGTGTCCATCTGGCCGGGACAGACGGCATTGACGAGGATGCCGTCGGGAGCGAGTTCCGCGGCAAGGCACTGCATCAGCCCGATCATGCCGAACTTGGAGGCCGAGTAGGCCGCGTTCTCGCGTCCGCCGCGCAGGCCGAAGAGCGAGGACGTCAGAACGATGCGGCCACCACGCTTGCCCGCAACGATGTGCGGCGCCAGCACCTTCGCCGTGATGAAAGCGCCCGTCAGATTGATGTCGATGACTTTGCGGAAGCCGGCGGCCTCGGTGTCGACGGCATGCTTCAGGAGCAGGATGCCGGCGTTCGGCACAAGGACATCGAGGCGACCAAACCGCTTCATAACATCCGCGCCGGCCTTGGCGGTCGCCGCCTCGTCGGTGACGTCGAGCGTGACGGCGATGGCACTCTCGCCGAGCGACTTGGCAGCCTTCGCCAACACATCCGCCTGCACGTCGGCGATGGCGACCTTGGCGCCGTGCTCGATGAAGGCGCGCGCCACTGCCAAGCCGATCCCCTGCGCGCCGCCGGTGATGAAGGCGATCTTGCCGTCGAGCAGAGCCATGGATTGTCTCCCGTCGATCGCATGGATAAACGTATCTATATCTTGCATCGCCCCTGACACCTGTCCAGGTGGGTGCTGGCCACACATGGGAGGGCAGGCGAAGCGGCATGACCGATTGGCTCGACAGTCCCGACGGCCGAAGCGCGACCCGCGAGATCGGCGCCTTCGTCGATACGCGCCGAGAGGAGCTCGTTGGTCTGCTCGGATCACTCATCGCCGAGAGGAGCCCCAATCCGCCGGGCGATTGCGTGGGCGTGGCGCGTGCTCTGACAGACTGGCTCGGCACGCGAGGCATCGTTTGCGACACGGTTGCGCGTGTCGAGAGCAAACCCAATCTGGTATCAACCGTCGCGAGCGGCAAGCCCGGTCCGCACCTCATCCTCAACGGCCATATGGACACGATCGCTCCAGGCGACGAGTCGGCCTGGAGCGTGCCGCACTATGCGATGACCGCACGCGATGGCAAGCTCTATGGGCTCGGCCCTGGCAACATGAAAGGCGCGCTCGCGGCGCTCACCTTCGCCTTTGCCTATCTGCATGAGCGCATGCCTGCGCTGAAAGGCCGGATCACCTACACGGCCGTCGCCGACGAGACGGTCTTCGGCCCCGACGGAGCCGGATTTCTCCTAGATCAGCGCCCGGACCTTCGCGGCGATGCCGTCATCTGCGGTGAAGGCCCCGGCGACATGACGCTGGGCGTGGCCGAGAAGGGCGTGCTCTGGGTTGCACTCGAGGCGGCGTGTCCGCCAGGACAGGGGATGCTGACGACGCGCGGCTCCTCGGCGATCGCTCGCCTCGCCAATGCGCTTGCCGAGATCGACGCGTGGAACGATGAGCAGGTGCGGCCTCCAGTGGAAATTGCCCGTGTCGGCGATGCGGCGGGCCCGCACCGCCTGCGCCTCTCCGTCAATCCGGGAATGATCTCCGGCGGCCACTTCGTCAGCCAAGTTGCATCGCGTGCAACGGCCGAGGTGGACTTTCGCTTGCCGCCCGGCCTGACGCTTGACGATATGAGCACACGGCTCGACGCGCTCACCGCCCGTCATCCCGGCCTCGCCTGGCGCAAGATCAAGGGATGGGATCCGAACTGGACGGCGCAGACGAGTGCGATCGCCCGGTCCGTCAGCACGGCAGCCGCACATGTTCGTGGCGCAGCGCCGCCGCCTGTCGTCCGCCTGCCGGCGAGCGATGCCAGCCGCTGGCGCGCGCTTGGTGTGCCGGCCGTCTGCTACGGGCCGCAGCCGGAGCTTGCCTCCGGCGTCGACGACTATGTCAACGAGCAGGACCTCGTCGATTGCGCGAAAGTCTACGCGCTATCGGCACTCACCTATCTCAACTCTTGAGATTGGTACGCCCAAATGAGAGCCCGTGCTCGACAAGCTCGGCCGCACGCGCCCAATCGAAGGTGCGGGCCATGTTGCCGAGATTCACATAGGTCGCGCCGCCATAGAACATCTCGTACTGCATGTGGCGCGAGGCGAACTCGGAGCCGAGTGCATCCCAGGCGAGCTTCATGACAGCGATGCGGCCGAGGGCGTCGGTCGCCGGCGAGACTTGCGTCGCCTCGATCATCGGCCGGATGCCGGCATTGGCGAGGTCCTCGACGGACGACGGCAGCATGATGACGCCGCCACCGGCCAGCTCGCGCACCGCCAGCATGAATCGCGGCACCATCTCCTGGGTCAGCGACAGCGCCGCGTAGAGGAGGGGCGCCGACGGAGCGAAATAGCCGCCGCGCAGCGCGCCTGCCGCCTCCATGCCGATGACGAGGCCCTCCACCATCGTGGCCTCGGCGGCCAGCCGCCCAAGCATCGTCCGCACCTGCGGCACGCCCGCGACGCCGTTCGTCTCGGCGACGCGCATCGCGAGCCCGGCCAGAAAGCGCAGCTTCACCATGAGCCGGATCTGCGATTGGTAGTTCTGATAGACGTGCGCCGGCGTCGCGTGCCACTGCGCCTGCGCCAGATCGATATCCTGATAGACGAACACGCGGCCCCACGGCACTCGCACGCGATCGAAATGCACGATGGCGTCGTTCTCGTCGAAATGGCTCGAAAGCGGATAGTCGAAGGCCGAGTTGGCGGCGGCCTCGTAAGAGCGCCGTGACAGCAGCGTCAGCCCAGGCGTCGCGATGGGTACGGCGAAGGAGAGCGCATAGCGCTCCTCGCCCGGCTTCAGCGGCTCGATGGAGCCGACGAAAAGCTCATCTGACATAATCGAGCTGGTGCCGAGCATCTTGGCGCCGCTGACGCTGATGCCGTCCAGATCTTCGTCATCGACATGCAACACGACATCGCGCGCCTGCTCGGATGCGCCCTTGGAGCGGTCGGCCTGCGGGTTGCGAATGACGTAGGAAACGAAGAGGTCGTTCCGCGCGCAATGCTCGAAATAGGCCGCCAGCGCATCCGCCCGCTCCGGCGCCGCCGCTCGGATTATCGCAAGCCCCATCACCATACCACCGAGAGTCGTTGCGAGATGATCCGGCGAGCGGCCGAGGAATCCAAGATGCATTTCCGACCAGCGCTCGATCGCCTGGCGGCGGAGCACGAGATCGGCGTGCGAGCGCGGAAGCATCCAGGCGCGGTTGACGCAACGGCCGTCGTCGCCCCAAGGCACGGTCATCAGCTCACGCGCCTCGGGCGTTGCCTGCGCGTCGTAGAGACGTGCGAAGGAGGCAACGGCATTGCGGAAGGCCGGATGCGTCGTCACATCCTCGACCAGCTTGCCATCGATGACGACGCGCCGGCCATCGCGGAGGCCTTTGAGATAGGCGGCACCATCGCGGATCGTGATCTTCGGCATCTGCTCCTCCTTGCCTGGCAGTCATGCTAAGGCTACTGGCGATAGCGTGCCATGGCCGCACCTGCAGGGGTGAATTGCACCATGATCGACGATCGCGACTATGTGGGCTACGGACCGAACCTCCCCGACCCGCAATGGCCGGGCGGCGCGCGCATCGCCGTGAACATCAACCTCAACTTCGAGGGCGGCGGCGAGCACTCCATCATGGACGGCGACGCCCATTCGGAAGGCATGCTCAACGACATCGGCTTTCCGGCTTTGCCGGGCCTGCGCGCGCCCATGGTCGAAACGGTGTTCGAGTACGGCTCGCGGGTCGGGGCCTGGCGGCTTCTGCGCCTCTTCGAGCGGTTCGGCGTCAAGGTTTGCCTCCTCGCCGTGGCTCGGGCAGCTGAGCGCAATCCAGAGCTAACCCGCGCCTTCATCGCCGGCGGCCACGAGCTCGTCAGCCACCATTACCGATGGCTCGACTATCAGACGATGCCCGAGGCTGAGGAGCGAGAGCACATCCGCCTCGCCTTCGAGGTTCTGGACCGGATCGGCGGTGTGCAGGTTGTCGGCTGGATGACTGGTCGGCCCAGCGCCAATACACGCCGGTTGCTCGTGGAGACCGGCAAACTTCTCTATGACCGCGATGCGCTGAACGACGAACTGCCCTACTGGCGTGTGATCGGCGGCAAGTCGCACCTTACAATTCCCTATTCCTTCGAGACGAACGACAATCGCTTCAACGAGAATTCCGGCTTCAGCACCGGCGATGACTTCGCCAGCTACATGATCGACTGCTTCGAAGTGCTCTTTCAGGAAGGGCAGGATCAGCCGAAGATGATGTCTCTCGCCATTCATGATCGGATCATCGGCCGGCCGGGGCGCGTCACCGGCCTGATCCGATTCTTGGATCACATCCGCTCGCGAGATCGGGTCTGGGTGGCGACCGGCCAGGAGATCGCCGAGCATTGGCGGAAGGTACATCCCTTTTCCGGGCGGGTGTAACCTGCGGACAGGGTTGCCGGCAGACCGGCGCCTCAATTCCAAAGCTGATACCGCATCCTGAAAATCCACCGCACGATGGCAAGGCAGAGTGCCAGGGCAGCGCTCACTCCGGCATAGACGTCGGCTGTTTCTTAGAGGCTCCAGACAAAGTCGCTGGCGAGGTAGACGAGGGCATTGGCGGATGGAGCGACAGTCGAATTGGGCACGGCAGCCACAGGAATGAGTTGGCCAACGGGAAGCGCTTGTGAGCGGCGCATTGCGAAGAATGCCCTGCGGCAGAACGAGCATCAATTCCGAGCGCCCAAGGCGAGCCGCAGAACGCGCTGGCCACCGCTAAGCGTGAGGGACGCATCGAGAAGGCAGAGAGGCTGGCAGGTGCGCAAGGACAGTAGCCGATTCTGGGCCTCCGATGGCGCTGAACGGCTTGAGCAGCGGCACATTCCGTGACTTTGGTTCGATGTCGCAGCGGGGGCTTATCCAATGCGCGCGCGATCGCTACGTGGACATGCTTCGCGCTTGGAGCGGAGTTCAGCATGATGGTTCATCCTGAGTCGCGACGCCGTTTCGAGTAGGTCGAAATAACTGCTGCCGGCCGGCATTGCATTCTGACTTGGTTGCCAATCGTTTGATGGCCGCATACCGACAGCCTGCTAGAAGAGTCAGAATGGGCGTTGCTTTCGTTTCAGTTCCATCCGACTACGAAACTGGGGGTCGAAGCCGATCCCGCAGGCATCCCTCGAGTGCGGGAGTCTTGCGGGGATCGATGCTGCACTCTGCTGCGCTATTGGGCACTTCCTGCAACGGGCGCCCGGTTAACCTGTTGAAACTACGTCGTTTCCAAATCAGTCTGCGTCATCATAATCCTGGGGTCGGGGGTTCAAGTCCCTCCTCCGCTACCAAGACTTTCGCATTCGCTGGCGATTTTACGCGCGCGCAGGCGCTCCGAGACGGCGCGATATCGCCGCCTCGCCCGGTGGGCCTATTCACAATGTCAAAGAGCGGCGTCCGGACCCGGGCGCGGACTTGGCTTCGCAGATGGCATCTCTCGAGCGATGCCGGCCACGCAACGGTCCGGCGCCGATTGTGCGGTCGCGCGGACGCGCGGGGATTAGTTTTTGGGGGTTCTTGTGGACAGGGTAAACGGCCGGGCGCCGGTGCCGCAATCCGCACCGGTCATATCGCCGTCGCGATCTCCAGGATTTGCCGTTTCCAGCAGGCCGCCGACTACGACTGTGGTTCGGTACACACGGAAATGCCGAGGTCGATGCCGAGCGCAACGAGGCGCGAGAGAAGCTCCGGCCGGATGGCGTCGCCGAAGTCGCCGTCATCGCCCATGAAGTCGATGTTGATGTAGATTGTCCCACCGGTGCTCTTCAGGCGCGACAGGAAATCCCCGTGCGGCTCGATGCGTGCGACGAGTGCCTCGAC
>JANNSX010000512.1:0-12350 GCA_031403155.1 Hyphomicrobiaceae bacterium
CGCGAACTGCTCGAGCTTCTGCGGGATCTTGGCTTCCTGGAAGCCCGTCAGCTCGACCTTCAGCTCCTCGCAGCTCTTCTTGTCGACTTGCGGGAGAACGGCTGCCGACGAAGCATCGGCTGTCGTCGTGCCAGTCGCGGCGGGTGCCGTTTGCCCTGGCGCGACGGCTCCAGTGGTGCCCGTCGTTTGCGTGCTTTGCGAGCAGCCGGCCAGTAGGAGGCCGAGCCCGAAAATCGTGATGCCGATGGTACGCTGCATAGTAGGCCTCCCCAGAGGTGCCGGCAGGTGCGAATCACTTCGCGCTACAACCAACATAAACGACGGCAAGGCCTCCCTATTGGCCTTGCTACGGATATCCCCCGCTCAGTCGAACCGCGCCCTCTGCGGCAACTCCCTAACCGGCTTGACCGGTTAGGGCTTTTCAGGCTCTTAACCTTGCAATTATTGATGGTTTTTCGCCGCGAGCCAAGCCCATGTCCGTTGAAAGATATAATGCGCCCGATCGCGAGGCCCACTGGCAACAGGTCTGGGATCAAAAAGGTACGTTCACGACAGTCGAGGACGGAAATCGGCCGAAATACTACGTGCTCGAGATGTTCCCCTACCCCTCCGGCCGCATCCATATGGGGCATGTCCGCAACTACACCATGGGCGATGTGGTGGCCCGCTACCGGCGGGCGAAGGGCTATAACGTCCTCCACCCGATGGGCTGGGACGCCTTCGGCATGCCGGCCGAGAACGCGGCGATGCAGAACAAGTCGCATCCGGCCAAGTGGACCTACGCCAATATCGACGCCATGCGCCGCCAGCTCAAGACCATGGGCCTGTCGATCGACTGGTCGCGCGAGTTCGCAACCTGCGATGTCGGCTACTACAAGCACCAGCAAAAACTCTTCAACGACATGTTGGCGAAGGGGCTGGCCTACCGGAAGGTCTCGAAAGTCAACTGGGATCCGGTCGACAACACCGTGCTCGCCAACGAGCAGGTGATCGACGGCCGGGGCTGGCGGTCGGGCGCCCCCGTCGAGCAGAAGGAGCTGACGCAGTGGTTCTTCAAGATCACCGCCTATTCGGATGATCTGATCGAGGCGTTGGGCACGCTCGACAAATGGCCGGAGAAGGTCCGTCTCATGCAGACGAACTGGATCGGCCGCTCGGAGGGCATGCAGGTCCGCTGGGCGCTGAAGGATGCGCCGAAGGGTCATACCGAGCTCGAGATCTTCACGACGCGCCCGGATACGCTGTTCGGCGCCTCCTTCATGGCGATCGCACCCGATCATCCGCTGGCGAAAGCGGCTTCGGCGACCAATCCGAAGCTCGCGGCCTTCTGCGAGGAGTGCCGCCGCATGGGCACGTCGGTGGCCGATCTGGAGACGGCGGAGAAGCAGGGCTTCGATACCGGCATCTTGGCCGTGCATCCGTTTGATCCCAATTGGACCGTGCCGGTCTATGTCGCGAACTTCGTGCTGATGGAGTACGGCACGGGCGCCATTTTCGGCTGCCCCTCGGGCGACCAGCGCGATCTCGAATTCGCGCGCAAGTACGGCTTGCCGGTGGTTCCCGTCGTCATGCCGAAGGGCGAGCACGCCAAGACCTTTTCGATCGGCGACAAAGCCTATGTCGACGACGGCGTGATGATCAATTCGCGCTTCTTGGATGGCATGGATACGACGACCGCCTTCAAGGAGGTGCAGCAGCGCTTGGAGAAGGCGACGCTCGGCAACCAGCCGGCCGGCGCGCTCAAAGTCCAGTATCGCCTGCGCGACTGGGGCATCTCGCGCCAGCGCTACTGGGGCTGCCCGATCCCCGTCATCCACTGCAAGAGCTGCGGCGTCGTGCCGGTACCGGACAAGGATCTGCCGGTCACGCTACCTGAGGACGCGACCTTCGATATCCCCGGCAATCCGCTGGCGCGGCACCCGACGTGGAAGCACGTCAACTGTCCGGCATGCGGGGCGAAAGCCGAGCGCGAGACGGACACCATGGATACGTTCGTCGATAGCTCCTGGTACTTCGTCCGCTTCACCGCGCCCCACGCCACGACGCCCGTCGATGCGAAGGCGGCGAACCACTGGCTGCCCGTCGACCAGTACATCGGCGGCGTCGAGCACGCGATTCTGCATCTGCTCTATTCGCGCTTCTTCTGCCGGGCGATGAGTGAGACGGGACATCTCAATCTGAAAGAGCCGTTCGGTGCGCTGTTCACGCAAGGCATGGTCATCCACGAGACCTATCGCGCGAAGGACGGCCATTGGGCGACGCCGGCGGAGGTCAAGATCGAGAGCGGCGGCAACGGGCGGCGCGCAACGCTCATCGCGACTGGCGAGGACGTCGAGATCGGCTCGGTCGAGAAGATGTCGAAGTCGAAGCGCAACACCGTCGATCCCGACGACATCATCGGCCAGTACGGCGCCGACTGCGCGCGCTGGTTCATGCTGTCCGACAGCCCGCCCGAGCGCGACGTCGAGTGGACGGAGTCGGGCGTCGAGGGCGCCCGTCGCTTCATTCAGCGGGTCTGGCGGGCGATCGACGAGGTGATGGCCAAGGGTTCGGCCAAGGGCGCCGTCCGGCCGGCGAGCTTCGGGCCCGAGGGCGAGGCGCTCCGCCGCGCCGCCCACAAGACGATCGACGGCTTCTCGCGGAACTTGGAAGGCTTACGCTTCAACGTGGCCGTCGCCCAGCTCTACGAGCTGACCTCGGCGCTGACGGGGGCGCTCGCCAAGTCCGAGGAGGGCGTCCCCTGGGCTATCCGCGAGGCGGCCGAAGTGCTCATCCAGATGCTCGGCCCGATGATGCCACATCTGGCCGAGGAGTGCTGGGCGAGGCTCGGATACAACACATTGCTGGCAGATCAGCCCTGGCCGGCGGCCGAAGCGGCCTTGCTCGTTGACGATACGATCACCATTGCCGTACAGGTCAATGGTAAGCGCCGGGGGGAGCTGACGATTTCCCGCGACGCGCCTGCTTCGGAGATCGAGGCCGCCGTCATGCAGCTTGATGCGGTCGTGCGCGCCTTGGATGGCAAATCGCCGAAGAAGATCATCGTCGTGCCGCAAAGGATCGTCAATGTCGTCGGCTAGTGTCCCGTCTCCGAATTGCCGACTGAGAGATTTCAGCGGCGCTGGTCGGCAATTGCGAGGCGCCACACGATGACAAGGTTAGGGAGCAAGTCATGATCTCCCGCCGTTCGGCGATGGCAGCATTTTCGCTTGTTCTGCTCGGACCGGTGCTTTCCGCCTGCGGAATGCAGCCGCTTTACGGCTCGGCGGCCGTGACCGGTGGCACCGGTGTCGGCGATCAGCTGGCGGCGATCGACATCAAGGCGATTCCCGGCCGGGTTGGACAGGTCGTCCGCAACGAGCTGGTCTTCAAGACGACCGGCGGCGGCGAAGTGGCCGCTCCGATTTACCGGCTGGAAATCGCGCTGCGCGAATCCGCGCAATCGACTCTGGTGGAGATCGACGGCAACGCCAAGGGCCTCGTCTTCGCCCTCAACGCCGATTTCAAGCTGATCCGCGCCGAGGATAACACGGTGCTCATGACGGGTAAGGCGCAGGGGCGCGCGGCCTACCAGAAGGTCGAGAGCATCTTCGCCAACATCCGCGCCCGCAAGGACGCCGAGGACCGCGCCGCCAAGACGATCGCCGACAGCATAAGGACGCGGATCGCGGCACATCTCTCGCAGGCGGCTTAGGGCAGCCTGGCGTCTCCTTCCTCAACAGCGACATTGTTGTCTTCGAAGGCCGTCGCAGTCTTTCCTCCCCCTTCCTATGGGGGAGGACTGTTCGCCTTGGGTTTAGCGTTAGCTAAACCCTTAGGCGAACATAGGTGGGGGTGCTCGTGCCGCGATCTCCTTGTTACTGTCAGTTCTTTGCCAGCACCCCAGCACGAATGCTTCGGCGCAGGACCGAATTCCGTGTCGCCAATGAAGGCATCGTCGATGCCTCATGAAAGCGCTTCTCCGCTCGCAAAGTCTCGTGCTAAGGCATGAACACCCCCACCTTGGCGCGCCTAAGGACTTACCGGCTGCTCCGCTAAGTCCAAGGCGCGCGGTCCTCGCCCATACAAAGGGGGAGGAAAGGGTGCGGTGACTTCTCAGACCACATGAGATCGCCGCATGCGGTTGCCCAGCATCAGGGAACGCAACTTCTTGACAAGACAAGTTTGCGGCATGATGGGACGGAAAGTATAGGGTACTATAGCGCAGATGCTGAGGCTTTTAGTGAGACTGATGCCTTGAGACCTTTCCGAGCATTTGCGATACACTGCCACCCATGCCCAATCGCCCCCTGACGCATCGCCCCCACCCCTGGCACGGCCTCGATCCGGGCTTGCGGTTCCCCGAGCTGGTCCGGGCCTATATCGAGATCGTCCCGACGGACGGGGTGAAATACGAGGTCGACAAGCACTCGGGCTATCTGATGGTCGATCGCCCACAGCGGTTCTCGAACTTCTGCCCGACGCTTTATGGCTTCGTGCCGCGCACCTATTGCGGCACGCGGGTCGCGGCGCATTCGATTCCTGGCGGCCCGCAGGTCACCAAGGGCGACGGCGACCCGCTCGACATCTGTGTGCTGACGGACCGGCCGATCTCGCGCGGCGATATCCTGTTGGACGCGCGGCCGATCGGGGGTCTTCGCATGGTCGAAAAGGGCGAGGCCGATGACAAGATTCTCGCCGTGCTCATCGGCGATCCGACCTATGGCGAGTTCGCCGATGTCTCCGAGCTACCGCAGCCGGTCATCGATCGCCTCAGGCACTACTTCCTCACCTACAAATCGCTGCCCGGCGAGACATCCGCTGCCATCACGGTCGATCCCGTTTACGATGCGAAGACAGCGCGCGGCATTCTGGGGGCAGCGCGCGCCGATTACGACGAGCGGTTTCCGGGTTAGCATCGGGTTCCGGATGTCACAAGTTCCAGCCCAAACAGCTGCGCATTCTTGATCCTGGAAAGGCCTATCAATTCTTCGGCCCTCTCCCTTGGGGAGAGGGTGCCGACAGGCGGGTGAGGGGTTGAACTTCAACGGACCTCACCACGCGACGAGGAGTGACTCAAGCTCACATGGACATCAAAGCCCACCAAGCTAACGGCTTCACCCGCGCTATTCCGGCGAACGTCACCGCCGCGCTGTTCTACGGTCCCGACGCCGGACTCGTGTCGGAGCGCGGCGAGGCGGCGGCCAAGGCCTGGGCCGCCGATCCCAAGATGCCCGGCGAAATCCTCCGGCTGACGGACACTGACCTGCAGGACTCCCCCGATCGCCTCGCCGTCGAGCTGCGCAACCTCTCGATGTTCGGCGACCGCAAGATCATCCGCCTCTTGCTGCAGTCAGCCGCGAGGCCGGAGCTTGTCACCGAGCTGATCGAGGGACCGCCGCTCGCGGGCCTCCTCATCGTCGAGGCGGGCAACCTCAAGCCGGACAACAAGCTGCGGAAGATCTTCGCGGCCGCCCCCCACGCCGCCGCCGTTGCCTGCTTTCCCGACGATGAAGCCGCCATCGATCAGCTCATCCGCGAGGTTTTGAAACGGCATAAGCTCGAGATCGGCAAGGAGGCCCGCAGCTATCTCGTCAGCCGGCTGGGCGCCGATCGTGCCCTTTCCCGCGCGGAAGTCGAGAAGCTTGCGCTCTATTGCCTCGGCAAGCCCGAGGTGACCATCGCCGACATCGATGCCATTTCGGGCGATGCGAGCGAGCTGGCGGTCGATCGCGTCATCGCGGCGGCTTTCGCGGGCAGGGCGGGGCCGGCTTTGCGCGAGCTGGAGCGGGCGGTCTCGAGCGGGGAAAGCCCGCAGACGGTCCTCATCTTCATGGAGCGGCACATCCTGCGCCTGATGCAGCTCAGGGGCGCCATCGACGGCGGCCGGTCGCCGGACGAGGCGGTGCGCGGTCTGCGTCCACCACCGCACTTCTCGCAAGCGACGGCGCTCGCCCAGCAGGGCCGCGCCTGGACCGCGGAAAAACTCGAGGCCGCACTCCGCCAGACCACCGAAGCCATCAAGACCACGCGGCTGCGCCCCCGCCTCGAAACCGAGCTCGCCGATCAGCTCGTTGCGCGGATTGCAAGGAGCGTGTGAGTGAGATTCAAGGCGAGTACAGCGATTCCTGCGATCTTAAGAAGTCCGAGAAGTCGCCGCATCCTTTCCTCCCCCTTCCTATGGGGGAGGACCGCGCACCTTGGGCTTAACCGCGCAGCGGTTAAGTCCTTAGGCGCGCCTAGGTGGGGGTGCTGGCGCGGCGCCCTCAGACCTGCCGAACCGAAGGCGACCCGAGCAACGCGTTGGCAATTTCGTTGACCAAGACGCGAAAGTCTTACTGAGGCGAAATATGCGTGAGTTGATGCTGGCGTCCGACCGACATTGAAACCGAGCGTGCCGCACGAGCACCCCCACCTATGTTCGCCTAAGGGTTTAGCTGGCGCTAAACCCAAGGCGAACAGTCCTCCCCCATAGAAAGGGGGAGGAAAGGGCGCGCGGCGACGACTTGCTTACCATACCTGCGAAGGCTGGGTTCGCTCCTGCAGCGCGGGCTTGACCTCTAAGCGCGCCAGCCCCATTCGTCGGCCTATCTGAGCGGACGACGGACAAACGCACATGACCGGCACTTCAGGCTTCGGCTGGCCCATCTGGTTCGCGGTGTTCAATGCCGTGCTGTTCACGGCGGCGGGCACCTTCATCTTCTTCTACCACTACAAGATGGCGGAGGATCTCGAGCAGCGGGTCGACTATTCCTTCTCGGGCTCGGTCCTCCGCACCATCCTCATCTACTACCGCTCGCTCGCCATACCGATGATCGTCTTCTTCTTCCTGTTCACAGCCAGCCTCTGGTTCATTCAGCGCAACATCGAGGCGCCGTTGTTCGCCGAAGGCCGCGCCACGCTGCCCTCTATCCTGACCTTCACTTTCGACCTCGTCATCCGAGGCGCCTTCTTCGATTTCATGGAACATTTCGACGTCTGGCTGACGCCCCACCGCATGAACCACGATCTGTTCTGGTTTGTGGTTTACGCGTTTACCTTCCGCATGTTCTACGCTCTGACGCTGCTCCGCCTGATCCTGTCCTTCGCCTGGATCTGGGGCAAGATCCGGCTGACCCGCGACCAGATCCTGGACCGGGACGGCAAGGCCGGATAGACAGGCCCCATGACCGCCCTGCCCACATCCTTTACGACCGCCAAGCCGACTCTCGCCGGGTTGACACGCGCGCGCATGCGCGATGCGCTGATCGCCGCCGGTGTGCCGGAAAAACAGGCGAAGATGCGCGTGCAGCAGCTCTGGGGCTGGATCTACGTCCAGGGCGTCACCGGCTTCGCGGCCATGACGGATGTCTCGAAGACGCTCCGGGCAGAGCTTGAACAGAGATTTTCGCTCACCCGCCCCGAGATCGTGACCGAACAGGTCTCGAGCGACGGCACGCGGAAGTGGTTGCTCAGGCTGCCGGTCACCGGCCGCGAGGCGCGCGCGCCCGAGGTCGAGTGCGTCTATATCCCCGAGTCCGATCGCGGCACGCTGTGCATCTCGAGCCAGGTCGGCTGCACGCTGAATTGCACCTTCTGCCATACCGGCACGCAGAAGCTCGTCCGCAACCTGACCCCACAAGAGATCGCCGGCCAGGTCATGGTGGCGCGCGATCGCCTCGGCGATTGGCCGGGCCTGGCGAAGCCGGCGGATGGCCTCATCCCCGAGGGCGAGCGGGCGATCACCAATGTCGTGCTCATGGGCATGGGCGAGCCGCTCTACAATTTCGACAACGTCCGTGATGCCATCGAGATCATCGCCGATGGCGACGGGCTGTCGCTGTCGAAGCGGCGGATCACGCTGTCGACCTCGGGCGTGGTGCCTCAGATCCCGCGCTGGGGTGCGGAAGCCGGCACGATGCTGGCGATCTCGCTGCACGCCGTGCGCGACGAACTGCGCGACACGCTTGTCCCGCTCAACAAGAAGTACCCGATCGCCGAGCTGCTGCAGGCCTGCCGCGACTATCCCGGCCTCTCGAACGCCCGCCGCATCACCTTCGAGTATGTCATGCTCGATGGGGTGAATGATTCGCTCGCCGATGCGCGCGCGCTGGTGAAGCTGCTCGCCGGCATCCCGGCCAAGATCAATCTCATCCCGTTCAATCCCTGGCCGGGCACAGCCTACACATGCTCCAATTGGACGCAGATTGAGCGCTTCGCCGAGGTGGTGAACAAAGCGGGCTATGCGAGCCCGGTTCGTACCCCGCGCGGAAGAGACATCATGGCCGCCTGCGGGCAACTCAAGAGCGACAGCGAGCGGTTGCGGGCGAGCGCGGTTGCGGCGGCTGCGGGCTAGAGGACTTGCCGATTTGAGCCGGATAGCAGTGCTTATGCAATCGGGAGGCTGGGTAACATTTCGAACCGGCATGGTGGGTAGTGCTTTCATCCACGTTGCGAGCGCCGTGCGGGCTCAGACTGGCTTTGACAGGTCCCGTAATTCGGGACTGGAAAACCCATTAGCAGCACTTCTCAGAATCAAAATGATTGATTTCTATGGAGTTTAGAACTAAAAATGTGAATCTAGAACCGTTTTCGGTGGCGAGGGTGCCCGCAGAACTGGTCAGAGGGCACTGGAATTGAAAAATCAGCCTGATAGCCATCCAGAATCAAAAGTGCCTTGGGAAGAACTACTAAATCGGGCCAGAGCCGCTTCGGTATCAAAATGAAGACCGGATATACGGCCATAGTCAAGGAACTGCAACTTAATGTGCCCTCTCCATTCACGGAGAGCGTCATTGGTGGGTCGGCTCGGAAGTCCGAAGTTCATAGCCATCGGGCGGTCGAAACCTACCCTAAGAGGTTTGCCCACGACGGAAGCTTGCAGTCTCATCTTCTGTTCGCTCTCAAGAATGAGCCAACGGAACTTTTGGTTCTGTCCGCAGCTTTCAAGAAGCTGGGGCCAGGGCTCGTAAGAACCTGGGTACAAGGAGAGCCGACCGGAGCGTACTCTCGCAAAGCGTGGTTCCTCTACGAGTTTCTTACCGGCCAAAGAATTGAAGATCTTCCAAATGCGAAAGCTGGCGCCTATACGGATGTGCTCAACCCGAAACGCCACATAGTCGGTGCGAGGCGCACGTCATCTCGGCACAGAGTTTGGGACAACCTATTGGGGGTCTCCACTTTTTGTCCGATCGTTCGCAAGAGCCAGAAGTTATCGACACGTTTGGAGCAAGCGCTAGATAAGGAAGTGGCGACCCTTACCAAGGCAGTTGATCCAGGCGTGTTGCGGCGGGCAGTCAGCTATCTTTACACGAAGGAAACGAGGTCGACCTTTGAGATCGAAGGAGAAAAAGCGAACCCAAGGCGCGAGGAACGGTTTGTAGCCACCCTGATGGAAGCAGCGAAGTTCGAACTCTCGGACAAGAAGGCTCTAATCGCGCTTCAGAACAAAATTGTGGACGAGCGGTACGCAGCCTCGGATTGGCGCGCCGAACAGAACTACGTCGGCGAAACTGCCAGCGGATATCGAGAGATCGTCCATCTGATCACGCCCAAACCGGAAGACGTGCAAGGACTGATGGATGCATGGATCGACTTTGGCCGACGCGTCCTAGCAGAAGGCGTTGACGCTGTCATATCAGCCGCACTGCTGTCGTTCGGCTTTGTCTTTGTTCATCCATTCGAGGACGGAAATGGCCGCATTCATCGTTTTTTGATTCACAGCGTGCTAGCAAAAAAAGGGTTTACGCCTGAGGGTGTTATCTTTCCAATATCGGTAGCCATCGTTAGAGATCTCTCAGCCTATGATGACACCCTAGAAAAGTTCTCTAAACCGCTCCTTGGACTTATTGAATGGCGCCTGCTGAGTGAACAAGCCCCGGAACAACGATTAGAGGTCAGCGGCGATACAGCCGACTTTTACCGATACTTCGACGCCACTCCGCAAGCTGAGTATCTTTATGACAGGGTGGCTGAAACGATCCGAACGGACCTTGCCGAAGAGCTTGACTTCTTAGGAGCTTACGACAGAGCTTACAAAGCCGTTCGCGAGGTCGTGGACATGCCGAACAAGAAGGTCTCCCTTTTTGTTCGCCTTTGCATGCAAAATGGCGGTCGTTTTCCCAAGGGGAAGCGCAAGCTATTTGGAGAATTGACAGACAAAGAGATCGAGCAAATGGAGACGTCTATGCGAGACGCGCAAAATGCACACGAAGTTGAGGCGGCGCAGGCAGCTACCTAAAGCTCGCAACTCGGCCTGCAAGCCCTGGTCGCGTGCCAGCAGGAAGGTCATCGTCAACCAACGCGCCAACTTCCACGTGTTGCACCGCCCTGACCCAGCTCCGGACTGCGCCAGACCGGCATCCCACTAATCCCGACGGGCAACTGCGATCAGCTTGGTCAAGAGCCATAGGAGTTTTGTGTCTTCCGTGTCCACGGCCCGCTCCATGAGCTCGGTATGAGGAATGTCCGATGTCCATCACCCCTGCTCCGACTCCCCTCCATCGCACCGCCACCGCCGTCATCCTCGCCGGGTGTCTGATCGCGCTGCTGGGTTTCGGCGCGCGCTCGGTCATGGGCCTGTTCCTTGATCCCATGACGGTCGCCAATGGCTGGAGCCGGGAGACCTTCGGCCTCGCCATGGCGATCCAGAACCTGCTCTGGGGTGCGGCCGTGCCGATCGCTGGCGCACTCGCCGACAAGTTCGGGCCCTCGCGCGTGCTGGCACTGGGCGCAGTCCTGTATGCGGCCGGCGTCTATGGCATGGCGGTGTCCGAGAGCGGGCTAGCGCTGCATCTGTTCGGCGGTGTTCTCCTCGGCACCGGCATCGCTTTCACGGGCTTCTCGATCGCACTCGCCTCGATCGCCAAGGTCGTCGGGCCGCAGAAGCGATCAATGGCGCTCGGCCTGGGAACAGCGGCGGGCTCGATGGGACAGGTGGTCTTCTCGCCCGTCACGCAGGCGCTGATCACGAGCTACGGCTGGTACGACTCGCTCCTGGTGCTGGCCGTATCTGTGCTCTTGATCATTCCGCTCGCTTTCATCCTGCCGCGCGATCCAGGCGGAGAAGGCCGGGCGGCGGCCGAGCAGACGATGGGAGCGGCCCTCAAGGAGGCGATGAGCCATCGCAGCTATCGTCTGTTGACCGCTGGCTTCTTCGTTTGTGGCTTCCAGCTCGCCTTCATCTCGGTTCACTTCCCGGCCTACATCAAGGATCTCGGCTTCTCGCCGGCCGTTGGTGCGGCGGCGATGATGCTCATCGGCCTGTTCAACATCGCGGGCTCTTTCGCCGCCGGCTGGGCCGGACAGCGCTGGCGGAAGGCCTATAGCCTGAGCGCCATCTACATCGCTCGCTCGATCATCACCGCCATTCTCATGCTCGCGCCCAAGAGCGAAACCCTGATCCTCGTCTACGCGGCGGCCACCGGGCTCCTCTGGCTCTCGACGGTTCCGCTCACTTCCGGTCTCGTCGCCCAGATATTCGGCGTGCGCTACATGGCGACTCTGTTCGGCATCGTGTTCTTCTCCCACCAGATCGGCAGCTTCCTCGGCGTCTGGCTCGGCGGCCTCCTCTACGACCAGATGGGCAGCTACGACCCCGTCTGGTGGATGGGCATCGGGCTCGGCGTGTTCGCGGCCATCGTGCATTTACCTATCAGCGAGAAGCCTGTGGCGCGACTTAGCGGAAAGGCAGCGTGAGTGAAGAACGGGTGGGGCTCCCGAGGCAGGTCTCGTTGCCAGCTACGCACTCCCGTGGATGCTGACTTTCGCGGCATGACGGTGGGGGGAGGTCTTGCGAACTACCGCTCTCTTCGTTGCTCTCCTGCCCATCCCCACCCACTGTCATGGTCGCGGCAGCAACGATCCACGGGTATGATACCAAACCGCAAAATGCCTGACCCGCATCCAAGCCCGTTTCTTCGACAGCGGCAAGACCGGCCAAGCCCCGGAGGGGCTGGGGACTGTAGCCACGGGTGAGCGCAGCGGAACCCGTGGAAGCGTCGCTCCCGAAGTCCCGCCCCAACGGGGCGGAGGAAGCATGGAGCGGTTCTCCTCTGCCCCTGCCGGGGCAGCGTTTTGCAACCTTCTCTCCACGGGTTTCGCTGCGAGGCCGGGCGTTGGCCCAGCCTCGCAGCTCACCCGTGGCTACAGTCCATGGCCCCTTCGGGGCCACCGTACTGGGCGAGCATTCCGCAGTTTGGTAGTGCGCCCCGAAGGCGCGGAGTGTCAGTGGAGGAAGGTTCCACCCAGGTAGTTGTCGATTTGGCCTGGTAGCTGACGAGCGATGTAGCCGGGTAACTGGCTCCGTCGAAGCCTCGTGACAAAGGCCGTCTTGGGCGGTCGAGCGATCCAGCGGGCCGTAACACGCGTGAAGCCTGAGCAGGCCTCGAAAC
>JANNSX010000513.1:0-5836 GCA_031403155.1 Hyphomicrobiaceae bacterium
CCGACATCCTCGCCAGCCATCTGGGCTGCATAAGGTGTCGACTTACGCGACCCCTTGAAGCCCATCGTACCCGATCGACAAACCAAGAAATTAGGGTGTTGAAGTGATTCAACGAAAAACGGAAACACCCTAGAGAGGACACACCCCATGGCCCAGCCGAAACTGAAGCCCAATGCCGATCTCGCCAGTGCCGCCGCGGAAGCCGAGGCGCGCTACGTCGCGGGCAACCCGAAGAGCAAGGCGCGCGCGTTGAAGGCCGCCGAGAGCATGCCGGGCGGCAATACGCGTACCGTGCTGCACTACGGCCCCTTCCCGCTGACGCTCGTCTCCGGAGAAGGTTGCACCGTCACCGACGCGGACGGGCACACCTACACGGACTTCCTCGGCGAGTACACGGCCGGCCTCTACGGCCATTCGCATCCCAAACTCAAGGCCGCGATCAAGAAGGCGCTCGACGGCGGCATCACGCTCGGCGGGCCCAATCAGTACGAGGCGGAGCTGGCCGAGCTCATCTGTGAGCGCTTCCCCTCGATCGAGCTCATCCGCTTCTGCAACTCAGGCACGGAAGCCAACCTGTTCGCGATCTCCACCGCCCGCATGCATACCGGCCGCGAAAAGATCATGGTGTTCAACGGCGCCTATCACGGCGGCGTCTTCTACTTCGGCAAGGTGAAGCCGCCGATCAACGCGCCCTTCAACTGGGTCATTTCCACCTACAATGACGAGGCGGGCACGCTGGCCCTCATGGAGCAGCATGCCAAGGACCTCGCGGCCGTCGTCATCGAGCCGATCATGGGCGGCGGCGGTGGGATTTCCGCCGAGCCGTCGTTCCTCAAGGCGCTGCGCGCGGCGACGAAGAAGCATGGCGCTTTGCTCATCTTCGACGAGGTGATGAGCTCTCGCCTCTCCGACGGCGGCCTGCAGAAGAAGCACGGCGTGACGCCGGACCTGACGGCCTTCGGCAAGTATCTGGGCGGCGGCATGACCTTCGGTGCTTTCGGCGGGCGGAAGGACATCATGGCCCGCTACGATCCCTATCGGGCGGATGCCATCTCGCATGCCGGCACCTTCAACAACAACGTGCTGACCATGGCGGCCGGGGTCGTCGGCCTGAAGGAGATCTATACGCCCGAGGTGGCTGTCGAACTCAACAAGCGCGGCGACGATCTGAAGGCCCGCGTCAATGCGATTGCGGCGAAGAAGGACCTGCCCTTCCAGATCGCCGGCCAGGGTTCGATCATGGCCGTGCATTTCCAGTCGGGCCCGATCAAGAAGCCCGAGGACTGGTGGCCGAAGGATGACGCGGCCACCGAGCGCTACGACAACCTCTCCAAGCTCTTCCATCTCGACATGCTGGAGGCGGGCCAGTACGTCGCGCGCCGCGGTTTCATCTCGCTGTCGCTGCCGCTCGAGGACAAGCACTACGAGACGTTCGTTTCGGCGGTCGAGGAGTTCCTCTCCTCGCGCGGGTCGATCATGGCTTGATGCTCTTCCCGCGTGGCGACGAAGCCGCCGCGCGGGCAATTCCTCAAGCGATTCCACTCCCATACCCCGCCCGTCTAAAGCCTATTTTGAAAATGTATTTCCTCTTCGCGCCTCGTGCGCCGGATAAGCCTTGCTGAACCCTGCGAAGGGTCGACGGGAGGCCCGTTCAGGGCACGTATCAGCAAGGGAGGACGACTTGAGCACATTCCGCAAGAGCCTGGCCAGCGTGACGGCCGTGGTGGCCGCACTTGCAGCCAGCGGTCCGGCACTGGCCGGCGGCGTCGACGAGCTGCCGAAGGAGATCCAGGACGAGCTCTACAACAAGGACGCGATCGATCCGGTGCAGCCAATCGGCGAGAGCGCCTATCGCGACTGGAAGGCGAAGAACCCGCCGCCGTGGACGATCGGCTATGCCAGCTCCTACGCCGGCAACACCTGGCGCGCCGACGTCATGAAGCGCCTCGAGGAAGAGATCCTTCCGAAGTGGAAGGCGCTCGGCCTCATCAAGGAGGTCAAGATCACTCAGTCAAACCTCAACGACGCGACGCAGATCCAGCAGATGCGCCAGCTCGTCGATGAAGGCGTCGACGCCCTCATCGTGTGCTGCTCGAACCCGACGGCCCTCAATCAGACGGTCGAGTACGCCTATCAGAAGGGTGTTCCGACCTTCTCGGCGGTCGGCTACCTGACCTCCCCCTACGCCGTCAATTCCTCGGCCAACTTCGTGGTCGGCGGCATGATGATGGGCGAGTGGATGGCGAAGGAGATCGGCGGCAAGGGCAACGTTCTCGTCGTCGAGGGCATCCCCGGCACGTCGGCCTCCGACTCGCAGAACACTGGCATCCTGAAGGCGCTCGAGAAGCATCCGGACGTCAAGGTCGTCGGCCAGGTCGCCGGCATGTGGACCGACCAGGTCGCCCAGGCCGAGATCCAGAAGTGGCTCGCGACTTATACCGGTGAGCTCAACGGCATCATCATCCAGTCGGCCTCCGAGCTCGGCGCCGTTCGCGCGCTGAAGCAATCCGGCCGTCCGATGGTTCCGATCACGGTCGGCGGCGAGCTGGGTGCGCTCTGCACTTGGCGGAAGAACTCGAAGTTCATCTCCGGCGCGATCCATGCGTGGCCGCCCGGCGACGACTTCGAGATGTCCTGGAACGTCATGATGCGCACGCTGCAGGGCCAAGGCCCGAAGCTGCAGTCGATCCTGGCGCGTCCGCAGACCATGGACTTCGCCGGTCTCGAGAAGGTGCTCGGCGAGGATTGCGACGAGGAGTCGGCCGGCTGGTACAATGTCGGCGCCGAAAATTGGGCCGGCAAGGCCTTCCTCGACAACTTCTTCCTGAAACCCGCTGATCCCGAGGCGTACAAGCCGTAAGGACGCCTATGGGTTAACCATCAAACGGCCGCCCTGTTTCCCAGACGGGGCGGCCGTTCCACATAGAGAGCTGGGGATAGCCAGATAATCGGACGCGTGCAGCGGCCATGAATTACCCGACCGTCGACATCATCAAGGTCGTGAAGACCTTCGGGCCGACGGTCGCGCTCGGAGGTGCCAATCTTCGCGCCTTCGCCGGCGAGGTGCATGCGATCGTCGGCGGCAATGGCTCGGGTAAGAGCACGCTGGCCAAGGTCGTATCGGGCGTCCTCATTCCCGACAGCGGTCAGGTGGCCGTGCTCGGCAAAACGGCGACGACGCCGGTCGAAGCCCGCCGGATGGGCATCGCCAACGTCTATCAGGAAGTGCTCGTCGCCGACGCCTGCTCGGTGCTCGACAATCTCTATCTCGGCGCCGATAGCCTGTTCGGCTCTAGCATGAACACCGAGGAGAAGGGCAAGAAAGCCTCCTCAATCATGCAGGAGCTTCTCGGCTTCGATCTCGACCACTCGACACCAGTCGGCGATCTGCCGCTGAGCCTCAAGCAATGGATCACGATCGGTCGTGCGTTGCTGACCGATCCGCAGATCCTCATTCTGGATGAAAGCTCCGCCGCTCTCGACTTCGAATCAACCGAGCGCCTGTTCCGCAAGCTGCGGCAACTGAAGGCGAAGGGCACGAGTATCCTCATCGTCACCCATCGGACAGCTGAGCTTGTCCGCATCGCCGACCGCGCGACCGTGCTCCGCGACGGCGTCGACGTCGGTTGCCTGGAGCGCAAGGAGATCACGGAGAGCCGCATCCTCCAATTGATCGCCGGCGAGGAGCGCGCTAGCGCCGAGCCGGGCCATGCCATCGCCGAGCGCTTGAGTCCGCAGGCCGTCATGCGTGTGAGCGAGGCTCGCGTCTGGCCGGGGGCGGCGCCGATCGATTTCACGCTTTATCCGGGCGAGGTCGTCGGCGTGACGGGCCTCGACGGCCACGGGCAGGCGGATTTCGCCCGCTGCCTTGCCGGCATCCAGCCGCTCGTTTCGGGCAAGATATCCGTCATTCGCGACCGGAAGGCGAAGGAAATCTCGGATCTTCACGCGGCGCGGGAGAATGGGCTCGGCTATGTAAGCGGCGACCGCAAGAAAGAGGGCATCTTCGCCAATCTCAGCATCTTCGAGAATCTGGCGATGCCGATCTATCACGAGCATCGCGTCGGCGGGTTCCTCCGCCTCATCAACCGCTCGAAGCTCTCACCTATCTTCGAATGGGAGACCGGCAAGCTCGCCGTCCGCATGGGCGATCGCGGCAATGCCATCACCTCGCTCTCCGGTGGCAATCAGCAGAAAGTGCTGATTGCGCGCGCATTCGCCGAGAAGCCGAGCGTGCTTGTGCTCAACGATCCGGCGCGCGGCATCGATGTCGGCGCCAAGCTCGACCTCTATCGCAATCTCCGCGAGTTCGCGACGCGCGGCAATGCCGTGGTGTTCCTGTCGAGCGAGATCGAGGAGTTCTTGAAGCTTTGCACGCGTGTGCTCGTTTTCAGGAACGGGGCGGTTTCGATGGAGTTCACGCCGCCCTACGACGGTCATGGCATTCTCAATGCCATGTTCGGCCGCAAGCCCGATGCCGCCCTGACGGATGCCGGCGAGGACGACGGGCAGGGGACGAACTTGGCGAGCGCGGACTCCGCGTCAGCCTTCGCTCCCCGCTTCATCGAAGGCCGGCCGGAGCCTCGCCCAATCCGCGTGAGCACACGTGCAGGCGATCGGCCAGTCGGAGCCGATGAACCCTTCGTTCTGTCGTGCCCCGATATCGCCGACGGAGCGGTCATCCCCGCGCGGTTCGCCGAGAGCAACAAGCTGTCGCCACGCCTCGTCTGGTCCGGTGCGCCACAGGGCACGAAAAGCTTCGCCCTGGCGATCACCGATCCCGATTTGCCGGAAGAGTTCAACTTCCCGCGCGCCTTCGCGCATTGGCTCGTTCACAGCATTCCGGCGACGATCCGGGAGCTTGCCGAGGGCGTCAGCGGGACGAGCCGCATGCCGGCCGGTGCCGTCGAACTCGATAGCGATTTCGTCACCTTCCGCATTCCAGGCTTCGGTACGGGCTACGGCGGGCCGTGGCCGCCGGACCGGCCACACCGCTACGTCTTCACCCTCTACGCCTTGAAAGTGGACCGCCTTGGCCTCGCGCCCGAGGCCGATCTTAACGCTTTTGCGGCTGCGGTGTTGCCGGCGACTATCGCGTCGGCATCATTCACCGCGATCTACGGGCCCGCGCGGCAGCCCTTGCCGGCGCCAGCCGTTGCCCAATCACAACACGCATAGGACCGATCCGGACAGGAGGAACGCATGAGCAAGTATGGCGGCGGCAGGAAGAGTTTCGATATCGATTGGCTGGAACGCTGGGCGCGGACCGTCAATGACGACCGCATCCTGCCGGTGGTCGGACGCTTCTTCACCGGCAAGTTTGTGCTGGGGATCGACGAGACCGAGTATCTGGTCGACGTCAATCGCGGCAAGATCGCCCGGATCGCCGAAGGGCTCGTGCCCAACGACATGGGTTACGACTTCAAGCTGACGGCGCCATCCAGCGCCTGGGCGAAATTCAGCCAGCAGATTCCCCCACCCATGTTCAACGACATCTGGGCGATGGCGCATCCGCTGCACCGCCAGCTCCTGATCGAAGGCAACACGATGAAGTTCTGGCAGAACCTCCGGGCGTTGACGCGCATGCTCGGACTGATGCGCCAAGTCTACAACACCTGATCGAGGACACAGTCATGAACAACCATGATCCGATCGTTGGACGCTACGTCTACGTCCAGTGCGAGGGCAAAACCTACCGCACCTACTATGAGGAGACCGGCGAGGGTATCCCACTCGTCTGCCTGCACACGGCCGGCACCGACAATCGCCAGTACCGCCACCAGCTCTGCGATCCCGACTTCACGCAGAATTACCGCATCATTGCTTTCGACATGCC
>JANNSX010000514.1:0-11177 GCA_031403155.1 Hyphomicrobiaceae bacterium
CGCATGCTCGCCGGGCGTCCGTCCGATTTTGGCGCGACATGAGGGCCACTAGCAATATCATGAGCTTGGTGTGGCGTTCATCGCGCCATAGTTGACTCCGACCGTGCAGCGCTACTGGTCAACTATGGCGCGACGCCACACTAGGGTGTTGCCGTTTTTCGTTGAATCACTCCAACACCCTAATTCCTTGGTTTGCCGTGCTTCTTTTCGGAAAACCGCTTCGCATCCCGGCCTGCGCCGGGACAGGCTTTTTCCGGAAGCACTCTGGGTCGCAGACACGCTATCGCGGCGGAGGTAGCGCTGCCATCACAGCTTCCTCAGCTCCACGCGTTCGACCGCGTGATCGGCGCCTTTGGCCAGGATGAGATCGGCGCGGCGGCGGGTGGGGAGGATGTTCTCGAGCAGGTTTTTCTCGTTGATCGACGTCCAGATCGACAGCGCGCGCGCCCTCGCTTGGCTGTCGTCGAGGCTCGCATAGCGATGGAAGTAGGCGGCCGGATCGCGGAAGGCGGTCTCCCGCAATCTTAGAAACCGCTCGACATACCAGGTCTCGATGACCGGTAGCGGCGCATCGATATAGATCGAGAAATCGAAGAAATCCGAGACGAATGGAATACCCTCGCCATCTTTCGGCAACCGTGCCGTCTGCAGCACGTTGAGGCCCTCGACGATCAGGATGTCGGGCTGGTCGACGGTGATTTCCTCGTTCGCGACGATGTCATAAGAGAAATGCGAATAGACCGGCGCTGTCACGTTCCGCCGTCCCGCCTTCACGTTGGCGAGGAAGTTCAAGAGCCGGCCGCTGTCGAAGCTTTCCGGAAACCCCTTTCGATCCATGATGCCGCGTTCTTCCAGTGCGCGATTGGGGAGCAGGAAGCCATCGGTCGGGACGAGGTCGACTTGCGGGTGCGCCGGCCAGCGCGCGAGCAACGCCTGCAGCACGCGCGCCATGGTGCTTTTACCCACGGCGACGGAACCGGCGACGCCGATGATGAAGGGCATCTTGCTGTCGTTGCGGCCAAGGAATTTCGTCGTCACGGCGTGCAGGCTCTGCGAGGCCTGAACGTGCAGGTTGATGAGGCGCGAAAGCGGAAGATAGATTTCCGTTACCTCGGCCGAACTCACCCGCTCGATGAGGCCCGACAAGGCCACGAGATCGGCATCGGCGAGCGTCATCGGCGTATCGGCGCGCAGCCGCGACCACTCGGCCCGCGAGAAGGTGCGGTAGGGTGAGAAGTCGATCTTCGACCGCTCGACGCGGCGCACTTGCTTTTTCTGCATCGCTAAACCGGCGGCTTCGGTGGCTTGCGGGCGGCCTTCTCGGCGACGCCCGACATCGAGAAACGCCGCTCGAGCTCCGAAAGCACATCGGCAACCGGCACGTTGCGGCATTCCAGAACGACCAGCAGATGGTAGATCAGGTCGGCCGCCTCGTCGCGGAGCCGCTCGTCGTCCTCCATCAGGGCGGCGATGACCATTTCGGTCGCCTCCTCGCCGAGTTTCTTGGCCGGCTTGGCGGTCCCCGCATCGATCAGCTGGCGCGTGTAGGAGGTCTCGGGCGCGGACTGCCGGCGCTCGTGGATCAGGGCGGCTAGCCGGGAGATGACGTCGTCTGCCATGTGGGTCCCTGCCGGACGAGGCAAATCAGCGTTGAGGTGAGCTTCTGGCAGGATTTTGCTGCAATGCAACAAGAAACGGTATGCGGCAGATCAGCTTTGCGGGACAGGGTTATCGAGGTTATCGAGCCGGACGGCAATGCCGGCCTCAGCCAGCCGATCTTTCGCCTGCCGGACGGTGAACTCGCCGAAATGGAAGATCGACGCGGCGAGCACGGCGCTCGCATGGCCCTCCCTGATACCCGCCACAAGATGGTCGAGCGTGCCGACGCCGCCCGAGGCGATGACTGGGATCGGTACGGCATCGGCGATGCGGCGCGTCAGCTCGAGGTCAAAGCCCTGCCGCGTGCCGTCGCGATCCATGGAGGTGAGGAGGATCTCGCCCGCGCCGAGGCGGGCCACCTCTTCCGCGTAGGCAATCGCCTCGAGGCCGGTTTCCTTGCGGCCGCCATGGGTGAAGATCTCGTAGCGGTGGGGCGGTCCGCCATTGCCCACGCGCTTGGCGTCAACCGCCACCACCACGCACTGGCTGCCGAATTTCTCGGCCGCCCTGGCGACCAGCGAGCGGTCCGTGATGGCCGCCGTGTTGATGGAAACCTTGTCGGCCCCAGCCGTCAACAACCGGCGGATATCTTCCAGCGTCCTGACCCCGCCGCCGACCGTCAGCGGCATGAAACAGCGCTCAGCGGTGCGCCGGACGACGTCGATGATGGTGCCGCGGTTTTCGTGGCTCGCGGTGATGTCGAGGAAGAGTAGCTCGTCGGCCCCGGCCGCGTCATAGGCCGTCGCGATTTCGACCGGATCGCCGGCGTCGCGCAGGTCGACGAAGTTGACGCCCTTCACCACCCGGCCGTCTTTGACGTCGAGACAGGGAATGACACGGATGGTGAGCATGGGTGGGGTCTCTATGAGATTCCAGACCTTATAGCCAATTTTATGAAAATCGGTTAGTCGAATGAAATGGAGCCGAAGAGATCGATCACGAGCTCGAAGAAGTCCGACAAGGGCGCTGCGGTGGTGCCTTTGGAACAAGTCGCGCGCTGCATCCGGTTCATCCGGGCGCAGAAGGTGATGATCGATTCTGATCTCGCGATTCTCTACCAGGTCAAAACAGGCGCTCTTACCCGTGCCGTCAGGCGAAACCTCGAACGGTTCCCTGAAGACTTCATGTTTCAACTCACCGAGGCAGAGTTCGAGGGCTTGAGAAGCCAAACTGGCATCTCAAGTGACTGGGGCGGACGACGCTACCTGCCATACGCATTCACCGAGCAGGGTATCGCCATGCTGTCCAGCGTACTTCGCAGTGATCGGGCGGTTCACGTCAACATCCAGATTATGCGAACATTCGTTCAGCTCCGCCACATGCTCGCCAACCACACCGAGCTCTCCCGAAAAATCGCTGAACTCGAGCAGAAGTACGACAGGCAATTCAAGGTGGTTTTCGACGCCATTCAAAGGCTGGTCGCACCACCCGAGCAGAAGCTCAGGCGGCCGATCGGCCTTGTCCCGCCGAAAAGCCGCGGCTAAGGAAGTAGGCGGCGTTTTCGTGAATGTCAGCGTGCAGCAGCCCTGAGCCGCCGCAGCGCCTCCGGCCCATCGAGCGATCCGTCATAGAGCGCACGCCCGGCAATGGCGCCGGCGAGCTTAGCATTCGGAGGCTGGAGCAGCGCGTCGATATCGGCGAGCGAGGCCAGGCCGCCCGAGGCGATGACGGGGATCGCGGTCTGATCGGCCAGTGCCCGTGTCGCCGGCAGGTTGAGACCCTTCAGCAGCCCGTCCCGCCCGATATCCGTGAAGATGATCGCCGCGACACCCGCATCCCCGAAGCGCCGGGCGAGGTCGGCGGATTGAAGCGTGCTCGTCTCGGCCCAGCCCTCGACCGCGACGAGCCCATCGCGCGCATCGATGCCGACGGCGACGCGGCCCGGAAAACTCGCCGCCGCCTGTTTCACGAGCGCGGGGTTGCGAACGGCGACCGTGCCGAGGATCACGCGAGCAATGCCCCTATCGAGCCAGGCCTCGATCTGGCCCATGTCGCGAATGCCGCCGCCGAGCTGCACGGGTAAGGAAACCGCGGCGAGGATCGCCTCGACCGCCGAACCATTCACCGGCTTGCCGGCGAAGGCACCGTTGAGGTCGACGACGTGCAGATACTGGAACCCCTGGCGCGCGAAGCTCTTGGCCTGGTCGGCCGGGTCGGCGTTGAACACCGTCGCCGCCGCCATGTCGCCCTGGCGGAGGCGGACGCAACTGCCGTCCTTCAAATCGATGGCGGGAAAGAGGATCATGGCGGCTTGGTTAGGAGATCGATGGGGCGTTGTCGAGGTTGGGTGTTGTTACTGGATGCAGCTTTCAACCGGTTGCGTTGATCGCCCACCGGGCGATAGCCTCGGTTGGGATCAATGCCGGGAACCGCCGGCCGGAGCGAACACCCATGGCCGAGCTTGCCACCGACTTTCAAGACCTGATCGCCCGCGAGCTGGCCAATCCGCCTCCGGCAATCGTGCGGATGGCGGAGACAACGGTCAGCGCCACGAGCGCGGTCACCATCCCGCTACCGCCAAAGGCCCAGGGCAAGCCCGTCAGCCACACCGTGCACGGCGTGACGCTCACTGATCCCTTCGCCTGGCTCCGCGCCGAGAACTGGCAGGAGGCCGTCAACGACGTGAAGCTCCTGCCGCCCGAGATCCGGGACTACCTCGAGAAAGAGAATGCCTATTCGAAGGCCGTGCTCGCAGACAGTGCGACGCTCGCCGAGGAGATTTACCAGGAGCTGAAGGGACGCACGAAAGAGGACGAGCAATCGGCGCCTTTCGCGTCTGGGCCTTACGAGTATTACTCCCGCGGCGAGAAGGGAAAAGACTACGATCTCCATTGCCGGTGGCCGCGCGGCGGCGGGACCGAGCAAGTTCTGATCGATGGCAACGAGCTCGCCGAAGGAAAAACGTTCTTCAGCATCTCCGCGACCGCGCACAGCCCCGATCATCTGCGCTTCGCCTACGCGGTCGATCTGGAGGGCTCCGAGCGCTACACCATCAAGGTGCGCGACATCGTGTCGGGGCAGGACGCCGCCGACGAGATCACATCGACGGACGGGAACATCTTCTGGCTCAACGACTCCCAATCCTTCTACTACATCGAGGTCAACGCGCTGAATCGGGCGCAGAAGGTTTTCAGGCACAAGCTCGGCACGCCGCAGACGGCCGACGAGCTGATTTACGAGGAGAAGGATCCAGGCTTCCTCGTCTCGGCGGGGTTTTCCTCCAGCGGTCGCTACTTCGAAGTGGTTCCCGGCGACAACCAGACCAACGAGGTCTGGCTGCTCGACAGCTGGGAGGCCGAGCCCAAGCTCAAGCTGTTCCGCGCCCGCGAGAGCGGCATCCGCACCGCGATCACGCACAGCGGCGACCGGATCTACATCATGACGAACTCGGGCGGCGCGCCCGACTTCCGCGTCTATGAGGCGGATGCCGGCGACAGCGATCCCACGCACTGGAAGGAGATCGTGCCGCATGTCGAGGGGCGGCCCATTCAAGACCTCGATACCATCGGGGCATTCCTGGTGCGGCGGGAATCCCTCGAAGGTCTCGATCGCATCGTCGTGCGGTTCCTCGCGACCGGCGAAGAGCATGCCGTCGCGTTTCCCGAGGAGGCCTACGAGGCCTTCTACGCCGTCGGCTACGAGTTCAACACGACGAAGCTGCGCATCAGCTACTCCTCGATGACGACGCCGCTCGAGGACTACGACTACGACATGGCGACGAAGACGCGCGAGCTGAAGCGCCGCCAGGAAATCCCGAGCGGTCACGATCCCAAGGCGTATCTGACGAAGCGCATGACCGCTGTCTCGGAGGACGGCGAAACGATCCCGGTGTCGCTGCTCTACAAGCAGGGCATCGCCTTCGACGGTTCGGCGCCGGTGCTCCTCGAGGGCTATGGGGCCTATGGCTCTTCCAACACGCCCTACTTCGATATCGGGCGGCTCTCGCTGGTCGATCGCGGCTTCGTCTATGCGATCGCGCATGTGCGTGGCGGGCTCGAGAAGGGCGATCGCTGGTACCGGCTTGGACGGGGCCCTCACAAGCCGAACACGTTCAAGGATTTCATTGCCGTGGCGCGGATGCTGACCGCCGGGAAGATCGCCCGTCCCGACGGCATCGCGGCTTATGGCGGCTCGGCCGGCGGCATGCTGATCGGGGCGGTCGCCAATATGGCGCCGGAGCTTTTCCACACGCTCGTCGCCGATGTGCCCTTCGTCGATGTGCTCAACACCATGCTCGACGGCACGCTGCCGCTGACGCCGACGGAGTATCCCGAGTGGGGCAATCCGCAAACGAGCGCGGAGGACTTCAAGCTGATCAAGTCCTATTCGCCCTACGACAACGTCTTCCTCGGCAGCTATCCGCATATGCTGGTGCTCGGCAGCCTGTCGGACACCCGCGTCACCTATTGGGAGCCGGCGAAATGGGTGGCCAAGCTCCGCGTCGCGAACACTGGACATAACATGCTGCTGTTCGAAACCGAGCTCGACGCCGGTCATGCGGGCGGGTCGGGGCTGACGGCGAGCCAGAAACGCTGGGCGAAGATCGTGGCGTTTGTGATCAAGGCGGAGAGGATGGGACCATGAGCGAGGCAATCTCCACGAATCTCCTCACGGGCAAGCGCGTTCTTCTGACCGGCGCGGGCGGTGCGATCGGCGGCGGCATTACCCGGGCGCTGACCAGTCACGGCGCCGAGGTCCACGGCGTCGATCTCAAGGATGGTGACGGCATTCGAGAGTGCAACGTCACCGATCCCGTTGCCTTCGCGCGGGTCTACGCCGAAATCGCGCCGACCGATGTCGTGCATGCGGCGGGCACGCTCATCGTCAGCGAGATGGCCGATACCGAGCTGGACGATTTCCGCCGCGCCATCGACAACAATCTCACGAGCGCCTTCGTCGTCGGCCGCGAGGCGGCACGGGGGCTGTCACGTGGCGGCGCGCTGGTGCTCATCGCCTCGATGGCCGCCTATCATGCTGGAGCATTCTGGGGCCCCTATTGCGCGGTCAAGGCCGGCGTCCTCCGGCTATCGGAGGCGTTGGCGAAAGAGCTCGGGCCGAAAGGCATCCGCGTCAACAGCGTCTGCCCCGGCATCGTCGCGAGCCCGATGATCGAGGAGGCGATTGCGCTCGAGGCCGGATGCGCCGGTGTCGCGCTGGAAACAGTTCGCCGTCAGTTCATGGCCAACATTCCACTCGGCAGATTCGCTCAGCCCGATGACGTCGGCGCGGCTTGCGCCTATCTGCTGTCGCCGCTCGCGAGCTATGTCAGCGGCATCGCGTTGACGGTGGACGGCGGCGAGGTGTCGTGGTGAGCCGGAAGCACGCGGCTACTTGAGCGGCTTCCGCCCACCCGCTAAATCCGGCCGCCTCTCCCCCGTAATCCGCTGTGCCTCGGCGCGGCGCCACTTGGCGATTTTAGCGTGGTCGCCGGAGAGGAGCACGTCGGGAATCTCGTGGCCCTCGAACTCACGTGGCCGCGTGAAGTGCGGGTACTCCAGGAGCCCGCTCTCGAAGCTCTCTTCGACGCCGGATTCGGCTTTTCCCATCACGCCCGGCAGCAGCCGCACTGCGGCATCGATGAGCGCCATGGCCGCGATCTCGCCGCCCGAGAGCACGAAGTCGCCGATGGAAACCTCTTCGAGTCCCCGCGCCGCGATCACGCGCTCATCGACGCCTTCGAAGCGGCCGGAGACGATCATGACGCCGGGGCCTTCCGCGAGCGCGCGCGCCCGCGCCTGCGTGAAGGGTCTCCCACGCGGCGACATGAGAAGGCGTGGCAATCCCGGGGTTTGTCCCTCGGCGCGATCGATGGCGGCGGCCAGCACATCCGCCCGCATGACGAGGCCAACGCCGCCACCGGCCGGCGAGTCGTCGACCTTGCGATGCTTGCCGATGCCGTCATCGCGGATGTCGACGATGTTCAGATGCCAGTCGCCCCGCGCCAACGCCTGGCCGGCGAGTGACAAGCCCAACGGCCCCGGAAATGCCTCGGGCAAGATGGTCAGCGCTGTGGCGGTCCAGAGTGTCATCAAGGATCAGCGGCGAGGAAGTGCCACTCTCACGTGCCTCTCGGCATTGCGTTGCAAGTTCCCAAGTTCGTAGCATCTGACTTTGGAGATCAGACTGCCTGGTGATCATGTTTTGCTGGTCATGCGGCTGGCTTGCTTCGCCGCCGTTTCCTTTGCGGCTCTCTGTTAGAAACCGTTGCAGCATTCATCGTGCCGGTTTGGTCTAGCGGCGCCCCGCCTTCGTTGAGGATCGCAAGGTAGGCTCGATAGGCGTAGACTCGCCCCCGTACTTTCCCTGTGATTTCATCGACAATGCCGAGTTTCTGCAATTGATCGAATGCTGCATTGATGGTGGGCTTGGTCAACCCCGTTCGTTCCACTGCTTTTGAAGTCGTCAGAAACGGCGACGTCTGCAGCGCCTCATGGAGCCGTAACACCGATGAAGCTCTATCGGATTCCGAGCCAATTCGCTCGCGGTCCTTTCGGATCAACTCATGTATGCGGGTCGCAGTGTTGAACGCCGCGTTGGCAGTTTTGGTCACTCCTTCTAGAAAGAACTCCAGCCAAGCTTCCCAGGCGCCTCTTTCGCGAACCTCTTGCAAGAGTCGATAATAGTCTGCCCGGTTTTCTTTGAAGTATAGACTGAGATAGAGCAGCGGTTGCTGCATTATTTTTTGTGAGCAGAGATAGAGTGCAATCAAGAGTCTGCCTAACCGCCCATTGCCATCCAGAAATGGATGGATCGTTTCGAACTGAACGTGGATGAGTCCGGCCTTTACCAGAGGTGGGAGGTCGGGGGTTTGCTCGTGAATGAATTTTTCCAGTGCTCCGAGTGCAGGCGTCACCTCTTGATGCGGTGGTGGCACGAATGTCGCGTTGCCCGGTCTCGTGCCTCCAATCCAATTCTGGGATTGTCTGAATTCGCCCGGGTTTTTTGATTGACCGCGACCACTTTGCAGCAATCGTTTGTGCATCTCGCGGAGAAGACGCAGCGACAGTGGCAGTGTCGAAAGTCGATTCAAGCCATACATCATGGCATCGACGTAGTTCGATACCTCGCGAATGTCGTCAATGGGCTTGCCTTTGGCAGCGAGTGTCTCAAAACGAAGGAGGTCATCGAGGGTCGATTGGGTTCCTTCGATTTGTGAGGACAAGACGGCTTCCTTTCGAACGTACAAGTAGAGGAAGAGGTTTTTGTCAGGGAGGAGTATGGAGATGCCGTCCAGTCGCCCAATGGCCTGATCGGCGGCGCTCAATTTGGACAGTAGCTCCTTGACCCGAAGTGGCGGTGTGGGCGGCAACGGCTGCGGAATGTAGGCTCGGACGGTCTCCCCGCCGGCCACGGATTGAACGTAACGCCCAATGCGGGTTTTCAGGGGTTCCATGGCGGAGCAGACCTCTAAGGAAAGGGGCCTTTACTTAGCATGGGCTCTAAGTAAACAAAACCGCGCTTTCCTTTACTAACGGAAATCCTTAGGAAAGCCGGCTTTCCTTAGGCGGCCTTGGCTTCGTCCGCCAATCCGGCGAGGAACCACGTCTCCTGCGGCCCGAGGCCCTTGATATCGATGGTGCGGCAATTGTCGAAGGCGAGGAGGGGGCGAGTGCCTCCCTGAAATTCCGGCAGACGTGAATTTCACCGGCGGTGCCCGTCTGCTCGAGGCGGGCGGCCAAGTTCACCGTGTCGCCCCAGACGTCATAAGTGAACCGCTCGGTGCCGATGACGCCGGCCATCACCGGGCCCGAGGCGATGCCGATGCGAACCTGAAGCTCGAAGCCGTGCTCGGCATTGAAGCGCTTGACCGCATCGCGGATTTCCAGCGCCAGGCAGGTGGTGCGCGCAAACTCCCCACATCATCCCGGCCGTCATGGCGCAGCCATGCTTCGCATGGGTGGCCGGGACCTGTGTGCGTCCCGGTCGAGCGCGGCCTATCCAGATGGTACGGCGTGCAATGGCGCCGGGCGGGCCGGACGGGCCCTCCGCTCAAACCCCCTCGAACAACGCCGTCGAGAGATAGCGCTCGGCGAACGACGGCGCGAAGGTGAGGATGCGTTTTCCCGCCATCTCCGGGCGCTTGGCGACTTCGAGTGCAGCCCAGACATTGGCGCCGGTCGAGATGCCGCCTGGGATCCCATCGGTACGAGCAAGCTTGCGGGCCGTCGCGAAGGCATTGTCGTTGTCGACCTTGACCACCTCGTCGATCTTATCGACCTCGAGCACCTTCGGGATGAAGCCCGCGCCGATGCCCTGGATCTTGTGTGGGCCGGGGGCGCCGCCAGAGATGACCGGGCTCGCCATCGGCTCGACGGCGATGATCTTCAATCCGGGAATGCGCGGCTTCAGAACCCGCGCGCAGCCGGTGATCGTGCCGCCGGTGCCGACGCCCGCCACCAGTGCGTCGAGCTTGCCGCCGGTGTCGCTCCAGATCTCCTCGGCCGTCGTGCGAACGTGAATCTCGGGATTAGCCTGGTTGATGAACTGGCCGACGAGCACGGCTTTCTTGTCGGACGCGATGATCTCCTCGGCGCGCGCGATCGCACCCTTCATACCCTTGTCGGCGGGCGTCAGATCAAGCTCGGCGCCGAGGAAGGCCAGCACCTTGCGCCGCTCGAGCGACATCGACTCGGGCATGACGAGGATCAACCGATAGCCGCGCGCCGCCGCGACGAAAGCGAGCGCGATGCCGGTGTTGCCGGAGGTCGGCTCGACGAGCACGGTGCCGGGGCGGATCTTGCCTTCGGCTTCCAGACTGTCGATGAGCGAAACGCCGATGCGGTCCTTGACGCTGGACAGGGGATTGAAGAATTCGAGCTTCAACAACACTTCCGCCTTGGCGCCGGCCTCCTGGGCGATGCGGTTCAAGCGCACGACCGGCGTATTGCCGATGGTCTCGGTGATGTCGCCGAAGACGCGGCCGTGGCCCCACTTGTCGATGCCTTCGATGGTTTTGATGGAGATGGATTCGTTCATGGGGGCTCCCGGGGGGCAAAGGTGAGGATTGGGGATCATTGTAGCAGATGGGTGAGCCTGCCGTCGCGGCATGGGATTGCGGCACCGATGGCGAACGAGGATCAGCGTTTCTCCGACTTGCCCCGGCGTGGTTTCGATGTTCCGGTCGAGCCGAAGCCGCCCGCCCCACGCTCGGTCTTGTCGAGCTCGGCGACAGCGATGAGAGTTGCCTGGATCACGGGCGCGATGACCAGCTGGGCGATGCGGTCGCCATGGCGGATCTTCGCCTTCTGTTGGCCGTGATTGACGAGCGCCACCTGGATCTCGCCGCGATAGTCACTGTCGATGGTGCCGGGGCTGTTGAGCACGGTCAGGCCATGTTTCACGGCGAGGCCCGAGCGAGGGCGCACCTGCGCCTCGTAGCCCGGCGGCAAGCTGATGGCGAGCGCGGTCGGGATGAGCTTCATGCGGCCTGGTTTGAGATTGATGGATGTCTCCGGTAGCGCGGCTTGAAGATCGAGTCCGGCTGCACCGGCCGATTGATAGGCCGGCATCGGCAGTCC
>JANNSX010000515.1:0-8706 GCA_031403155.1 Hyphomicrobiaceae bacterium
AACCCCTTTACCTCACGTCCCTGCGCGTTGTCGCCTAGGCAATTGTAAGCGATTCCATTGCCTCCGGTCTTCCCAATTGAGGCACGGTCTGGAATCGATAATTCATATGGGATTGCAAAGGGTATGTTCAACCGATCGAGATGAGTCAGATCAGTTTTCGTCCCGCGCAGGTTGTCGGCAAGTGCATCCTGCGCGGTTTTGAGGGCCCCCGGTTCCTGGTTTTGATCCTGCGACATCATCCCAAGGATACCAACAACACGTAAGCAAGGCCACAATGCCTCATGACGACGCAACTGCCTACCGAAGTAACCAACGGCCATCGCAGATGTGTTGTCGAGGATTGTTGGCACCAAAACATGCGTGCTAGCGCACAAGGCTTGGATCGACGAGATCGAAAACCGCGGTGGCGCATCTATGAAAATCGCACCAAACCGATTGCGCACCTCCGGGTCGCGCAGTAGACGGAACAAGTTAAAGCGGATATCTTGAGTACGGTCTCCGATCAACCACTCGGCAACTGCCCGGTCCTCCGTCTCGGTAAGCTCGTAAAAAGCAGCGAGCCCGAAGGCGTTGGGCGTTTGTCTCGTTGCACCCTGACTGTCCTTCCAGGTGAACGGCCGCGCAGCGCTCGCTTCTCCAACGAGCCACGGCGGTTGCCTGCCACCATCGATAGCAAGACTTGCCGGTGATTGTTGACCGGGCCTGGGTTGCCAATCCGTACCTGCGAACATTTGAGCTGAGGCCGAACCCTGCGGATCGAGGTCGATCACCAACACCGGCTTCGGCAATCGGGCTGCGAACGCCGCCGCAAGATTGACGGTTGTCGTGGTCTTTCCTACGCCACCCTTATCGTTTGCAACGGTCATTACGAACGGCAGCGCCTGCATCCAGTCGTTATAAGTTGCTGGACGTTCCAATTTTATCGCAAGCCATAGACCCGGCCCATCGGGACGAACTGCGCTGCGAGCACGCTCGATCCGCCAATGGTCCTCGTTTGGGGAGGCGAAACGCGCTCTGAGACGCTTCAACAGGCGATATGTTCTGCTCAGCAGCCAAGTCAAAATGGCGACGAAAAACGCCACGAGTAAGGCTTTGACAATGTCCTTTGTCAGCTCGTTGTTGCCTGGAAGCACGTCGGATATCGCGGACCAAACAAAGCGGCACCACGTACAATCCCACCACCAGCTCATCGCAGGGCCCCCGACACGATACGGACCTGTATTTTGCACGACCGGTGAAAAAGTGCCACCCACACCAAAACATGATTAGCGCCAAATTCGGGATAGCCCTTATGGGAATGAATTAAAGGACGTTGACCTCAATTCAAGGCGCCCCCTCCTCCTACAACTCCACCGCATGCACTTCCCCATCCCGCACCACCAGCCCCAACCCACCCGCCTTCAGCTTCAGCGCGGCCTCCCCGAACAGCTCGCGACGCCAACCATGCAGCGCCGGCACATCCGGCTTCGAGCTCGCCGCGATCTTTTCCAGATCGTCGCTCGAGGCGATGAGGCGGGCGGCGACGTTGTGCTCGGCGGCGATCGACTTCAGCAGCACCTTCAACAGCTCGAGCACGGCGTTGGCTTCCGGCGGCATCGGCTTGGCGCGCTCGAGCTCCGGCAAGGTCTTCGCATCGCGCTTCAAGCCGCGCTTGACCGCCTCGACCAGCTCCTTGCCGCGCGCCGAGCGCGAGAACCCGTCGTGGACGCTGCGCAGCTGCTGGAGCTGCTCGGAGGTCTCGGGCATCTGGTTGGCGATGTCGTAGATGGCATCGTCCTTGAGGATGCGGCCGCGCGGTACGTTCTGGGTCTGCGCGGAACGCTCGCGCCACTCGGCGACCTCGACCAGAACGCCCAGTGCCTTGCGATTTTTCACGCGGAGCTTCAAGCGCTGCCAGGCCTCCTCGGGATGCTGCCGGTAGGTATCGTGCGCCATCAGGCCTGCCATCTCCTCGTCGAGCCAGCTGGCGCGGCCCGAGTGCTCGAGCTGTTCGGATAGCCGCTCGTAGATGGGCCGCAGGTGTACGACGTCGCCGAGAGCGTAGTGGAGCTGCTTCTCGGAGAGCGGCCGCCGGCTCCAATCGGTGAACTGCGAGCTCTTGTCGATGTCGACGCCGGCGAGTTTCTTGGCGAGGTTGGAGAAGCTGATGGAATCCCCGAAGCCGCAGACCATGGCGGCGACTTGCGTATCGAACAGCGGCTCCGGCACCTGACCGGACTTGAGAAAAACGATCTCGAGATCCTGCCGCGCGGCGTGGAAGACCTTGAGCACATCGTGGTCGGCCATCAGCTCGAGAAAGGGCGTGAGATCCAATCCCGCCGCCAACGGATCGACGAGCAGCTCCTCCTGGGGCGAGGCCATCTGGATGAGGCAGAGCTCGGGATAGAAGGTCTGCTCGCGCATGAACTCGGTATCGACGCAGACATAGGGATGGCTGCGGAAGCGGCGGCAGGCTTCGGCGAGAGTGTCGGTCGTGGCGATGAGTTGCATGTAGGTCCGTGATCAGGCCGGTCAATCGGCCGTCTTTCTGTTGATTTCCGAGTAGTTGACGGGGCCCGCCGGCATCGGATGCATCTCGGGCTTGTAGCGCACCCTGTCCTCGCGGGGAACCGTCGGCCGGACGGCCATGCGGATGAGCGCCCAGACGATCAGCGAGGCGTGCGCGACGGCGATGTAGAGAAAGAGGCCCGGCGGCCCCAGATAGCCGATCGCAATCGAGCCCATTACCGGCCCGATCGCGGCACCGACGGCGAAGGTAAAAAGCAGGCCCGCCGCCACCGTCGCATACTGGTCGGGCTTGGCGAAGTCGTTGGCGTGGGCCGCCGAGAGGGAATAAAGCGGCATCGCGAAGGCGCCGAACAGCAGCGCCGTGCCATAAGCGGCAAACTCGGTCGTGCCGCTGAGCGCCGCCAGAACCACGCCCGCGAGCGAGGCGCCGGCGGTTGCAAACAGCATGACGCGGCGGCGGTCGAAGCGATCCGACAGCCAGCCGAACGGCATTTGCAGCAGCGCGCCGCCGGCGATGCCTGCGCTCATGAAGAAGGCGACGCCGGCGATGCCGAGGCCGATATCATGGGCATAGAGGGGGCCGACGGTGCGGAACGCGCTGTTGGTGAGACCGACGACGAAACAGCCGACGAAGGCGAGCGGCGAGATGCGCCAGACCGCCCAGAAGGCCGTGCTGCGGGGTGCAACGGCAACGGGCGCCGCCGTCGGGGTAATGGCGATGGGCACGAGCGAGAGGGTCAACAGGATCGCGGTGACGGCCATCGCCTGGAAGCCGTCGGCACCGAGCACCGGCAGCAGCAGCTGCGAGCCGGTGGCGGCCACGAGATCGACGAAACCATAGGTGCTCAACACCCGCCCGCGCGCCTCGTTGGAGGCGGCGCCGTTGAGCCAGCTTTCCATCACCGTGAAGAGGCCGGAAAAGCAGAAGCCCATGACGAAGCGGATCGCCATCCAGCTATAGGGGTCGATGTAGAGAACGAGCGCCAGCGTTCCGGCGGCCGCTATCGCCGCCAGCGCCGAGAACACGCGGATATGGCCGACCATCGCGATGAGCCGCGTCGCCGTCAGCGTGCCGAGCAGGAAGCCGATGAAATAGGTGGTGCCGATGAGGCCGATCAGGGTGGCCGAAAAGCCCTCGCGGCTCGCGCGCACCGTCAGCAGCGTGATCAGCAGCCCGCCGCCGCCTTGCAGCACGAAGGTCGTCACATACAGCGGGATGAGGGCGCGCATCGTGCGTCGAGGCTTTCAGTTGCTACTGTGAGGTCTGTTCTTTCCTCGCCCCTTTCAGGGCAGGTCCGATGCATTTATCGTTGCCAGCGTCATGTCAGTGTGCCGTTCGCGCAGACTGTGTCTCTCGGGTTGACGATTGGGCAAGTCTTCACCGCATCCTTTCCTCCCCCTTTTTACGGGGGAGGACCGCGCGCCTTGGACTTAGGCGCGAAGCGCGTAAGTCCTTAGGCGTGCCTAGGTGGGGGTGTTCGTGCAGCAGAGCGAATCGTTGCGATGATTTCTTCGACGACACGCAGATTGTGGTGCAATACGGCAATCTCGAGTGAGCGATGGAAATCAGACAGCTGCTGGCCAAAACCTTTCGGCACGAGCACCCCCACCTATGTTCGCCTAAGGGTTTAGCTGTCGCCAAACCCAAGGCGAACAGTCCTCCCCCATAGGAAGGGGGAGGAAAGTGCGCGGTGAGTTCTCGCATCTCACCTGCGTTTCGATGCGCCTTGAGACGTATGGGATGGCGCATCTTCCCTACCTACCCCTCCGCATGCGGTTTGCGCCGTTTCTTGAACGGCTCCATGCCCTCGCGCGCCAACGCGTCGGCCTTCTCGTTCAGGGCGCTGTCGGCATGGCCCTTGACCCAGTGCCAGTCGATCTTGTGCCGGACGAGCGCCAGCTCGAGCTGCTTCCACAGCTCGACATTCTTGACCGGCTTCTTGTCGGCGGTGCGCCAACCGTTGCGCTTCCAGCCGTGGATCCATTTGGTGATGCCGTCCTTCAGATAATTGGAGTCGGTGTAGAGCTTGACGTCCGAGGGCTTCTTGAGACTCTCGAGCGATTGGATGGCGGCATTGAGCTCCATGCGATTGTTGGTGGTTTCCGCCTCCCCGCCGCTGAGCTCCTTGGTATGGGCGCCCGAGATGAGGATCGCGCCCCAGCCGCCGGGGCCGGGATTCCCGGAGCAGGCGCCGTCCGTGTAGATGGTGACCTTGGGACGCGGTTCTATCATGGCTTCGCCTCGATGCCGTAGTCGGCGGGCCCGCTCGCCCCCTGATGGAAGCGGAGCTTGCGGATGTACTCGTGGGGGTCGAGGCGTTTGACCAGCGCGTCCTCGCGGGTGTGGAGCCAATCATAGGCGCGGGTCAGGAGGAATCGCAGCGCCGCGCCCCGGCAGAGGATGGGGAGCGCCTCGGCCTCGGGCCACGAGAGCGGCCGGCTCTCGCCGTAGCGGCGCAGCATCGCCCTGGCCTTCGTGATGTTGAAGGAGAAGTCCGGTTCGAAGCACCAGGCGTTGATGCACACCGCGAGGTCGTAGGCGAGCAGGTCGTTGCAGGCGAAGTAGAAATCGATGAGGCCGGAGAGCTTGTCGCCCAAGAAGAAGACGTTGTTCGGGAAGAGATCGGCGTGGATCACGCCCTCGGGCAGCGATTTCGGCCAATGCGCCCCGAGGTAGTCGATTTCGCCGGCAATGAGCTGGCTCAAGCCGGGCGAGACCTTTTCGGCATCGGCCCCGAGCTGGCCCGCCAGATCCCGCCAACCCTCCAGCGCGAGCGCGTTGCCGCGACGGCTGGTGAAGCCCTCGCTCTTCAAATGCAGCTCGGCGAGGGCGGTTCCCAGCGCCGCGCAATGGTGGACTTGCGGCCGCCGGATCGAGACCCCCTTGAGGAACGTCACGATCGCCGCCGGACGCCCGGCGAGCGATTTCAGCATCAGGCCTTTGGCATCGCGCACCGGCGTCGGACAGGCGAGGCCACGGTCGGCGAGATGCTCCATCAGGCCCAGGAAGAATGGAAGATCCTCGGGTGCGACGCGTTTTTCGTAGAGGGTGAGAATGTAGGTGCCGCCGGTCGTCGTCAGCATGTAGTTCGAGTTCTCGACACCCTCGGCGATGCCCTTGCAGGAGGTGATATCGCCGATGCCATAGCTGGCAACGAATGCCGTCAACGCTTCGTCGGAAACCTCGGTATAGACCGCCATCGGTGCCTACGCCCTCAGCTCGCGCGGCAGATTGAACGTGATGGTCTCGGCCGCCGTCGTCACCGTTTCGACGGTCGCGTCATAGCGCGCCTTGAAGGCTTCGATGATCTCGTCGACCAGCACCTCCGGCGCCGAGGCGCCCGCCGTGATGCCGACGGTCCGCACGGCGGCGAGTTTTTCCCACGGGATCTCGTCGGCACGCTGGATCAGCATCGAGAGCTTGGTGCCCGAGCGCTCGGCCACCTCGACGAGGCGCTTGGAGTTCGAGCTGTTGGGCGCGCCGACGACGATGACCGCATCGCATCGGCCGGCGATCGCCTTGACGGAGGCCTGACGGTTGGTCGTCGCGTAGCAGATGTCCTCGCGGTGCGGCCCGGCGATGGAGGGAAAGCGCATGCGCAGCGCCGACACGATTTCGGCCGTGTCGTCGACGGAGAGGGTCGTCTGGGTGATGTAGGCGAGCCGCGTGGGATGCTTGGGCTCGAAGGTCGAAACATCGGCGACCGTCTCGATCAGGCTGACGGCCCCCTCCGGCAGTTGCCCCATGGTGCCGATGACCTCGGGATGCCCGGCATGGCCGATGAGCACGATCTCGCGTCCCTCAGCATGGTGGCGCTCGGCCTCGACGTGGACCTTGGAGACGAGCGGGCAGGTGGCGTCGAGGAAAAACAACTTCCGCCGCCGAGCCTCGGAGGGCACCGCCTTGGGCACGCCATGTGCCGAAAACACCACAGGCGCATCCCCATCCGGGATCTCGTCCAGCTCCTCCACAAAAACGGCGCCTTTGGCCCTGAGGCTTTCCACAACGTACTTGTTGTGGACGATCTCGTGCCGGACATAGACCGGCGGCCCGTACTGTTCGAGCGCCTTCTCGACGATCTGGATCGCCCGGTCGACGCCCGCGCAGAACCCACGCGGTGCGGCGAGGAGGATACGTAAGGGGGGCCTTACGGGATCAGGACTGTTGGTGGCGCTGGGCATGGGCGCTAAATGGTCTTGATGCCGCATCGCCGTCAACATGAAAAGAGGCGAGGTTGGCGCTGGCCCGGTGCGGGTGCTAGGGTCGGCCTCGAAGGACCGTAAGAGTCACGATTCGCGCATGGCGGCGGGGGCTGCCCTTCGCGGCTCGGAATAACGAGTGGGATTGGGGACGTGAGACGAACATCTGAGGTCCGGACCGGGCGCTGGCTCGGAAATTTGGCCGTGCTCGCCATGGCCATGAGCCTGGCCGGGTGCGGCATGGGCTCGTTGTCCTCCGGCTGGTTCGGCTCGGGGGCGGAAACGGCATCGCCGTCCTCCAGCATCAGCGACGATACCTTGCTGAGTGCCGCCAAGCTCGATGGCGACGGCACCGGCGCCTCGGCGACCGCCTCGCTCGGCACGCAATGCCCGCAATTCGTCGTCTGGCCGAACGATCAGCTGCTGACGGTCTACGAGGAAGGCCGCGACGGCGACAGCCTGGCTGTCATCCATCGCGGCGAAATCACCCAGACGGCGCGGGAATGCAGCATTCAGCCCGGCCTGGTGACGGTCAAGTTCGGCTTCTCCGGCCGCGTGCTGCTCGGCCCCAAGGGCGTGCCCGGTGCGGTCAATCTGCCGGTCAGCGTTTTTGTGACGGATGCCAATCGGGAAAAGGTCCAGACCGAGCCGGTCGCGGTGCAGACCGAAATCACGACGGAAAAGCCGATTGGGTATTTCTCCGCCGTCCGCACCGTGAGCTTCCCCATCCCCGAAGGCTCGCGCCCGGCCGACTACAAGCTCTTCGTCGCCTTCGACAAGGCGCCGCCGGCTTGATCGCAGGCGTCTCGAGTGGAGAGACTGCGCTTCATCCTTACCGCACGCGGGTCCCGGCCCACGCGCGCGTTGCGCGCTGGCCGGGATGACGGCCGGGGTGGGTGCGAGGAAAACGGCGAGCACCGTGCACTGTCCGGCCAATCGAATTGCGGGCACCGAAAAGAAGGCGCCACAGGCGTGACGCACGGCCCCAATGGGGCCGTGGGGTGTAGCCACGGGTGGAGCGCAGCGAAACCCGTGGGATGCTCGGTTCTTTCTGTGATCTGCCCCGAGAGGGGCAGAGGGTTCCTTCGCCCCACCGGGGCGATGCAGAGTTAGTCTCATCCGATCCACGGGTTCCGCTTCGCTCCACCCGTGGCTACAATCCGATGCCCCTTCGGGGCGTCGCAGCGTATCAGCCCTGCTGACCTCTTCGCCCCTTGCACACCTTGACGGTGCCGGGTGGCTTCCGCCGTCCGCACCGTCAGCTTCCCCATCCCCGAAGGGTCGCGCCCGGCCGACTACAAGCTCTTCGTCGCCTTCGACAAGGCGCCGCCGGCTTGATCGCGGGCGTCCCGAGTGGAGAGACTGCGCTTCATCCTTACCGCACGCGGGTCCCGGCCCACGCGCGCGTTGCGCGCTGGCCGGGATGACGTCGTGGGGTCGAGTTAGGGCCATCGCCGGCATCGCGATGTCTGGTCTCGCCCAGACCTCTCAACGACGTCATCCCGGCCTCGGCGCGAAGCGCCGTAGGGCCGGGACCCGTGTGCGCTCGTTTTGGTCCAGCTCGTACCAATCGACGTGCTTCTGCCAAGCAGCACTGCGCCCCATGCACAACTTGACGGCGCCGGGTGGCTTCCGCCTTTCGTTTGGCTGGTGTAGGCTCCCCCGCACATAGCCACATCAGGCCCGAGGGAGAGACTTGGATCTCACCCATGAGGTGAGATCCGGGCGCCGAAGGAGCAACCGCCCCGGAAACTCTCAGGCAAACGGACCGCGGCGCAGGTGGCGCTCTGGAAAGCAGGCTTCGGCGATCTGTCGAAGTCTCACCCACGGGGATAAGCGTGGCGCCGCAAGGCGTTGCGTGAAATCTCTCAGGTTCCACGACAGAGGGGGCTCATGACGCCGGCATTGGGCGGGCGTCGAGAGCTGTTGTGGAGACCGTCATGGGGACCGGCGCCGTCGATCCAGCCGCTCAACTCTTGCGCACGCCGCTTTACGCCG
>JANNSX010000516.1:0-7462 GCA_031403155.1 Hyphomicrobiaceae bacterium
ATTCCGAGAATGAGGCACGGCTGCGCGCGCGGCTCGGGCATCGTCGCGATGGCGATCCATCGAGCCATCCGGAGTGGCGCGATGCGCAGGCGGCGCTCGAAGCAACCATCGAGCTGACGGAGCTGGCCGAGCGCCATCGCAAGCGCATCCACATTCTCCACGTCTCGACCGCCGATGAGATGGCCTATCTGGCAGCCCACAAGGATCTCGTATCCGTGGAGGTGACGCCGCATCATCTGACGCTCGCGGGGCCCGAGGACTATGCGCGCCATGGCACGCTGATCCAGATGAACCCGCCGGTGCGCGATGCCGCCCATCGCGAGGCGCTGTGGCGGGCGGTCGCCAACGGCGTGGCGGACATTCTCGGCTCCGATCACGCGCCGCACACGCTCGAAGAGAAAGCGAAGCCCTATCCGCAGTCTCCCTCGGGCATGGCGGGCGTCCAGACGCTGGTGCCGGTGATGCTCAACGAGGTGGCGCGGGGCCGATTGAGTCTCGCGCGCTTCGTCGACATGACGAGCCATGGGCCGGCACGCCTCTTCAACATCGCTGGCAAGGGCCGGATCGCCGTCGGCTACGATGCCGATCTCACCATCGTCGATCTGAAGCGGCGCGAGACGATCACCAACCGATGGATCGCCAGCCGCTGCGGCTGGACGCCCTACGATGGCATAGAGGTGACGGGCTGGCCGGTCGGCACGATCGTGCGTGGCAGGGCTGTGATGCGGGAGGGCGAGCTCATCGGTCCGTCGTCCGGGCGCGCCGTGCGTTTTGCGGAGTGCTAGAGCACTTGTCCTTCCAAGTGGATACCGGTTGGTCGAAGACAAGTGCTCAAAACCAACAACCTAGAGCGCCGATCCCATTCCATCAGATCGAATAGCGCTCTATTGCGCCGCCGGAGGTTGAGCGGTTACCGCCGGACCGGTCTCGAGGAAGTGCCAGACGCCCGTCGGGCTGATGCCGAGCCGCCAGCCGGAGTATGCGCCCGCCTTCTCCATCTCGACCGCGACCGCGCCGGGTGCCATCCGATGTAACTTCACGCGATCCGGAGGCGTCAGCGCTTTGAGATCGACCGCGGCGAGATACGGCCAAACATAGCTCTCCTCCTTGCCGCCGGGGTCGACATGGGCATAGCCCGCATCGAGGATGAGGCTGAGCTTTGCCAGCGTCTCCGCGCCTTCGCCGTCGGCCGAGAGCGATTTCAGGAATCCGATCTGATCTTCGCTCACACTGTCGCCGATGACCGGCGGCATCTCGTTCATTTCGATGGCGACCTTCAACGCCTGCATGTCGCCCGAGCGGATCGCCTCGCCGATGGCGAGCAGCATTTCCTGCACGGGCTCCGGTAGCCCATCGAAGCCATAACCGATCTCGACTTTCAGGGGGGGCTTCTCGTCCGCGCGTGTTCCCGGTGTTGTCCAACCCGCCAACAGGATCGCCGCGACGATCGCAAATGAGCTGAACCGCCTACCAACAATCATCGATGTTCCGATCCGGTGGCCGGCCGAAGCCCTACTGCCGCTTCACGCGCCGCTTCTTCTTTTTCTTGACCGGCTGCTCGTCGCCCTGCTGCTCGCCTTCGGCGGAGGCGGCAACCTCGTCGCCGCCCTGGCAATCGGTCAACCAGACGTCGAACACCGGATGTTCGACGGCGTGGAGACCGGGGCTCTGCGCGAACATCCAGCCGTTGAAGATCTGCTGCTCGGTGCCGTCGAGCTTGATCTCCTGCACCTCGACGAAGGCTGTGGTTTTGGGCGCCTCGGTGGGCGGCCGGGTGAAGCAGGAGCGGGCGGTGAGCTTGAGGGCGCCGAATTGCACGGTCTGATCGAGCGGCACCTCGAGCTTGGAGATGCGGGCTGTCACCTTATCGAGAGCGGCGAATACAGCGGTCTTGTTCGGAATGCGCTCGGCAGAGGCGGATGCAACCCAAAGCAAGCCGATTGAGATCGCGGCGATGACCGCTACCGATTGGAGTTTCGGGACCTTCACCATGTGTGGGATGCTCCCTCGATGCGCCGCGCGCAATCTATCAGTGCTGGCATGTGCGAGCCAGTGCTTGTCGCCGGAATGAGGTCAAACGGAGGCGCGGACCCGCAACCGCACGTAATCCGCCGACCAGCGGCCGGACTGATCGGCGAGCACCGGGCGCAGCAGGTCGATGATGGTCGCGAGCGCTTCGGCCCGTTGACCCTCCGGGAATTGGTCGAAGAAGGGCTTGCGAAAGGCGGTGAGCCAGCCCTCGACGCCGGTCGGCAGTGGTGTCGGGCGCGGGAAAAGGCCGATGCGGTCGACTTTGAAGCCCTCGGCCTCGAGGAGTGCGCGGTACTCGGCATCGGTCGGATAGTACCAGGGCGCGGTGAGCAGTGGATCACCGCCGTGGATCTTGGCTACGGCCCGCAGGGCCGTCACGATGGCCGCGACATTACCGAAGCCGCCGAACTCGGCGGCGAAGCGGCCGCCAGGCTTCAGCGCCGCCTTGATGCGACGGATGGCGGCAACGGGATCGCGCACCCAGTGCAGCACGGCATTCGAGAACACCGCATCGACCGGGTGATCGACCGTGAAGGTCGTGGCGTCGCCGAGGCGCACGTTGAGACCGCGCGCCCGGGCGGCTTTCAGCATGTCCTCACTGAGATCAATGCCTTCGACCTCGAGGCCGAGCGCCACGAGCTTCTCCGTCAGAGCGCCGTCGCCGCAGCCGAGATCCAAGATGTGCTCGCCGGGCTTAGGGTCGAGCCAAGCCACGACCTCGCCGGCGAGATCGGACACGAAACGGGCGTTCCTGTCATAGGTCTCGGCGGACCAGGCTTGCGCCGCCGCGCCGACCGGCTTGGGGCCGCTCGCCATGGCTATTCGGGCCGCCACGGCTCGTAGTCGCCGCCGGCCTTGGCGCGCTTGCCGGTCGACAGGATGCTGCCGGGCGGACGGTAGGCTCGGGCGGTGCCGGTGAGATTGGGCTGATGCGGCAGCTGCCAGTCGCGGGCGGGGGCATTCTGCTCGGCCGGGGGCTTATCCAAAGTGTGGTGCAGCCAGCAATGCCAGCCGGGTGGTACCTTGGAGGCTTCCGCCAGGCCACTATAGACCACCCACCGGCGCGGGGTGCCGAGGGGGCCGACGCCCCGGCGCTGCTCGTAATAGCGGTTGCCGAGCTCGTCCTCGCCGACCTTGCGGCCATGCCGCCAGATCATCCAGCGGTTGCCCCAGCTGTTGCCGGACCACCACACAAAAATCTCGCGAAAGAGGCCCATGGATGCCCTGCCCGCTCATTGCCCTGATAACGCGGCTTATGACACCGGCTGGCCGCCTCTGTCCAGAGTTGCAAGCGCCCTGGCGAGGGAGAGAATCGGATTACCAAGGGCTTGGCTGAGCAATACGGTGACGGGGTGATGACGGCCCGCTCTCAGGCTCCCACAGCCTCTCCCGAGTCTATCCCCAAGCTCTCCACAGCACTGCGGCCGAAAATCAACATGTTGTATGGCGACATGGTCTGGAGCCACAAGATGCTGCAATTTCCCTTGGTCGGCTGCGGCGAATCGCACTAGCTTCCGCATTGTTGGTGCTCTGCGGTTCGCGTCATTCGAGTGGTCGCCGTCGCTTCCAACAATTTAGGCCGCCGCGCTTCATTCGCGAAGCCTGAGGACCCTTGTGCCGGACGAGCGCCTGTCGCGCGATCCGAAGTACCCCCGTTCGGGGCCAAGTCGAGTTCCAATCGTAGCGTTCGTTGTATAGCGCGTGGCGGAGGTGGTGCCGAAGAGCATCTCCCGCGACCGAGGGACTTTGACTGAAGCAACAACTGACGGCGTCGGCTTTGGGAGCCCGCGCACAAAGGGGATGATCAGATGCGCATTGCGCGGCACTTCACCGAGGCGGGCAAATCGGCTTACGACAAAATCACGTTCCGCCAGGCGACGAGCGAAATCAAAAATCCGGACGGCTCCGTCGTCTTCCGCCTCGAGAACTTTTCAGTGCCCGCGCACTGGAGTGCCGTTGCCGCCGACATCCTCGCTCAGAAGTATTTCCGCAAGGCCGGCGTCCCGGCGAAGCTGCGCCGCGTCGAGGAGAACTCGGTTCCCTCCTGGCTCTGGCGTTCCACGGCCGATGATGGCGCGCTCGCCGCGCTCGACCCGAAGGCACGCATCGGCAGCGAGATAGATGCCCGCCAGGTCTTCGACCGCCTCGCCGGCACCTGGACCTATTGGGGCTGGAAGGGTGGCTACTTCTCCACCGAAATCGACGCCCGCGCCTTCTATGACGAGCACCGCTACATGCTGGCCATGCAGATGTGCGCGCCCAACAGTCCGCAATGGTTCAACACCGGCCTCCACTGGGCCTACGGCATCGACGGGCCGAGCCAGGGTCACTTCTATGTCGATCACTGGAAAGAGGAGCTGGTGAAGTCGGCCTCGGCCTACGAGCATCCCCAGCCGCATGCCTGCTTCATCCAGTCGGTCGAGGACGATCTCGTCAACGAGAACGGCATCATGGACCTGTGGGTCCGCGAGGCGCGCCTCTTCAAATACGGCTCGGGCACGGGCTCCAACTTCTCGCGATTGCGCGGCGAGGGCGAGAGGCTCTCGGGTGGCGGGCGTTCCTCGGGCCTGATGAGTTTCCTGAAAATCGGCGATCGGGCGGCCGGCGCCATCAAGTCGGGCGGCACAACACGGCGCGCGGCCAAAATGGTGGTCGTCGACATCGATCATCCCGATATCGAAGACTACATCGATTGGAAGGTGAAGGAGGAGCAGAAGGTTGCCGCCCTCGTCACCGGTTCCAAGACCGTGCAGAAGCACCTGAAGGCCATCATGAAGGCCTGCGTGAACTGCGAGGGACCGGGCGACACCTGCTACGACCCCAACCAGAACCCCGCCTTGAAGCGCGAGATCCGCGCCGCGCGGAAGGCCTATGTTTCCGACAACTACATCCAGCGGGTCATCCAGTTCGCCAAGCAGGGCTACAAGGAGATCGAGTTCGACACCTACGACACCGATTGGGACAGCGATGCCTATCGCACGGTCTCGGGCCAGAACTCGAACAACTCGGTGCGCGTCACCGATGACTTCCTGAGCGCCGTCAACACGGACGGCACCTGGGATCTCACGGGCCGCATCACCGGCAAGGTGATGAAGACGCTCGACGCCAAGGGCCTTTGGGAGAAGATCGCCCATGCGGCCTGGGCCTCGGCTGATCCCGGCATCCAGTTCCACACGACGATCAACGACTGGCACACCTGCGCCGCGTCGGGCCCGATCCGCGCGTCGAACCCGTGCTCGGAATACATGTTCCTCGACGACACGGCCTGCAATCTGGCGTCGCTCAACCTGATGACGTTCCGGAAGGCCGATCACTCCTTCGACATCGAGGCCTTCGAGCATGCCGTCCGCTTGTGGACCGTGGTGCTTGAAATCTCGGTGATGATGGCACAGTTCCCCTCGCGCCAGATCGCCGAGCTATCCTATCGCTACCGGACGTTGGGTCTGGGCTTCGCCAATATCGGTGGCCTGCTGATGGCGGCAGGGCTCTCCTATGACTCGAGCGAGGGCCGCGCGCTCTGCGGCGCCATCTCGGCGCTGATGACGGGCGTGTCCTACGAGACCTCGGCCGAGATGGCCGAGGAGCTCGGGGCCTTCCCGGGTTTCCGCGAGAACCGCAACGACATGCTGCGCGTGATGCGTAACCATCGCCGGGCCGCGCGCGGCGAGGCCACGGGCTACGAGCAACTCTCGACCAATCCCGTACCGCTCGATCATGCGGTGTGTCCCGACAAGGCGCTCATCGCCCATGCGGTGGCCGCCTGGGATCGGGCGCTCGCCAAAGGCGAGAGCCACGGCTACCGCAATGCCCAGTCGACCGTCGTCGCGCCGACCGGCACGATCGGTCTCGTCATGGATTGCGATACGACCGGCATCGAGCCCGACTTCGCGCTGGTGAAGTTCAAGAAGCTCGCCGGCGGCGGCTACTTCAAGATCATCAACCAGACGGTGACCGAGGCGCTGCAGCGGCTCGGCTACGGCGAGGCGACCGTCAAGGCGATCATCGACTATGCCGTCGGCCGTGCGACGCTCAAGGCTTCTCCCGGCGTCAATCATGAGACGCTGAAGGCCAAGGGCTTCACGGCTGAGAAGATCGCGGCGGTCGAGGGCAATCTCGCCTCGGCCTTCGACATCAAGTTCGTCTTCAACAAGTGGACACTGGGCGAGGCCTTCTGCCTCGAAACGCTGAAGATCCCTGCCGAGACACTGGCGCGTCCCGATTTCGATCTCCTCGCCGAACTCGGCTTCTCGAAGGCCGACATCGAGGCCGCGAACGAGTTCTGCTGCGGATCGATGACGCTCGAAGGCGCGCCGGGTCTGAAGTCGGAGCATCTGCCGATCTTCGATTGCGCCAACCCTTGCGGCCGCAAGGGCAAGCGCTATCTCTCCGTCGAGAGCCACATCCGCATGATGGCGGCGGCGCAACCCTTTATTTCGGGTGCGATTTCCAAGACCATCAATATGCCGAACGCGGCGACGGTGGACGAGTGCAAGGAGGCCTACATGCTCTCCTGGCGTCTCGCCCTCAAGGCGAACGCGCTCTATCGTGACGGCTCGAAGCTATCGCAGCCGTTGAACAGCCAGGTGCTGGGCGATGTCGACGACGCCGACGACGCGGCGGCCGAGCTGGCCGATAAGCCGGCGGCGGCCCGCTCGACCATCGTTGCCGAGCGCATCGTCGAGCGGATCATCGAGCGCGTCCGCGAGAAGGCTGATCGCGACAAGCTCCCCTCGCGCCGCAAGGGTTACACGCAGAAGGCGATCGTCGGTGGTCATAAGGTCTATCTCAGGACCGGCGAGTACGACGACGGTCGGCTGGGCGAAATCTTCATCGACATGCACAAGGAGGGTGCTGCCTTCCGCTCGCTGATGAACAACTTCGCCATCGCCATCTCGCTGGGCCTCCAGTACGGCGTGCCGCTCGACGAGTATGTGGATGCCTTCACCTTCACGCGCTTCGAGCCGGCGGGTGTGGTGCAAGGTAACGAAACAATCAAGAACGCGACCTCGATCCTCGACTACATCTTCCGCGAGCTCGCCGTCTCCTATATCGGCCGCAACGATCTGGCTCACATCGATCCGAGCGAGATCGGCAACATGGCGATGGGCTCGGGTGAGGCGGATGGTGACACCGAGATGTCGCCCGCCGCTCCGGCTCACCGCTACGTCTCGCGCGGCCTGACGCGCGGGCAGAGCGATCGCTTCGTCATGAAGGCGCAGGCGATGGGTGGCATGACGACAGCGGTCGGCGGCGGGCCGGTGGCCTCGCTGCAGCAGGAGGTGCTGTCGGCCTTCGAGCACGCAGCCCCGGTCGATGGCGCGTTGGCTCTCGACCGCAACAGGATGGCGGAAGCCGTCGCATCCGGCGTGCAGGTGTTGAAGGACATCTCGCGCGGCGAGCGGGCGGCGGAAGCGCGCATCAAGGGCTACGA
>JANNSX010000517.1:0-7988 GCA_031403155.1 Hyphomicrobiaceae bacterium
CCTATTTCCGGAGATTGACCAAACCAGGGCGTCAAGAGCGGATCCGCTCTTGAGTATTGGTTTTGAGCACGTTCTACGGCGAACCGGTATCCACTTCGCCTGAACGTGCTCTGAGCACCCGCCGGTTCAACACAAACTCCCGCCAAGCCACATAGAGGCCGCTGCCGACGACAATGACCGCGCCGATGATCTTCACGGTTTCCAGCCGCTCGCCGAACAGCAACACGCCATAGAGCGTGGCGGTTGCCAGCAGCGTGTACTGGAACGGCTGCAGCACGGTCGCCTCGGTGATGGTCAGCGCCCGGATGACGCAAACGTGACCGATGAGGCTCGTCACTGTCATGCCGAGGAACAGAAGCCATCCGAAACTATCCGGCGTTTGCCACTTCATGATGCCGAAGGGCAGCGAGAGCAGGAAGCCGAGCAAGGCGACATAGAAAAAGTTGGTTTCAAAGCTGTCGTCGTGGCTGACCTTGCGGGTCATGATCGAGTAGCAGGCCGAAGCGAGCGCGCCCGCGAGTGCGGCGAGCGACGCCCAGGCGAGGCTCCCCGCCCCCGGTTGGATGACGATGAGCGCGCCAATGAAGCCGACGCCGACCGCGCTCCAGCGCCGCCAACCGACCTTTTCGCCGAGAAAAGGCACGGCGAGTGCCGTTACGAACAGCGGAATAGCGGCGAACACGGCGTGTGTCGCGGACAGCCCGACCGCGTAAAGCGAGATCGTGAAGCCGATCGAATCGACGACGAGCGCCAGGCTGCGGCCAAACTGCAGAAAGGGATGGCTCGTCCGGATCGCCCGCATGAAGCCGCCGCGCATCTCCGCCATGACGAGGGCGATGACGAGGAAAAGCCCGAGCCGGATGGCGACCGTTTGCTCGAAGGCATAGGTGTCGAGCGCGACCTTCAGCATGGCATCGCCGGTGGCGTAGGACGCCATGGCGAGCGCGTAGAGCACGATGCCGGCCGCGGGGCTGTGAAGTGGCGTCGTCATGCAGGTCTTCTTGGCGCGATTCGCCTGCGCTTGCGAGAATAGCCTTGAGCGCATGCCGCAGAGTTGTGACGGGCGCATGGCCGGGCCGCATGCCGCAGGCGTAAGCGCTGACAACCGTCGAGCTTGGCGCTAGTACCCGATCGCAGAATTGAGTGCCACACGTCGTGGCACGAAAATGCCGCGTGAATCGGGTACTTCAGCCAAAAAGCTAGTACCAGCCATTTCTGATGGCGGGTACTAGATCGGGTTCAGTCCAACCGGAATCAAGAACCCGCTCTAGAGTCTTGGTTTCGAGCACGTTCTTCACGGCGAACCGGTGCCCACTTCGCCTGAACGTGCTCTAATCCTACCCCAACCGCAATCGGAGCAAAGACCCATGCCACAACGGATCATCGTCTTCTGGCGCGACATTCCCGCCCAGGTCATCATCAAGCAGGGCCGGACGACGGCCAAGCGGCAACTGCCAGAGCGCTTCGAGCAGGCGATCGACATGGCGGCCATGCGGGCCGGCAAACGCGATACGGATGCGTATCTGGCGGAGTGGCGCAAGGCCGATCCGGAGCCGATTGAGGGTGAGGATCTGGAGGCGCTGGCGTCCGCCGAAGCGGCACGGCTCGAAGCGGAGTACTCGGTCGAGAAGGTGAAGGTGCTTATTGAGAACGGTGGAGTCGTGAAATCGTGAACGGCGCGTGGAAGCCCACCACTTCACCACTTCACCACTTCACCGTTCACCCTTCTCCAGCTGCCGATCATACTCCAGCACCGCGTTCAGCAGCACCTGGGCACCAGCGCCGCATTCCTCAAAGGTGGTGCTCTCGGCCTCGTTGTGGCTGATGCCGCCGAGGCAGGGGACGAAGATCATGGTCGTCGGCGCGACGCGGGCGACATAGGCCGCATCGTGTCCGGCACCCGACGCCATCTCGCGCATCTGATAGCCGGCCTTCTCGGCGCCGTGGCGCACACAGGCGATCAGTCTGGGATCGAACTTCACCGCCGGCGAATTCCAGATTCGCTTTTCCTCGATCCCTAGGCGCTCGGCCGAAGCGATCTCGGGCAGCGCCTTGCGCATCTCGGTTTCCATCACATCGAGCACGGCGTCATCGGGATGGCGAAGGTCGACGGTGAAGAACACCTCGCCTGGTACGACATTGCGGCTGTTCGGCCGGTTCTCGATCAGGCCGACGCTGGCAACGCCCGGCAGGTGCCGCATGCCCACCTCGTGGACCGCCTGGATCATGCGCGAGGCGCCGAGTAGCGCGTTCTTGCGGAGCTTCATCGGCGTCGCGCCGGTGTGGCTCTCCTGGCCCTTGAGCGTCACCTCGTACCAGCGCATGCCCTGCACGCCGGTGACGACGCCGATCCTTTTCTTCTCGGCCTCCAGGATGGGGCCCTGCTCGATATGGAGCTCGAACATCGCCTGGAACTTGTGGCTTCCGACCGGTTCGCTCCCGCGATAGCCGATGCGTTCCAGTTCGCCGCCGAGTTTCTTGCCGTCGCGATCCTCGCGCGAGTAGGCATAGTCCGGCGTGAAGACGCCGGCATAGACGCCCGAGCAGAGCATGGCGGGGGCGAAGCGCGAGCCCTCCTCGTTCGTCCAGTTGGCGATCATGATCGGCGCGTTGGTTTCGTAACCGTTCTGGACGAGCGTCCGCATGGCCTCCAGCGCGCCGAGCACGCCGAGCACGCCATCGAATTTGCCGCCAGTCGGCTGCGTGTCGAGGTGGGAGCCCATGGCGACGGGCAAGAGCGCGTTGTTCTTACCGGGCCGGACCGCGAACATATTGCCGACCGCATCGACCGAGACCTTGCAGCCCAGCGCCTCGCACGCCGCCTTGAACCAATCGCGGACACGTCTGTCGTCGTCGGAAAGCGTCAGTCGCTTGATGCCGCCCTTGGGCGTCGCACCGAACTTGGCGGTGTCCATGAGATTGTCCCAGAGCTTCTGGGGGTCGATGGTGAGATTCTGTGCGGCGGGCATCGTCAGTCCTTGCTTTGAGCACGTTCTACGGCGAACCGGCATCCACTTCGCCTGAACGTGCTCTAGGCGATCTTGATGTCGGTCAGCTTGAAGTCGCTACCTTTGCACAGAAGCGGCACGCGGTGAACCTTGGCGCATGTACACCTGCTTCAGCTCGATTCATCGGATTGATCTCTATCGTCTTTCGACTCTGGGTCAGCCTCCGATGACGAGATTTCAACTTCGTGACCTCCAGCCGCAAGACGTCGCCCTTTTCAATGACAGCAAGCCGATCTGACACCGCCTCGAGCAGCGCCTCTTCCATCGAACGGCCCTTGCGTTCTGCGAGGGCTCTCAAGCTCGAGATAACTGACTCGTCTCTGATCAAGAAGCCCATTCGCCACTCTGCCCTCTCTGGAGCTATCTGACTTTCCAACAACTTCTCAACTATTCACGACACAAATAAGCGTAAAAAGCGCGATCCATTAGCGGCCCAGCAGCTTCCGGGTACAACGAATCCATCACAAATTCTCCGTCTCTTCCCAACTTAACGGCCTCAATATCTTTCTCCTCTACAAGCCATTCACGGATCGCAGTGGAAGACTCGAACTGCTCTTTGTCAAATGATCGCCAAGCCTCGTATGGCACCGACTTCCTGAACCTCCCTCGCTCGATAACGAAGTTCGCCCCATCAATCGAACCTTCCAAGAACAGCGACCCGAACGGTCCCTCACAACGATCTTCGAGATCCGGACTCGGCCGAGTGTAGCCCTCATGCCACTTGTTTTCAGCTTCACAGAAGTAATCGATTGCCACCGCAACACGCCTTACAACAAACAATGCTCCCGACTGAGTATCTACGAAAACAGTGCGACTTAGGGGGCACTCGCCGGTCGTTCGGCCTTTCGGTGCTTCTGGTTTGCACTTAGACATCACCACGACTCCATCCGAGTCCGCGACTATAAGTTGACTATCGGTAGAAAGCGCAAAATAGTACTCCTCATCTGATGCGTAACCCTCTCCGTCACACTTCGTCTTTGCGACTAAGAAGGGTCCTTTGTGGCTCCAACTAAAAACTTTGCACCAGTTTTCCAATCCGACAATCTGCATCTCTTGAATCGTAAAGGGCTGCTCAACCGAATCTGGATCGGCGTCACAAATTCCAACATTGGACGCATGGGCCCACCGTCCAAACAAGTCACCCTTCTTCAGCGGTTCTGCGAACCCGCTGTCTAGTGTTCCCATCTGAAAAAGAAAGGAAATAAACAACCAAATAGCCAGACCTATTGAATTGGAGAACCAGCAATGTGTTCCTTCGTGTCGTTCCATGGTCAGATCACTATGTATGGGCGCCATGCGCGGAGGACATCCAATGCGTCACCGTCACCTGATGGCGACGATCGCTTCGCCGTTGATCAGCACGTTGCAGCGCTTGGAGTCGTCGTGATTGACGACCGTGCCGCCGCGAACCAGGATGGTTATTGCAGTCTCCTCGGGCCACTGCTCTGGGTCGTAGGCTAAGGCCTTCGGGTAAGGCTCGCAAGCGAGCGACTTCGACTTAGGTTTTCTCACATGATGCCCCCCACCCTCACCCCCATTGCCCGCCTGACCGTCACCCTCGCGCCGGCGCTTTCGATCGGCGACAGCGGGGCGGGGGCGCGGGATGTCATTCCGATCACGGGCGGCATCGTACAGGGTGAGATGCTCAGCGGCCGTGTCGTGCCGGGCGGCGCGGATTGGGCGATCACGCGCACCGATGGCCACGCCGAAGTCTGGGCGCGCTACACGATCGAGACAGACGACGGCGCGCTCATCATGGTCACCAACACGGGTCTCGCGAAGCAGACATCCGATGGCCGCTGGGTCGGCCATACCGTGCCGAGCTTCGAGGTTGGCGCGCCCGCCTATCGCTGGCTCAGCCAATCGATCTTCGTCGGGTCATTGGACGCAAGCGCGGCGGGCGACAAGGTCGAACTCGAGTGGTGGCGGTTGGAGTAAGTACGCTGATATCGGTAGTGCTCAATTCCAACACTCGGTTCAGCTCACTATCAGAGACACAGAACACCCGGTTTTCCGCCCTCTCCCGTCGTGCCGAAGGCACGCGAAGCCAAGACTCCCGGGAGAGGGGGTAAGGACTCACAACAGGAAAAAGGTCTGCCGATCTCGCTGTGATGCCGGACTTTTTTCCATCTAGGACATCATACCCCCTCATCCGGCGCTGTCATGGCGAAGCCATGCTCCGCAAGGACCGCGCCACCTTCTCCCCTTGGGAGAAGGCGATAAGGGCGGCGACCTCCGGTGGCGGTTGGAGTAGCCCCGCTCAGGCGAGGATGCCGGGCCGGGCATTGAGTTCCTCGATGGTGAAGCCGGCGATGCGCTTGTAGGCCGAGGCGACGCCTTCGAGCTCTTCGCGTTTCAGCACCTCGCCGATCTGGGAAAACCCCTCCGGCGCGCGCTCCTCGACGAGCTGCATGACCTGCTCGGGGCCGTTCCGGCGATTGGCGAGCACGATCGCCGAGGTCGCCGGACGGCGCTCGGCCTCGTAAGCGGCAAGGGCTTCCGGCGTTCGTCCCTTGTCGCGCACTTCGCGCGCGAGAACCCGCGCGTCGAGGATTGCCTGCGAGGCGCCGTTGGAGCCGATCGGATACATCGCATGCGCGGCATCGCCCAAGAGCGTCGCGCGGCCGAAGCTCCAGCGCGGCAAGGGATCGCGATCGACCATCGGATATTCGTAGCAGCCGGACGCGGCGCGGATGATGCTCGCGACGTCGAGCCAGTCGAAATTCCAGCTCTCGAAGCGAGGCAGGAACTCGTCGAGCTTGCCAGGGCGGTTCCAGTCCTCCCGCCGCCAGGCGTGCTCGGGCGCAAATTTGAGCTCGGCGACCCAGTTGAGCAACGGCTCCACGCCGGGGGCTGCAATCGGATAGGCGACGAATTTCTGCCGCTCGTGACCGGCCATGATCATGGTGCGGCCATCGAGGAACTGCGCGCCGGATGTCACGCCGCGCCAGAGGATGGCGCCGTTCCAAAGCGGCGGGCCTTCATCCGGATAGAGCTTCGCACGGACGGCGGAATGAATGCCATCGGCGCCGATCAGCAGCTTGCCGCGAAACTCGCGCGCACTGCCGTCCTCGCGACTGCGAACCCGCGCCATGATCCCATCCGCATCCTCGCTCCAGGATTCGAGCGCGGCGCCCGTGACGATCCGATCCGCGCCGAGCCGCTGCCGCGCGGCCTCGAGTAAAACGCGCTGAAACGTCCCGCGATGGATCGAGACTTGCGGCCAGTGGTAGCCAGCGGCGCGGCCGCGTGGCTCTTCCCAGATCGGCTGGCCGCGTTTGGAATAGTAGGCGAGCTTGGCCGTCTGCACGCCCGCGCCGATGAGCTCCATCTCGAGCCCGAGATCGAACAGCTCGCGGATGGCGTGCGGCAGCACGTTGATCCCGACGCCCAGAGGCTCGATGCGGCGGACCGCCTCGAGGACGATCACGTCCGCGCCGATCTGATGGAGACTGAGGGCGGCGGTCAATCCACCGATGCCGGCGCCGGCGATGAGGATGGTCATGGGTGGTGCGCCGACAGCAGCTTGGGGTCAGACCCTTCGGGTCTGACCCTTTACGTAGACCTCCGACCGGGGTCAGACCCGCTGGGTCTGACCCCAAGCCAGCGCCTGACCTTCACTCCGGCAACCTACATCTTTGCCTTGTCCGTCACCGCATGCGTCCAGGCGCCCTCGGGAGCCTTGGTGATGACCGGGTCCGAGCCGCCCTTCATCAGCGTGTCGACGGTGCGCTGGTAGGCCGCCTCGTCGAGCGAGCCGTCCGAGCCTTCGGTGAGCTTGTTGATCTCACCCATCATGCGCTTCTGGTGGGCTTCGGTCTGGGCGCCGGTCGTGTCGTTCGCGAGCACGATCATGGCTGCTTCGTCAGAATTGGCGCGGGCATAGTCCCAGCCCTTCATCGACGCCTTGACGAACTTCGCCATCTTCTCGACGAAGGCCGCGTCCTTCAAGTTGTCCTCGAGCACATAAAGGCCGTCCTCGAGGGTGGCGACGCCATTGTCCTCGTATTTGAAGACCACGAGATCCTCGGGCTTCAAGCCGGCATCGATGACCTGCCAATACTCGTTGTAGGTCATGGTCGAGATGCAATCGGCCTGCTTCTGGATGATCGGATCGACGTTGAAGCCCTGCTTGAGCACGTTGACGCCATCGGCGCCGCCGGCTGTCGAGATGCCGAGCTGGCTCATCCAGGAGAGGAACGGATACTCGTTGCCGAAGAACCAGACGCCGAGCGTCTTGCCCTTGAAGTCGGCCGGGGCCTTGATGCCCGTCTCGGCGCGGCAGGTCAGCATCATGCCGGAGCGCTTGAAGGGTTGCGCGATGTTGACGAGCGCCACGCCCTTCTCGCGGGAGGCCAGCGCTGACGGCATCCAGTCGATGATGACGTCGGCGCCACCGCCGGCAATCACCTGTGGGGGCGCGATGTCGGGCCCGCCCGGCTTGATCTCGACCTCGAGGCCGGCCTCGTCATAGAAGCCCTTGGCCTTGGCGACGTAGTAGCCGGCGAACTGCGCCTGCGTCACCCATTTGAGCTGCAACGTCACCTTGTCGGCGGCGTTGGCGGCGGTCGCCGTCAGGCCGAGCGCGAGGGCGCCGGTTGCGAGCAATACGTGCTTCAAGTTCATTGAGTCCTCCCTAGGGAAACTGGTCCCGGCGGTTGCTCCGGCCGGTTCCGCTGGGCCTATCTCTGCCATGAAATTCGGGCGGCGGCGAGGGCCGGAGCGCACGCGAGCGTTTTCCGATCCCAATGGCCGGACAACCGCTCTGGTTTTTTGCCTGGTCGCATTTTCCACGACGAACCGGGAAGCCACTTCGTCGGGTAATGCTCCGAAAAAAGTGCCGCCCGGCGGGGACGGGCGGCACAAGGTGGGGGACGAAATGGGCCTGTGTGGGCAGGCTCTTGATTGTTACTCTCGATAGGCCGCGAAGCGCTTGGCCGGGTAGCCGAAGACCGAGGGCTTGTAGCGGCAGTCGAGCTT
>JANNSX010000518.1:0-3567 GCA_031403155.1 Hyphomicrobiaceae bacterium
CCGAGCCCGCGCCCCAGACATAGATGCAGGCGAACAGGAACAGCCAGACCACGTCGACGAAGTGCCAATACCAGGCCGCCGCCTCGAAGCCGAAATGCTGCTTCGGCGTGAAGTGACCGGCGAGCGCCCGGAAAAGACAGACCAGCAGGAACAGTGTGCCGATGAGGACGTGTGCGCCGTGGAAGCCGGTCGCCATGAAAAAGGTCGCGCCGTAGATGTGACCCGCGTAATTGAAGCCGGCCTCGGCATACTCGATCGCCTGCAAGGTCGTGAAGCAGATGCCCAGGATCACCGTCAGCACGAGGCCCCAGATGAGGCCCGAGCGGTTGTTCTCGAGCAGCGCGTGGTGCGCCCAGGTGACGGTCGCGCCCGACGTCAGCAGGATCAGCGTGTTGACGAGCGGCAAGCCCCAGGGATCGAAGGTGTGCTGGAAGTTCTCGGAAGCCACGGGCGGCCAGACGCCGCCGGTCAGCGCGGTCCGGTCGACCAGATCGGCCTGGCCTGCGTAGAACGCAGCGTCGAAGTAGCCCCAGAACCAGGCGACGAAGAACATCACCTCGGAGGCGATGAACAGCAGCATGCCGTAGCGCAGGTGCAGCTGCACGACCGGCGTGTGATCGCCCCTGTGTGCCTCTTTGATGACGTCCCGCCACCAGAAGAACATCGTGAAGAGCACGCCAATGACGCCGGCATAGAAGAGGTAGGGCCCGGACAACACGAAATTGCCGATGGCAACGCCGCCGGCCGCCGTTTTCATCCAGGCGATGGCGCCGACCGCCAACGCGAAGGCGGACACCGAGCCGACGATCGGCCAGGGGCTCGGATCGACGAGGTGGTAGTCGTGATGCTTGGCGTGGGCGTCAGCCATGTCGGTTCAGTCCCCTGTCTTATGAGCCCTGCCCGGGCGCGGGTGCTCCGGCCGGGTGGAAGGTGTAGGAAAGCGTGATCTCTTGGATGTCCTTGGCGCCTGGCTCGTCGAGGATCGCCGGGTCGACGAAGAAGCTCACCGGCATCTCGACCGTCTCACCGGCCTTGAGCGTCTGCTCCGTAAAGCAGAAACACTCGATCTTGTTGAAGTAGGCGCCGGCGATTTCGGGTGTGACGTTGAAGGTCGCGGTGCCCGTCACGGGCTTGGCGTCCGGGTTGAACGCCTTGAAGAAGGCAAGCTTATTCTCGCCGAGCTTGACGGTAACGCTCGTCAGCTCTGGCTTGAAGCTCCACCCGAGGCCGTTGGCGACGTTGGCGTCGAAGCGGATGGTGATGGTGCGCTCCGACGTTGTGGCGGGAGCGGCATCGGCGCGCTGGGTGGTGCCGCCGAAGCCCGTCACCTGGCAGACGAGCCGGTAGATCGGCACGGCGGCGTAGGCCGCGCCCAGCATGCCGAAGGCGACGAGGCACAGCGACAGCGCTAGCCGGCGATGCCGCTTTCCGAGTTCCGTGCCAATGCCGCCTTCCGTCTCCATCCGCCCCATTCCATCCGGCCTACATCGGCCGATTGAACACATTGCCGCCGAGCTTGACGATCGTCAGCACGTAGAACAGCAAAGCGAGCCCCACGAGACCGAGCGCGATCGCCCAAGACCGGCGCCGCTTCTGCCGCTTCGCCTCTTCGCTCTCGTCCGCCATCCCGTCACCAGAGCCGCGCGACGGCATGCTCAGCGAGCAGGCCCGCGAAGATCAGGAACAGATAGAGGATCGAGAAGAGGAAGAGCCGCTTGGCGCGGCAGTCGGAACCGTCTGCATCGGCCTGCCGCCAGACATCGAAGGCGAGCCAGAGGAAGCGCGCGCCGAGTACGGACGCGATTGCGCCATAGGCGATGCCGCCCAGTCCCGTCGCGACCGGCGCGAGCGCCAGCGGCACGAGGATCAGGCTGTAGATCAGGATTTGCCTGCGGGTCTCGGCCGCACCGGCGACCACCGGCAGCATCGGCACGCCGGCGCGCTCGTAGTCGCGGCAGCGATAGAGGGCGAGTGCCCAGAAATGCGGCGGCGTCCACATGAAGATGATGAGGAAGAGCAGGCACGAGTCGATGCTCACGCCACCCGTCACGCAAGCCCAGCCGATCATCGGCGGGAACGCGCCTGCAGCGCCGCCGATGACGATGTTCTGAGGCGTCCGCCGCTTCAGCCACATCGTATAGATGAAGAGGTAGAAGCCGATGGTGAGGGCCAATAGCGAGGCGGCGACCCAGCCGACCGCCAAGCCCAAAGTCATCACCGAAAACAGCGACAGGAAGATCCCGAAGGCCAACGCCTCGTCGGCCGGAATCTTGCCGCGCGGAATCGGCCGAGCGGCGGTCCGTTGCATGCGAGCGTCGATATCGGCGTCGTACCACATGTTGAGCGCGCCCGAGGCACCCGCCCCGACGGCGATCGCCAGCAGCGCCACGAAGGCCAACACCGGATGGATCGTTCCCGGTGCCGCCGCCATGCCGGTCAGCGCCGTGAAGACGACGAGAGCCATGACGCGGGGCTTGAGCAGCGCAACGTAGTCGCCGATCCCGGCAAGCCCGCTCGCGGCAGCCGCCGGTGGGACCAACTGTGCTCCAACCTCGCTCATAACCTCGACCGATCCCGCCTAGCTGATCCTGGGCAACTTCTCGAAGGAGTGGAACTCGGGCGGCGAGGGCAATGTCCACTCGAGTGTCGTCGCGCCTACGCCCCATGGATTGTCGGCGGCCCGTTGCTTGCGCATGAAGGCGCCTATGACACAGAGGAGGAACACGCCCACTCCGACCGCAGAGATATAGGAGCCGACCGAGGAGACGTAATTCCAGCCTGCATAGGCATCGGGATAGTCGACATAGCGGCGCGGCATGCCGGCAAGTCCGAGGAAATGCTGCGGGAAGAAGGTCAGGTTGGCGCCGATGAACATGAGCCAGAAGTGCAGATGCGCCAGGAAGTGCGAGTAGGTGTAGCCCGACATCTTCGGGAACCAGTAGTAGAAGCCCGCGAAGATCGAGAACACCGCACCGAGCGACAGCACATAATGGAAGTGGGCGACGACATAGTAGGTATCGTGCATCTCGCGATCGACGCCTGCGTTGGCGAGCACGACGCCGGTGACGCCACCGACCGTGAACAGGAAGATGAATCCAATCGCCCATACCATCGGCGGCTTGAACTCGATTGAGCCGCCCCACATGGTGGCGATCCAGGAGAAAATCTTGATGCCGGTCGGCACAGCGATCACCATCGTGGCAAAGACGAAATAGCGCTGCGTGTCGAGCGAAAGGCCCACTGTGTACATGTGATGCGCCCAGACGACGAAGCCGACAACGCCGATGGCCACCATGGCGTAGGCCATGCCCAGATAGCCGAAGATCGGCTTTCTCGAGAACGTCGATATGATGTGGCTGACAATGCCGAAACCGGGGAGGATCAGAATGTAGACCTCCGGGTGGCCGAAAAACCAGAACAGGTGCTGGAACAGGATCGGATCGCCGCCGCCCTCGGGGGCGAAGAACGCCGTGCCGAAGTTTCTGTCGGTCAAAAGCATGGTGATGCCGCCCGCCAGAACCGGCAGCGAGAGCAGCAGCAGGAACGCCGTGACCAGCACCGACCAGG
>JANNSX010000519.1:0-8192 GCA_031403155.1 Hyphomicrobiaceae bacterium
GCCGCCATGATGTGCTTGCGCGACAGACCCGTCTTGTTAGGACCTTCGGTGACGCCGTAACGGACCTTGGTGGCGACGACCACGTCCTCCCGCCGTGCGAAATCGCGCAGCGCCCGGCCCGTCACTTCCTCGCTGACGCCACGCGAATACATGTCGGCGGTATCGAAAAAAGTGATGCCGAGCTCGATGGCGCGCCGGATCAGCCCGCGGCTTGCCTCCTCGTCGAGCACCCAGGGCCGCCAGGCCGGCGTGCCGTAGGTCATGCAGCCGAGACAGATGCGTGAGACCTCGAGGCCGGTGCGGCCGAGCTTGGCGAACTTCATCAGAAAGGGCTCCTTGTCGTAATCGGCATCGAGGCTATCAGCACCCTCGACGCTTTCACACTCCTGCGGCAGCATGGCCGTCCCCTCGCCAAGCACCGGGCCTTGCGCTTGAACGGCCTCGGCGGCATCGTCACCTCATGATCATCCAGGCGTCCGCGCCCTCCAGGGGAACCTTTCCGCAATGACCGCAAATCTTCCCTCCCATGCCCGCGCCGTCATCATCGGCGGCGGCGTCGCCGGCTGTTCGGTCGCCTATCACTTGGCCAAGCTCGGCTGGAAGGATGTGGTGCTGCTTGAGCGCAAGCAGTTGACCTCCGGCACGACCTGGCATTCTGCCGGATTGCTGGGCCAAGGCCGGCCAAGCCCTTCGGCTCAGAAGATCACCATGTATTCGACGAAGCTCTACGATGGCCTGGAGGCCGAGACGGGCGTTTCGACCGGCATCAAGCGCAACGGCTCGCTGTATGTGGCGATCTCCGAGGAGCGTGGCGAGGAATACCGGCGTCTCTCCTCATCGATCCGCATGAACGGACTCGACTGCGAGCTGCTGTCGCCGCAAGGCGTCAAGAAAAGGTACCCGCTCCTCAATGTCTCCGACGTCACCATGGGCCTGTTCGTGCCGAGCGACGGACAGGCGGACCCTGCCAACGTCGCGCTGGCGCTGGCCAAGGGTGCCCGGCAGCACGGCGCGAAGATTTTCGAGAATGTGAAAGTCACCGGCATCACCGTGACGAATGGCGTTGCACGCGGCGTCACGACCGACCAGGGCACAATCACCGCTGACTATGTCGTCAACTGCGCAGGCCTCTGGGGTCGCGATATCGGCCTGATGGCGGACGTTCCCATTCCGCTGCAGGCCTGCGAGCATTTCTATATCGTCACCGAGCCGATCCCGGACCTGCCGCGCGATCTTCCCGTCATGCGCTGCCAGGAGGAGAGCGCCTACTACAAAGAAGATGCCGGCAAGCTCCTACTCGGCGCCTTCGAGCCCGGTGCCAAGCCCTGGGCGGTCGATGGCGTGCCGGAGGATTTCTCGTTCGGAACGCTGCCGGAGGACATGGAGCATTTTGCGCCGGTGCTGGAGGCGGCCGTCAACCGCGTGCCGGTGCTCGAGACGGCCGGCATTAAGATCTTCTTCAACGGCCCCGAGAGCTTTACCCCCGACGACCGCTACTACATGGGCGAGGCGCCCAACGTCCGCAACTTCTACATGCTCTGCGGATTCAACTCCGTCGGCATCGTGACGTCGGGTGGCGCCGGCATGGCGCTCGCCGAATGGATGGACAAGGGTTACGCTCCCTTCGATCTCGGCGATGTCGACATCCGCCGGGCCTTCGGCTTCCAGAACACCAAGAGCTATCTGGTGCCGCGCGTCACCGAGACGCTCGGTCTCCTCTACGATCACCACTGGCCCTATCGCCAGTTCGCAACTTCTCGCAATGTGCGCCACTCGCCGTTGCATGAGCGGCTTGAAAAGCTCGGCGCCTGCTTCGGCGAGACGGCGGGGTGGGAACGCGCCAACTGGTTCCTGCCTCCCGAGGCGCGCGCGAAAGGCGAGACGCCGGAGTACAAATACTCCTGGAAACGCCAGAACTGGTTCCAATACGCGCGCGAGGAGCATCTGGCGATCCGCAACGGCGTCGGTTTCTTCGACATGACCTCATTCGGCAAGATCCGCGTCGAGGGGCGGGACGCGGAAGCCGTGCTGCAACGCATCTCAGCCAACGATGTGGCGATCGCGCCCGGCAAAACCGTCTACACGCAATGGCTCAACGATCGCGGCGGGGTCGAGGCGGATGTGACTGTCTCGCGGCTCTCGGAAACGGTGTTCATGGTGGTGACGCCGTCGACGGCTTGCCCCCGCGATCTCGCCTGGCTGAAGCGCCACACGCCCGACGACGCCCATTGCGTCGCCACCGACGTGACCGCCATGGAGACGGTCATTCCCGTGATGGGGCCGAAATCGCGCGAGCTGTTGTCGAAAGTAATGAAGACCGATCTGTCGAACGCGGCTTTCCCGTTCGGTACGGTGAAGGAGGTCGAGCTCGGCATGGCGATGGTGCGCGCGCACCGCCTCACCTATGTCGGCGAGCTCGGCTGGGAGATCTATGTCACCGCCGATCTCGCCCGCCACGTCTTCGATACGATCTGGGAGGCGGGTGAACCGATGGGCCTGAAACCCTGCGGCCTGCATGTGCTCGACTCGTGCCGCATCGAGAAGGCCTATCGGCACATGGGCCACGACATGTCGGATGAGGAGCATGTGCTGGAAGCCGGCCTCGGCTTCGCCGTCAAGACTGACAAGAGACAGTCGCGCTTCGGCGATTTCATTGGCCGTGACGCCGTGCTGCGCGTGAAGCAGCAGGGCGCAAGCAAGCGCATGCTGCAATTCAAGCTCGAGGACCCGGAGCCGCTGCTCTATCACCACGAGCCGATCTTCCGCGACGGCAAACCCGCCGGCTACGTGACGAGCGCCAATTACGGCCACTTCCTCGGCGGCGCCATCGGCATGGGCTACGTGAAGTGCGATCCATCCATCTCGAACGCCGAGCTGCTATCGTCAAAATTCGAGATCGAGGTCGGCGACCGGCGTTATGCCGCGAAGGCGAGTTTCAAGCCGATGCACGATCCGGAGGGCAAGCGCATAAAGGCTTGAAAATGATATCGGGATTGTGACGACATATCGTTGAACTGTGATCGTATATCATTGATTTGACGTCATAATCCGATAGAGCACAACACAACTCGGCCCGATTGTCCCTCGACAACGCCCCATCCACGCATGGAACCGCCAGGCGTGAAATCGTGTTGTCATGCAGCGGCTGCGATTGCCGCAGTTGGAGGGATTTCGAATGTCAGCTCGCGCTCTACTCATTGCAGGCGCTGCAGTCTGCGGCTTCGTGAACGTGTTGCCCGCAAGTGCCGCCGATCTCTACTCGCCGCCGCCAGAGACGGACTACGAGCCGCCGGCCCAGCAGGCCTATTGGAGCCCGTGGTACGTCGCCCTTCGCGGCGGCGCCGTGTTCGCGGACGACACGAGTTTCGCGACACTCGGCACGACAGTCGACACAACCTATGACACCGGAGGCTTCGTCGCCGGCGCGGTCGGCTATCAGTTCCGCAACTCGGGCCTCCGGGCCGAGGCGGAGCTCGGCTATCTGTCGAGTTCGGTCGAGAGCCATGACATCGCGGGCGTGGGCACGTTCGACGCGGACGACGCTCAAGGCGATACCTCGGCTTTCTTCGGCCTCGCCAGCATCTACTACGACATCCCGCTCAATGCTCCGATCAAACCGTTCGTGGGCGGCGGTGTCGGCGTTGCCGATGTGAGCTTTGAAGGTCACGGCACGACGCCGGCGGGCACCGTGCTCGAGGACAACTCCACCGCCTTTGCCTGGCATCTGACCGGCGGTGTCGGCTACGACATCAGCGAGAATGTGGCGCTCGAAGTCGGCTATCGTTACCTCGAATTCGACGGCGTCGACGTGGTCGCCCTCGACGGCACCCAGTCGAGCATCGATGCGTCCAATCACATCGTGTTCGCCGGGTTGAAGTACAAATTCTAAACGTCTTCGGTTTCAGACGAAATCGGTGGCTTGCTCCCCCCCCCCCCCCCCATGGGGGGGAGGGTCGGGGTGGGGGGCTGTGCGGACTCTGCGCTCGCATCACTCCCCCCATCCCAAGCCGGCGCTTGGCGCTGCGATCGCTACCATTACGCACTGCCAATCAAAATCCCTGCCGCGAAGACGATGAGGCCGCCGAGCACCACCTCGAAGGCGGCCTGGAGAAACTTCGTGTCCATGTAGCGCGAGCGGATCCAGGCGATCACCCAGAGCTCGATCAGAACGATGGCGATGGCGACGACGGTCGCCGTCCAGAAATCCGGAATGAGGTAAGGCAGCGTGTGGCCGATGCCGCCGACGGTGGTCATCAGGCCGGTGACGCCGCCGCGCATCCAGGGATGCCCGCGGCCGGTGAGCGAGCCGTCATCCGACATCGCCTCGGCAAAACCCATCGAAATGCCGGCGCCGACGGAGGCCGCCATGCCGACGAGAAACGTCTCCCAGGTGCTGTGGGTGGCGAAGGCTGCCGCGAACAGCGGCGCCAGAGTCGAGACCGAGCCATCCATCAGGCCCGCCAGGCCCGGCTGCACGATCTGCAGCACGAACATGCGGCGGCGGACGGTTTCCTCCTCGCCGAGCGTGCCTTCCGTCAGATGCTCCTCCGTCAACCGCTCGGCGAGGTTTTCGTGGCCGCGCTCGGCGATGGCGAGGTCACCGAGCAGCTTGCGGATGGAAGCATCCGAGGTTCGCTCCAGCGCCTTCTCGTAGAATGTTCGCGTCTCGAACTCGATGGCCTCGGCTTGCTTCCTCACCTTGTCGAGACCGAGCGGGCGCAGCGTCCAGATCGGCTCGTGACGCACGAAGCCTTTGACGTCCTGGCGACGGATCAACGGTATGTGCTCACCAAATTTCTGCTGGAAGAGATCGATCAGCCAGCGCCGGTGCTCGTTCTCCTCCTCGGCCATCTCCAGGAAAACCTTGGCGGAGGCCGGGAAGTGCTCCTGCAGACCCTGGGCGTAGTCGGCAAAGATGCGGCCGTGCTCCTCCTCGAGGCCAATGGCCAGCGCCAGGATCTCGCGCTCGTTAAGCTCGGAGAACTTCTTCACGCGATAGCGTCCTGTGCTGGGTGCCCGATGACTCCTACGCTGTTTAGAACAATTATAAACACGAAGGAAGCCGTATGGCTTCGCGACCCGGCGCTCATCGGATCGCCTCAAGTTGCAGATGCCGGGCTGGTGTGGCGTCGCGCCATAGTTGACCAGTAGCGCTGCACGGTCCGTGTCAACTATGGCGCGATGAACGCCACACCAAGCTCACTATGTTGCTAGTGGCCCTCATGTCGCGCCAAAATCGGACGGACGCCCGGCGAGCATGCAATTTTGGCGCGACGGGCCACTAGCCCCGAGATTGAGTCTGTTTGAGACTATTCCCGGCTCCCGGCTGATTGCCGGACCGAATGGGGGTACAGTAGCGCCCTAACGGACCTTAAGGGCCTGGCGCCATCCCATGAGTTTTTTCGACAGCTTCCTCGACCGGATCAGCCACGGGATCGCACGGCGCCTGACCGAGGAGAGCAGCGGCTATCAGCCCTTCACGCCCTCCGATCCGGAAACGCTCGCCCGCACGCTCGAGCCCTGCGATGTGCTGCTCGTCGAGGGCAATCAGCACATCTCCAACGCCATCAAGTATCTGACCCAATCGACCTGGTCGCACGCGGCGCTCTATATCGGCAGCGTGCTCGGCGAGCCCGAGGCTTTCGAGCCGCCGCGCTGCCTCATCGAGGCGAACATCGGCGAGGGCGTGATCGCCGCGCCGCTCTCGAAATACGCAACCTACAACACCCGCATCTGCCGGCCCGTCGGCATTTCCGACGAGGACAAGCAGAAGATCATCGCCTACGCGGTGGCGCGCCTCGGGCAGATGTACGACACGCGCAACATCCTCGATCTCGCGCGCTACATGCTGCCGACGCCACCCGTGCCGACACGCTGGCGGCGGCGGCTGCTGGCGCTCGGCTCCGGCGAGCCAACGCGGACGATCTGCTCGACCCTCATCGCCCAGGCCTTTCACGAGGTGCGGTATCCCATTCTGCCGCGCGTCGAGACGCTCGGTGTCAAACGGAAGGGCCTGAGCCAATACAGCCGCTGGGAGATTCACCACATCCGCCATCACAGCTTGTACGCGCCGCGCGACTTCGACCTCTCGCCCTATTTCCGCGTCGTCAAGCCGACCATCGAGGCGGGCTTCGATCACCGGCAGCTGACCTGGTCCTCGGCGCCGCCGACCGAAGGCCCGCGCGGCAGGGGGCGGGTGGTCGAGGAGAAGCCGGCTAAGGTTGCGCCGCCGGCGAACGGGAAAGGGAAGGCGAGCTGATGATGTTAGCAGTTGAGTTTGCAAGCATGCGGCTCGGTAACTAGAGTCCGCCAATGTTGTTCCATTCGTCGAGAATAGACACTTCTTCCCTTCCTTGCGTAAGCGGGGATAGTGAATGCTGCCCGCCCGGTTGGAATTCGTTCAGCTTGAGACGCGCACGGGTCCCGGCCTTCGCCGGGATGACGAATAAAGAGAGCTTGCCGGGTTTGGTGGGGGCTGTTTTACCAGGCGCTGCGAACGCAAATGATCCCGATTTGACTCCGCACCCACCCCATCGTCATCCCGGCCATCATGGCGGAGCCATGCTACGCATGGACGCCGGGACCTGCGTGCGCTTCGATAAGTGCACCGAAACCACCCCGGGCTCCGTCGATGAATGCAGCCGGCGTACTATGCGACAGGTGCCCGCATGACCCCCAAGCGCATCCTTCTCATCATCGGCGGCGGCATCGCGGCCTATAAGTGTCTGGAGCTGATCCGGCGCCTGAAGGAGCGCGGGATTGGCGTGCGCGTGGTCATGACGCCGGCGGCGAAGGCCTTCGTGACACCGCTGTCGGTTGCGGCCATCACGGGTGAGCGCATCTACTCCGATCTCTTCAGTCTGGATGAGGAGAGCGAGATCGGCCACATCCGGCTCGCCCGCGACAACGATCTCATCATCGTCGCGCCAGCGACCGCCGATCTTCTCGCCCGCATCGCCGGCGGGCATGCCGACGATCTGGCAACGGCGGTCTTGATGGCGGCGAAGGGCAAGGTGCTCATCGCACCCGCCATGAACCCGGCCATGTGGGCGAACCCGGCGACGCAACGCAATGTCGAAACCTTGAAGCGCGACGGCCGCCACGTCATCGGGCCCAACGCCGGCGAGATGGCGGAGAAGAATGAATCCGGCATCGGCCGCATGGCCGAGCCGATGGAGATCGTCGCGCGTGTTCAAGACATTCTGGCGCCGGCCATTGGCCCGCTCAGCGGCCGCCGCGTGCTCGTCACCACCGGCCCTACCCACGAGCCCATCGATCCCGTGCGCTACATCGCCAACCGCTCGAGCGGCAAGCAGGGCTCGGAGATCGCCCGCGCCGCCGCGGCGCTTGGCGCCGAGGTGACGCTTGTCAGCGGGCCGACCCAATTGCCCGATCCGCCGGGCGTCAAGGTGGTGCGCGTCGAGACAGCGCAGCAGATGCTCGCCGCCGCCGAAGCAGCCCTCCCCGCCGACATCGGCATCTTCGCTGCCGCCGTTGCCGACTGGCGGGTGGCCACCGAAGGCGGCCAGAAGATCAAGAAAGCGCCGGGCAAGGCGCCGCCGCCGCTCGCCCTCGTCGAGAACCCGGATATCCTCAAGACGCTTGCCAAGCCCGGCCCGCGCCGGCCGAAGCTCGTCATCGGTTTCGCCGCCGAGACCGAGAAGATCGTCGAGCACGCCCAACGCAAACTCCAGAGCAAGAACGCCGACTGGATCGTCGCCAACGACGTTTCGCCCGGCACCGGCGTCATGGGCGGCGATACCAACAGCGTGCATATCGTCAGTAAGGAAGGGGTCGAGTCATGGCCAAAGCTCTCGAAGGAGGACGTCGCCCGCCGGCTCGTCCAGCGCGCCGCAGCGCATCTCTCCGGCAAACCGGTGACGAGCGGCTGACGTCTGCTGCAGCCGTCGTCGTCAAGGTAATGCAGCTGCCGCACGGCAAGGGACTGCCGATGCCGGCCTATCAATCGGCGGGCGCGGCGGGGCTCGATCTTCAAGCCGCGCTGCCGGAGACGTCCATCAATCTCAAACCTGGCCGCATGAAGCTCATCCCGACCGCGCTCGCCAATTGATAGGCCGGCATCGGCAGTCCCTTGCCGTGCGGCAGCTGCATTACCTTGACGACGACGGCTGCAGCAGACGTCAGCCGCTCGTCACCGGTTTGCCGGAGAGATGCGCTGCGGCGCGCTGGAC
>JANNSX010000520.1:0-8398 GCA_031403155.1 Hyphomicrobiaceae bacterium
CGCTGGTCGTTGCCGGCGTAGCCTGGTTTCTGTCCGGCGACCCCATACGCGCGCGTGCGGTGCTGGTGGCGGCCACGCCGTGTCCGCTCATTCTTGCGGCACCAGTCGCCTTCATCGCCGGAGTCTCACGGGCGGCAAGGAGCGGAATACTCGTGAAGGGTGGTGCTGCCATCGAAGCCCTCGCCGGCGTCAGAACCGTCATGTTCGACAAAACGGGAACACTCACGGTCGGAGGCGCTCGCCTGATCTCGATCGAAACGGCGCCAGGGCAGAACGCAACGGAGATTCTTGGGTTAGCCGCCTCACTCGAGCAGGCATCGCAGAATGTCGTCGCCAGCGCGATCGTTGCGGCTGCCAGGTCGAAGGGCCTGGAGCTCACGGCGCCCGACAGCATACGTGAGGCCATGGGTTCGGGGTTGGAGGGACGTGTCAAGAACCAATCCGTGCGCGTAGGCTCCTACGGCTTCGTCTTTGGAACGGGAGAAGCTGAGGACTGGGCTGTCCACGTCCTTCGGCGCGCGGCCTGGCGCTCGGCCCTGAGTGTGTTCGTGGCCGTTGATGGCAACGTCGTCGGAGCGCTGCTGCTGGGTGATGAACTACGCCGTGAAACACCGCGAGCCATCCGCGCTTTGCGGGCAGCCGGAATCACGCGCATCACGATGATCACAGACGACCGGGCGGATGCGGCCGAGACGATTGGCGCGGCTCTCGATCTCGACGCCGTGCTTGCGGACCGGGTCCCCTCGGACAAAGTCGACGCAGTTGCCATCGAAAGGCGGTTGGGTCCGACCCTCATGGTTGGCGATGGTATCAACGACGCGCCGGCACTAGCTGCGGCCAACGTCGGCGTCGCCATGGGGTCCCGAGGATCCAGCGCTTCGTCAGAAGCCGCCGACGTCGTGATAGTCGTTGATCGGCTCGACCGGGTCTCGGATGCCGTCGCGATTGCCAAGCGGACGCGGAGGATTGCGATTCAGAGCATAGTCGCCGGAATGGCACTCTCAGGACTGGCAATGGGCCTTGCCGCCATGGGATGGCTAACGCCGGTTGCCGGCGCACTGTCGCAGGAGGCCATTGACGTTGCGGTCATACTGAATGCCCTTCGTGCGCTCACACCCGGCCGAATGAGAGCTCGAATGCCCGCTCTTTCACCGGCGAAAGCGACGGATCTTCACAAAGAGCACGAAGAGCTCGAGGCGAGCCTTGATCGGCTTAGGGAAATCGCAGACACGCTCGATGCAGCTGAGGGGCTCCGGGCAGCAGATCTGATCACCGAAGCAAATGCAGTTGTCGCGAACCGTATTGTCAAGCACGAAAGGTCGGATGAGGCCACCGTCTATCCAAGCCTTGCGCGATACCTGGGGGATGGCCACGGATTGATGGCGATGAGCCGGGCCCATCGCGAAATCTTGCATTTGGCGCGACTGCTCGATCGGCTTGCGACGGGCCTCAAGCCGAAGAACACGGATCGCTACCTCGTTCGGGACGCACAGCGTGTCATCGAAGCGATCGAAGCGCTTGTTCGCCTGCACAACGCGCAGGAAGAGGACATCTATGAGCACGCGACCGGTCGCTAGGCGACCGCGCGCCAAAAACACCGTGCGGCTGCCTAACCCACACCGCCGCCACCGACCTCAACCACCTGCCGGCTCAGCAGCACCGAAACGCCTAGATCAATGACCACGTCCAGAAGCATGGTGTAGCCGGTGGCCCACGCAGCGCGTGCCTGAAAGGGTGAGAGCTCGACGAACCCTGTCACATGCTGCAGCAGGACATAGAAAATCAGGAATAGGGGCAGGATCGACGTGAGCGCGTCGACCCACATTTGATTCTTCGTGCCGGAGCCGACGAGTATCAAGCTGCCCATCTGCACCCAGATGTAGGTGAGGAGAACCCAGGTCACGGAGAAATCCGCCGACACTTGCCAGGATTCGGAAGGCATCCAGCCGGTCATTCCTAGAAAGAAGATGCCGATGGCGAACGTCATGAGCAAGGACGACGTGATGCTGATGGCATAGCCCTTGGCGTGCCATCGGCGTGCGGGCAGGGCCATGGGCGCGGTCGCCAGACCCGCAACGCGCGAAGCTGTCATTTGCTGGCTCATCCGAAAGCCTCGATGTCCTCAGGGCTCGACTGACAACGCAATTGTTATCCTATTCCACACGTCGCAGCACGCTGGGTTGATCATCGTCAAAGCAGGTCGGCGGCCGGCGTGGTCTCTGGAAACCGGTTCGCGGCAATGCCAATCAAGATGCGACGTGCCGCATCGTCGCTGGAGACCAAGGTGACGATTTCGGGGCCACCGCAGTGGAGCGATATGCATGAAGATCCCGCTTCAACTAGCCTTCGAAGGGTTCCCGCACTCCGATGCCGTCGAGCGGCGCATCCGTGGCGAAGTCGACAAACTCGAGCGGTTCTACGATCGCATCACGGGCGTGCGAGTCGTGGCGGCCCGAACGGAGCATCGCCAGCACAAGGGCGATACCTATCGAATCCGGCTCTTTGTCACGATCCCTGGAGCCGCCGATATCGTCGTCGACCGCGATCCGGCGGTGACCGGCGCTCATGAGGACATCTACGTCGCCATTCGCGATGCCTTCAAGGCCGCGAGACGCCAGATCCAGGATCTGCATCGGCGCCGGCAGGGCCGGGTGAAGCAGCATGAATCACCGCCCCATGGCACGATTGGCGCGTTGCATCCCGAGAAGGATCAGGGGTTCATCACCGTCGCCGATGGTCGTGAAGTCTATTTCCACCGCAACAGCGTCGAAGGTGGCAAGTTCGATGAGCTTCGCGTGGGGCAAGAAGTCCGGTTTGCCGAGAGTGTCGGCGATAAGGGGCCGCGAGCCACGTTCGTTCGACCCGTCGGCAAGCACCATCTCGCCTGATGGAGGGGTTCCCTTGCCATATCAGTCAATCGCGGGTCTGCCCGATTGGCTGCGTTTCCCGCTGCGGGTCCTCATCGATCAACGACCGTTGAGCGTTCGTTTTGGGCTCGTGACGATTGACCCAGCGCAAGGCGCTTCGATCAGCGCTGTCCGATAAAATCACCAAAATCAGCCCCGGAGCAGCGTCGCCAAATGGCTCGCGGGCGCCGGGCGGCGTCCAAAGATCGGAGGACTCGATATGACCAGTATCGACGTATCGCGGGTCGGCCCCGTGGCTAGTACACGCGCCGCACCGACGGCAAAGCTGGGTGTGACGCTCCTCACCGCGCTTGTCATCGGCTCTATGGTGGGCTCCGGCGTCTTCAGCCTGCCGCAGAACATGGCGGCCGGTGCCGGCGCAACCGCCATCCTGATCGGCTGGCTCATCACGGGCGTCGGCATGCTCGCGCTTGCCTTCGTCTTTCAGGGACTCGCCCTTCGCAAACCCGAGCTTGACTCCGGCCCCTATGCGTATGCCAAGGCCGGCTTTGGCGATTTCATTGGCTTCAACAGCGCCTGGGGCTACTGGCTCTCGGCCTGGATTGGTAACGTCTCCTATGCGGTCATCCTGTTTGCAGCACTTTCTTACTTTGTACCGGCCTTTGGCGAGGGGAATACCTGGCAGGCCATCCTCGGCGCTTCACTCGTGCTGTGGACCGTGCACGCCCTCATCCTCCTTGGCGTGCGCGAGGCGGCGATCGTCAATGCCGTCACGACCATCGCCAAGATCGCGCCGATCGTGCTGTTCATCGGCCTTGTCGCCGCTGCCTTCAACTTTGCGATCTACACCGGTGTGGCGCCCGTTGCTCCGGTGGTGCCCGCGACACCGGAGGCTGCGCCGGCACTTGGCAGCCTCTTCGATCAGGTCAAGAGCACCATGCTGGTCACCCTTTGGGCCTTCATCGGCATCGAGGGCGCAAGCGTCGTCTCGGCACGCGCTGCCAAACGCTCTGACATCGGCGTCGCAACCATGTCCGGCCTCATCATCTGCCTGCTGCTCTACATGGGCGTCTCGCTGCTCTCGCTCGGGATCCTCTCGCAACCCGAGCTTGCCGCTCTGAAGAACCCGTCCATGGCTGGCGTGCTCGAGAAAGTCGCTGGGCCCTGGGGCGCCGGCTTCATAAACGCGGCCGTCGTGATCTCCGTTCTCGGCGCTTTCCTCTCCTGGACCCTGCTTGCCGCCGAGGTTCCGTTCGCAGCGGCGAAAGATGGGGCCATGCCGAGGCTGTTCGCAACCGAGAACAGCAAGCAGTCCCCGATCGTCTCGCTATGGGCAACGAACGGCCTGGTGCAACTCTTCCTGATCGTCACCTACTTTGCCTCGGCGACTTACAACGCGCTCTTCGTCATCGCGTCGGCGGCCATCATGGTGCCGTATGTGCTGTCCGGCGCCTATGCGCTGAAGCTCGCCTGGACCGGCGAAAGCTACGCCGGCGACGCAGGCCGGACACGCGACATCGCGATCGGTGCCGTCGCAACGCTCTATGGGCTCTGGCTCGTTTACGCAGCGGGGCCGAAGTACCTGTTCCTCTGCGCCATGCTCTATGCGCTGGGCATCGTCATCTATCTGTGGGCGCGCAGCGAGCGGGGCCAGCCGCTCTTCAAGGGCATCGAGGCCGTGCTGGCCCTGGCCCTCGCAATCGCTGGACTTGCCGCCGGCTACTTCCTCTGGACCGGCCAGCTCTCCATCTAAATTGAAGGAGTTCCAACAATGACTGTCACAGCGAAACGGCGACGCGTCCTCATCATGGGGGCCGCGGGTCGCGACTTCCACAACTTCAACGTCGTCTACCGGGACGATCCGGCCTACGAGGTCGTGGCCTTCACCGCCGCTCAGATCCCTGGCATCTCCGGTCGCCGCTACCCCGCGGCACTGGCCGGAAAGCACTACCCCGATGGCATTCCAGTTCTGCCTGAGGAGGATCTTGCCAAGATCTGCCAGGAGAAGGCCGTCGACGAGGTGATCTTCGCCTACAGCGATGTCGAGCATCGCTTCGTCATGCACAAGGCGTCGATTGCATTGGCGGCCGGAGCCGACTTCTCGCTCCTGGGTCCGCATCGCACCATGCTGACGTCAAGGGTGCCGGTAATCGCTGTTTGCGCTGTTCGGACCGGTGTCGGCAAGTCGCAGACCACGCGTTGGCTTGCGCAATTCCTGAAAGCCCAGGGACTGCGAACCGCCGCAATCCGCCACCCAATGCCCTACGGTGATCTGGAGCGTCAGGCCGTTCAGCGCTTCGCGACCATGAAGGACCTCGATGACGCCGACTGCACCATCGAGGAGCGCGAGGAGTACGAGCCGCACATCGCGGCCGGAACAGTCGTCTATGCCGGCGTCGACTACGGGCGCATCCTGGCGCGTGCGGAAACCGAGTCCGACGTGATCCTCTGGGACGGCGGCAACAATGACTTCTCCTTCCTGAAGCCCGATCTGCACATCGTCATGGTCGACCCACTCAGATCCGGCCATGAGGTCACCCATCATCCGGGTGAGGCGGTGCTCCGGATGGCCGACGTCGTCGTCGTTGCGAAGACGAATTCGGCTGCGGAAGCGGATATCCAGAACGTGACCGAGAGCGCTCATGCGATAGCGCCGAAAGCCGTCATTGTCCGGGCGGCGTCGGAAGTAACGCTTGATGATCCGTCGAAGGTGAAGGGCAAGCGCGTGCTCGTCGTCGATGATGGGCCAACCATCACGCATGGCGGCATGGCGTATGGGGCCGGCTATGTGGCGGCCATTGGCGCTGGCGCCGCCGAGATTGTCGATCCGCGACTGTCTGCCGTCGGCGACCTCGCTGACGTCTATGCCAAGTATCATCACATCGGCAAGGTGCTTCCGGCAATGGGATACTCGGCCAAAGAGCTCGCCGATCTCGCCGCGACCATCAATGCCGTGACGGCTGATGTGGTGATTGCGGGCACGCCGACCGATTTGGCGCACCTCATGAAGCTCAACAAGCCCGTCGTCAGAGCGCGTTACGACTTCAAGGAAGTCGGGGAGCCGCGCCTTTCAAATCTCATCATGAGCTTCCTCAAAGCGCGAGGCCTTGCGGCGCGGAAGGCCGTGGCCTGAACCCGTTGGCTCGCAAGAGCAGCGGGGCCGGCGACGGCTGCCCCGCTGCGCTCCGACACTCAGGACCGATCATCATGCCCATCAACCTCAGAAGTCGCAGCCTGCTCTCGATGGACGACCTGACGGCGTCCGAAATCCGGTTTCTGTTGCGTCTATCGGCGGAGCTCAAGTCCGCAAAACTCGCAGGCACGGAGCAGCAGCGCCTCAAGGGCAAGAACATCGCCTTGATCTTTGAAAAGGACTCGACGCGAACCCGCACGGGCTTCGAGGTCGCTGCCTATGACCAAGGTGCGCATGTCACCTACCTCGGGCCAACGGGCAGCCAAATGGGCCACAAGGAGTCCATGAAGGATACGGCTCGCGTGCTCGGGCGCATGTATGACGCCATCGAGTTTCGTGGCTACGCGCAGGAGGCGGCCCGATCGCTTGCGGAGTGGTCGAGCGTGCCCGTCTACAATGGCTTGACGGACGAAGCGCATCCGACCCAGGCGCTTGCCGACTTCATGACCATGCGGGAGTTCACCCACAAGCACCTCTCGGACATGACCGTCACGTTCATGGGCGATACGCGGAACAATGTGGCCCGCTCGCTTGCCGAGGGCGCGGTGAAGCTTGGCATGACGATGCGGCTGTGCGGGCCGCGGCAACTCTGGCCGAAAGAGGACTGGCTCGAGGAGTTCGGGCATGTCGCAAGCTTGAGCAATGCTCGGCTGTCGGTGACGGATCGCCTTGAGGAGGCTTTGCCGGGCGCCGACTTCATCTACACGGATGTCTGGCTCTCGATGGGCGAAGCAAAGGAGAAGTGGGGCGAGCGGATCGCGTTGCTACAGCGCTATCGCGTCACCGCCGATGTCATGGCGCGTACCGGCAACCCCCACACGAAGTTCATGCATTGCTTGCCGGCCTTCCATGACACGTCGACGACCGTGGGGGCAGAGACTGCCGCCGCCCACGGGGTCGACTGCATGGAGGTCACCGACGAGGTCTTCGAGAGCGCGGCCTCTATCGTCTTCGATCAGGCGGAAAACCGCATGCACAGCATCAAGGCCATCCTCGTGGCGACGATCGGGGCCTGACCGATGCGTATCGTAGCGGCCCTCGGCGGTAATGCCCTGATGCGGCGGGGCGAGCCCATGACGGCCGGCGTCCAGCGGCGCAATGTGAAAACGGCTGTCGCCGGGCTCGCGCCATTGATCCTCCAGGGCCACGAGCTTGTCATCACGCACGGCAACGGCCCGCAGGTCGGTCTCCTGGCTCTGCAAGCGGAAGCCGGTCCTGTGGATGGCCGCTACTCACTCGACATTCTTGGTGCAGAGACCGAGGGCATGATCGGATACCTGATCGAGCAGGAGCTGCAGAACGTCCTGCCGGCTGGTGCGCTGACGGCGACGCTTCTGACGCAGATTCGCGTTGATCGGCGCGACCCCGCATTCAACCATCCGACCAAACCGATCGGGCCGGTCTACGCGGACGAGATTGTCGCGCGACGGCTGGCAAGCGAGCGCCGATGGGCGCTCATCCGAGACGGCACAGGCTGGCGGCGCGCCGTGCCGTCGCCTGCGCCACTCGAGATTCTGGAAGCTCGGGTGATCGAGTTCCTGATCGACCGCGGCGTAACCGTGATCTGCGCGGGCGGTGGCGGCATACCCGTGATCGAGGGGCCGGATGGATCGCTCGTCGGCGTCGAGGCGGTGATCGATAAGGACCACGCCAGTGGCCTCTTGGCCCGTTTGATCCATGCAGACCGGCTGCTACTGCTGACGGACGTCGATGCCGTTCGGCTGAACTGGGGCCGGCCCGACGCAAAGGCGATCGCGGAAGCACGCCCGGCAGACTTGGATCCCGATCACTTTGCGGAAGGGTCAATGCGTCCCAAGGTCGAGGCCGCGATCGGCTTTGTTAATGAAACCGGACGACCGGCGAGCATCGGCCGCCTCGAGGATGTTAGTGCCATTCTCGACGGGCGGGCCGGAACCACCGTTCACTCGGGCTGTTCCCACATGAGGCTTCGGGAAGCGGCCTAGATCAGACGTCATCCACTTGCATTGCGCCAGCACCGCGGCCCCGATCAATGCGCTGTCCCGCAATCGCCGCTCGGCTCGCCAACGCTCTTCGAGACCACGGCTCGCATTTCGACGGTTCCTGCTTCCAAGCAGGCGCTGCCCTGCTGAGCTGAGGAGGTAGCAGATTGATGCTGATCAACGCACAACTCCCGGAAGCTGCTTGATTTGAACTGGTCGGCCAACCAACGCAGAGGCCATTTGCATACCCCACAAGCAGGTTCTGTTCAGATCGGCAGCCCGCGAGAAGATTCTTCGCGGATCAGTCCAACTTGCCGACGCCGTGCGCGTAACGCTCGGTCCGAAATCGAAGTCCGTCTTGATCGAGAAGAAATGGG
>JANNSX010000521.1:0-5821 GCA_031403155.1 Hyphomicrobiaceae bacterium
GCGCCGGAGATGCGCGGGTTGATCTCGCCCAGATACACCTCGCGCGTGTCGGTATCGATCAGGAAGTCCATGCAGATGGCGCAGAAATTGGGCAAGCGCCTCTACGAGGTCGGCTACAAGGGCGCCTTCTGCATGGACTTCCTGATCGATACCGACACGCGCGAGGTGTATCTGGGCGAGATCAACCCGCGCATCTCCGGCGCTTCCCCCCTGACGAACCTCATCACCTCCACCTATGGCGGCTGCCCGATGTTTCTGTTCCACATGCTGGAATTCATGGACATCGACTATGACGCCGACATCCCCGCGATCCAGCAGCGCTGGAGCGAGTTCGACAACTGGAGCCAGCTCATCCTCAAGTATCCGAAGGACGAGGTGTCGCTCATTTCGAAGGCGCCGGCCTCGGGCATCTGGCGCATGGATGCCAAGGGCGAAATCGCGCTTGTCCGCAAATCGATCGATTGGTTCCTGGTCTCGGACGAGGACGAGGCGTTTTACATGCGCGTCTACACCGGCGGCGACTACCGCTATTACGGCGCCGACATGGGCATCCTCGTCTCTCGCGGCCGCATGCAGACGGACGACCGCCAATTGACCGAACGCGCCAAGACATGGGCCGCCGCGATGAACGGCAAGTTCCAGACCGTGCCGGTGAGCGGGGCGCCTGAGATCGAGATTCCGGATCCGAACTCGATTCAGAAGATGTTGTGAGGCGCGATTCCTCCACGGCACCGACTCATAACGTCACCGATGTCAGGTGGGCACGGCGCCAGCTTCCTCTCCCCGCAAGCGAAGCGCAGCGGGGAGAGGGGAGGGTGAGGGGCGGCCGCTTGTCCGGATGCCTGCCAGACACGCCTCTCGCTGAGCCGATCATGTCGTGCGCATGCGCAGTTTAAACATCCTTCTGGCCGGCACTAACTCTGCCGCCGCCCCTCTCCCTCTCTCCCCATGGGCACGAAGTACCCATGGGGAGAGGCAGGCAGGCGCAGTGCGTCCCTCACGCTTTCCATTGGGGTGATCTGCTGTTGCCCCATTGCCACCTGCCGTCCAATCCTCCATCACTACCTCCGAGGAAACCGAAGGACCCGCCCCATGGCCAAGTCACCCAAGCGCAAAGTCATCATCACCTGTGCCGTCACCGGCTCGATCCATACGCCCTCGATGTCGCCGCATATTCCGATCACCGCTGAGGAGATCGCGGATGCCGCGATCGGCGCGGCGGAGGCAGGTGCTGCCGTCGTCCATCTGCACGCCCGCGATCCCAAGGACGGCCGGCCGGACCAGTCGCCGGAAGCCTTTGCGCCGTTCCTGAAAGTCATCAAGCAGCGCTCGGGCGTCGTCGTGAACATCACGACCGGGGGGGCCGCCACCATGACCATCGAAGAGCGCGTGAAGCCGGCGGCGACCTTCAAGCCCGAGGTCGCCTCCCTCAACATGGGGACGATGAATTTCGGCCTCTTTCCGATGCTGGAGCGCTTCACCGAGTTCAAGCATGCCTGGGAGCGGCCGTATCTGGAGGGCTCGCGCGAGCGCATCTTCAAGAACACCTTCGCCGATATCGAGTACATCCTGACGACGTGTGCCGAGAACGGCACGCGCTTTGAGATCGAGTGCTACGACATCGGCCATCTCTATACGCTGCGCCATTTCGCCGATCGCGGCATCGTCAAGCCGCCCTTCTTCGTGCAGTCGGTGTTCGGGATTCTCGGCGGCATCGGTGCGCACCCGGAAGACGTCATGATGATGAAACGGACGGCGGATCGTCTCTTCGGCGATGAGTATCGCTGGAGCGTGCTCGGCGCCGGCCGCAATCAGATGCCGATCGCGGCAATGTCGGCCTCGATGGGTGGCAACGTGCGCGTCGGCCTGGAGGACTCACTCTGGATCGGCCCCGGCCAATTCGCAAAATCCAATGCCGAGCAGGTGACGCGCGCCCGCCAGATCATCGAAGGCCTCGGCCTCGAGATCGCCACTCCCGACGAGGCGCGAGAAATTCTGGAACTCAAGGGCGGCGATCAAGTGGCGTTCTGAGGATGTAGACTCTTTTGATCAGGCCCCAGTGGTCCTGTAGCCGGCCCTCCCCCTTGGGGGGAGGGTGCCGACAGGCGGGAGAGGGGTTGAGCATTTCACTGCGTTCTCGTCGCGCACGGCCGTTGGAACGATATCGCTGAGAGATTGCGCCCCGCTCAACCCCTCTTCCGGCGCATTCATGGCGGAGCCATGCTCCGCATGGACCGCGCCACCTTCTCCCCAAGGGAGAAGGCCGGCAAAATCGGACGCCCTTCGGTTAGGAAACACAGTCAGTTTTGTAGGTTGGGCCGAGCCCTTTGCGAAGCCCAGCGCCGCGAGCACCGCACTTGCCGGGTTGGGCTTCGGGCCGCTTTGCGACCCTAAGCGCCAGCCTACGCCTCCGGTGCGTTTGCCCCTCACCGCCCGCGCGGATCGACCCAGCGTTGGCCGCGGGCGATGACCTCGTCGACAATGCCGGTCTCGTACTCGTCGGCAAAATCCATTGGCCCGGCGGGGAAACGGCGCTCGGTTGGGAAGCCGAGGCAGTTGAGCACTTCCGGCGCCAGAAGATAAGCGCCGCTGGCGATCGTCGATGCCATCTCGAACTGAGCGGGCTGGGCGGTGGCAAGCGCCTTCGCCGCGTTCCAATCGATCTTCGCCGGAAGTGCCTCGAGCATCGCCGCGATCTCGGCTTCGGTGAGGGCGGCCGCCTTGACCGCGCGCGCCAACAGCGCATCGAAACCGGCGATGCTGGCGGCCGATGGCATCTTGTCCGTGCCCGGTATCAGGACGTGGGCGAGCGCTGCGAGCTTGCTCAGATCGTGTTGGGTCGTGCTCATGCCGCCACCTGCGTATCGCGCGCCGTCTCCGCAATGTGCTCGGCCGTGCGCAGCGCCATCGCCGTGATGCTGGCGGTCGGGTTCATGGCGCCGCTCGTCACCATGACGCTGCCGTCGACGATGAAGAGGTTTGGCACGTCATGCGCGCGACCGAAGCGGTCGACCACCGAGGTCTTGGGATCATTGCCCATGCGCGCCGTCCCGAGCAGATGCCCAGGCTGCTCGCGCCAGAGCAGGTTCTTCGCGATATGACGGGCCCCCGACGCCTGATGCATCTCGGCCATCCGGTCGAGCGCGTAGACCAGACTCTTCCGCGTGTTCTCGCTCATCCGATACGTGACCTTGGGCGAAGGAATGCCGTCGCTGTCCCTGAGATCGGGATCGAGCTCGACGCGGTTCACTTCCTCCGGCAGATCCTCGATGTTGGCGGCCCAGGAGAGCGCGCGGCCGCCATGCTCCATGATGTCGTGCGCGGCCGGGCCCCAGCGCTCGTCGAAGGCGCGCTTGGAAAAATTCTGCAGCAGCCTCAGCGGTCCCGGCACCGGCATCAGGTTCATCTTGGACCCGCGCACGAAACCGCGCTTCAGATCGGTCTCGTAGAATTCGAGGCTGTACATGAGCTGGCCAGCCGGGCCTTTCCAGCTCTCCAGCTCCTCGTCATAGAGGCCGATGGACTCGTTGTTGGGATGGAGCATGAGGTTCTTACCCACGAGCCCCGAGGAATTCGCGAGGCCATCCGGGAATTGCGAGGAGGCCGACAGGAACAGCAATCGCGGCGTGCCGATGCCGTTCGAGGCCATGACGACGGCCTTTGCCTTCTGCCGGTGCTCGCGGCCCTGCCGATCGATGTAGATCGCGCCATCCGCTCTGCCGTGGCTATCCGTCGTCACCATGCGCACGCGCGCGCCCGTCACGAGCTTGGCGCCCGCCGCGATCGCATGCGGCCAGAAGGCCAGATCAAACGACGCCTTGGCACCGGCGGGACAGCCCGTCTCGCAAACGCCCCAGCGCTGGCACTTGACCATCTTCTTGAAATTGTTCGTTGGGATCGCCTGCGTGCCCGGCCACCAGTGCCAGCCGAGCTTGTTCAACGCGCGCGCCGCCAGCATGCCGCCCTTGCCCATCGGGTGCGGTGGCATCTCGAAATCCTGCGGCGGATAGGCGGGATCCCCGCCCAGGCCCGAGACGCCAATGAAACTGTCGATGCGGTTGTAGAACGGCTCGAGATCCCAGTAGTCGATCGGCCAGTCGTCGGCGACGCCGTCGAGCGTCTTCACGCGGAAGTCGGAGGGCTTGAGGCGCATCCATTGCGCGCCGAACAGGATGCTCGAGCCGCCGACGGCCGAGAACATCACCGGCATCACTTCGGCTTCGTCGACATTGAGCGGATAGTCGGCGAGCCGGCCACGCAGATTCTGGTTCGTCGCCCAGGTTTTCAAGAGCTCCAGCTCGAACTCGGGGCGGTTGCCGGGAAAGTCGGCCGGGCTCACCCAGTCGCCCTGCTCGAGGCAGACGACCTTGAAGCCTCTGGCAGCCAGCGTATGCGCCGTCACCGCGCCCGAAGGTCCCGCCCCGACGATCAGGACATCGATGTCGTCTTGGGGTTCGCTCATGGGACGCCATCTCCGGGGCGCGCGCGTCGACAGAGAGAGGCGCAGGGCATAATGTCAGATGTCATATGACTGGCGGCGCGCCTTGGCAAGCTGAGCCAGATTGCAAAAAGATGGAGGCAGGCATGACGACGCTCTCGATGGCGGGCAAGCACGCTTTGGTGACGGGCGGCACGACGGGCATTGGCTATGCCATCGCCGAAGCACTGGCGGGTGCCGGGGCGAAAGTCATGATCACCGGGCAGGATGCGGCGCGCGTCAAGGCGGCGGTGGCCAAGCTCGGTCCGCAGGCGATCGGCATCGCCGCCGACAACCGCTCCATGGCCGCGATCGGCGCGCTGGCGGCCGAGGCAAAAGCCAAGCTCGGCCGCATCGACGTGCTCGCCGCCAATGCCGGCGTCACCTGGACGGCGAAGATCGAGGATGTGACGGAAGCCGATTTCGACGGCCAATGGGGCATCAATTTCAAGGGCAACTATTTCGTCATCCAGAAATGTCTAGCGTTGATGCCCAAGGGCGGCTCGATCGTCATGACGTCGAGCGGCAACGACGCCATGGGGTTTGATTCCATGTCGGTCTACTCGGCGACGAAGGCGGCGATCCGCTCGCTCGTGCGATCGCTCGCCGTCGAGCTTGCCCCGCGAGGCATCCGCGTCAACAGCGTGGCGCCCGGCCCCATCGACACACCGATCTACGAGAAGATCGGACTTTCGCCGGAAGCGACGGAGCAGCTTCGCAAGGACGAGGCTAGCCTGACAGTGCTGAAGCGCATGGGAAGACCCGAGGAAGTGGGCCAAGCCGCGCTGTTCCTGGCGAGCGATGCGGCCTCCTACATCACCGGCGCGAACTTGCGCGTCGACGGCGGCTGGGCGGATATCTGAGGTACCCCATGAAAACCCGCATCACCGAGCTGCTCGGTATCCGGCATCCGATCATCCAGGGCGGCATGCATTATGTGGGGCTGGCAGAGCTTGCCGCCGGCGTCTCGAACGCGGGCGGGCTCGGCATCATCACCGGTCTCACGCAAAAAACGCCGGATCTGCTCGCCAGGGAGATCGCGCGCTGCCAGTCGATGACGGACCAGCCGTTCGGCGTGAACCTCACCTTCCTGCCGGCCTTCTCGGCGCCGCCATACCCTGAATACATCCGCGCCATTATCGAGGGCGGCATCAGGATCGTCGAGACGGCAGGACGGAACCCTGAGGCCTACATGCCCGCGCTAAAGGCGGCCGGCATCAAGGTCATCCACAAATGCACGTCCGTCCGGCATTCTCTGAAAGCGGAGAAGATCGGTTGCGATGCCGTCAGCGTCGACGGCTTCGAGTGCGGCGGGCATCCGGGCGAGGACGACGTGCCGAACTT
>JANNSX010000522.1:0-4809 GCA_031403155.1 Hyphomicrobiaceae bacterium
CGGCGCCGCCGAGACGCCGCTCGGCAAGGTCGTCGACCAGAGCGAGATGTCGATGGTGGCGCTTGCCGCCAAGGAGGCCCTCGACGAGGCAGGGCTCAGGTTCAAGGACGTCGATGCCGTCTTTACGAACTACATGGGAGAGGAAGGCTCGGTGCAAGTCGGCGAGTATCTCGGCATCCGGCCGCGCTATGCCGAGTCCTCCGACATGGGCGGCGCATCCTTCGAGTTCTTCATCCATCATGCCATGTTGGCGATCGCGGCAGGCCGCTGCGAGGTGGCGCTCGTCGGCTATGCCTCGCGCCAAAGAAGCCGTCGCAATCGAAAGCGTGCCATCTCGCCGACTGACGGCAATCTTGCGGCCCAGTTCGAGGCGCCCTTCGGTATCCACTTCCCGATCGGGCACTACGCGCTGAGTGCCGCGCGGCACATGTATCAGTACGGCACCACGCTCGAGCATCTTGCCCATGTGGCCGTCACTGCGCGGAAGTGGGCTCTGCTCAATCCCAAGGCCTGGTCGCGCGAACCGCTGACGCTCGATGAGGCGATGGCCTCGCCGATGCTGTGCGATCCGTTGCGCAAGATCGATTGCTGCCTGGTCACCGACGGTGGGGGCGTTGTCGTCGTCACCGGCAAAGAGCGGGCGCGGGACGCGCGGAAAAAGCCCGTCCGCGTGCTGGGGGCCGGCGAAAGCCACTGCCAGTGGCACGTCGCGCAGTGTCCCGATCTGACGGTGACGCCGGGCGTCGTCTCCGGCCGGGAGGCCTTCGGTATGGCTGGCATCACGCCGGCCGATGTTGATGTGCTCGAGCCCTACGACAACTTCACCCATGCCGTGCTGCTCTATCTGGAGGATCTCGGCTTCTGCAAGAAGGGCGAGGCCGGTGATTTCATTGCCGAAGGTCGCCTCGCGCCAGGCGGTTCCTTGCCGGCACTGACCTCCGGAGGCGGGCTCTCTTACAATCATCCCGGAGCGCTCGGTATCCTCCTCCTCATCGAGGCGGTGCGGCAGCTGCGCCACGAGGCGGGCGACAGGCAAGTCAATGATGCCGAGATCGCGGTCGCACACGGCACCGGAGGGCTCGCATTCTCAACGGCCTCAACCGTGGTGCTCGCCCGTGAGTAAGACAGTGCCGCAGAGCCTGAGCGACCAAGGCATAGCCGATCCGACGACGGAGCCCTTCTGGCAGGCCTGCCTTGAGCGGCGCCTGATCATCCAAGAGTGCAATGCGTGCGGACATCACCAGTTCTATCCGCGGCCCTTCTGCCTTTCCTGTGAGACAACCTCGCTCGGCTGGATCGAGACCAAAGGCACGGGAACGATCTACTCGCTGACAACGATCCGCCTGCCCGTGACGGAGGAGCTGCCGCCGCCCTATCTGCTGGCCCTCGTCGATCTCGACGAAGGACCGCGGCTCTTGACGAACATCGAGGGCGGGAAAGCCTCGATCGGCGATCGTGTGCGAATGGCATGGCGCACGCGAGGCGAGCTGCCGCCGCTTCCGGTGTTCCGGCCCGACAGCTAGTGCCGCCATCTTTCAAAGCCTGAGCAGCCGAAGGCAAGTCACTATGGGTTCATCCACCAACCGCGCGGCGTGACGACGAAAACGACATCGTCGACCTCGCGGCCTGGAAGGTATGCGCGATCGGAGAAACCGGCGGTGCTCAACAGCGGCGGACGGGACACGCCACGGAGTCGGGGCAGCAAACTCCCAAGGTGCATCGCGACGTCTGCCGGATTCTCGCACCGGGCATGTCGATGATTGCCATTTTCGACGGTCGCGCGCCAGGTAACGGCGCGGCGGCCTCCGGCCCGGCTATGATTGAGGAACCAACGAACACGAACTTGATTCCGGCGAGCCAGCGGGCAGTGCTCGACCATACGGGCAATTTCCTTGTTGCGGCGCGGTCGCCAGATTGGTCCATGGCCGCTTCAACCTCGAAACCGGACATGCTTGCGCCGGCCATCCATTGTCCCGATCGTCCGCGAAGCGGACGTCGTCGATTGCCGTTCGAACGGTGATTACGAGGACAGCTTTGGGTCTTGTGTCAGTGCGCCGGGAGACCGGCAAGGAGTAGGGGGTGCAAGTCCTCCACGATGAAGGAGTAGCGAACCACATCGACCCCGAGTCATGCGCAGGTTGTCCGTGAGGACACCGGCGAAGCGTTGACAGGGGAGCGCATAGGCCAAGCTATTGAGCCGCGAAAATGACCTCATCTCGGGCGCCGACGCTTTTGACACTGTGGAAGGCAACACGGGAGGGCACGCTAACGCGAGTGCCCGACCGGCCCGGCGTGGTCGCAGACCTTGGCATGTGCGGACGCTCTTTGCTCGGGAACCGGGAGATCTCATGGTCGACCAACAGGCGCTTGCGTCCTGCTCTGGTCCGCATCGGGAAGGCGAGGAGCCGCAGCCGATGATGCACGACCACGAGAAGTCTGACCTCGCCATAGTAGCTGGGAAGTCGGCGAACAAGGTGGCCTCGGCCGCTGCGGAGTCGATGGAGCCAAGGGCGGGGGCCAAAGGGAACGCGAGCCAGCAAAGCACGCTCCGGGCACAGGACCGGGAACGCGTGTCACAGGCGCTGGCGCGCGTACGACAGGCCGCAAGGCAACGGAAGAAGGAGAAGTTCACCTCGCTCCTCCACCACATCAACGTCGCCTCGCTGGGTATGGCATTCAACGCACTCAAGCGTGATGCCGCTCCTGGCGTCGATGGTGTGACGTGGCAAACCTACGAAGCAGACCTTGAGCGAAACCTCACTGATCTGCACGACCGGGTTCATCGAGGAGCCAACCGGGCGCAGCCGTCCCGCCGGACGTACATTCCGAAGGCGGATGGCAGGCAACGCCCATTGGCGGTGGCGGCGCTCGAGGACAAGATCGTCCAACGGGCGACGGCCGCAGTGTTGAACCAAATCTACGAGGAGGACTTCCTCGGGTTCAGCTACGGGTTCCGGCCAGGACGCGGCCAGCATGATGCGCTGGACGCGCTTTGCGTCGGGATCACCACCAGGCGAGTGAACTTCATTCTCGACGCGGACGTCCGATCCTTTTTCGACGAAGTCAGCCAATCCTGGCTGGTTCGCTTTGTCGAACATCGGATTGGCGACCCACGCATCATCCGCCTTATCCAGAAATGGTTGACGGCGGGAATCCTGGAAAACGGGGTCGTCACAACCAGTGACAGGGGAACGGGACAAGGTTCGGTGATCTCGCCGCTCCTGGCCAATGTCTACCTGCACTACGTGTTCGAATTTTGGGCCGACCGCGGGCGACGGGGGGTGCCCACGGGCGATATGGTCATCGTGAGGTATGCCGACGACATCGTGGTCGGTTTCGAGCGCGAGGCCGACGCCCGGCGGTTCTGGGATGCGATGCAGACGCGCTTCGAGGAGTTTGCGCTGTCGCTGCATCCGGACAAGACGCGCCTGATCGAGTTCGGCCGCCATGCGGCGGATCGACGTGCTCGACGCGGGCTCAGAAAGCCGGAGACCTTCAATTTTCTGGGCTTCACCTTCATCTGCGGACGCTCGCGCACGGGCAAGTTCCTCCTGAAGAGGAAATCCCGGCGGGATCGCATGCGCACGAAGCTCAAGGAGATCAAGGAGGAGATGCGCCAGCGCATGCATCAGCCAATCCCCGAGCAGGGGAAGTGGCTGGCGCAAGTCATGCGAGGCTACTTCGCGTACCATGCCGTGCCGACCAACTTCCTGGCACTCGGCGCGTTCCACCATCACGTCAAACGCCTCTGGCTTTGCACGCTGCGGCGTCGCAGCCAAAGGGATCGCATGACGTGGGAACGGGTCAAGAAGATCGCCACCGACTTCCTCCCGAAGCCGAAGACCCTTCATCCGTGGCCGCAGCAGCGCTTTGCCGTCAAGCACCCGAGGTGGGAGCCGTATGCGTGAATTGCGCTTGTACGGATCTGTGCGGGGGGCGGCTGGTAACAGCCGTCCCTACCGCGAACGAAGTGCCGCCGGTCCAAACGGCGGCGCGCAACTGTACTGAAGATGGAGGTGGGCCCTCCGGGTTCGGCGATCAGGTCGCTGATCTCAAGCCACCACGAGCGGCTGTGGTCAAAAGCCATGGTCGTGAGCGTCGCGGAAAAGTCGGGACGAAGATCCCCACAGGCACGGTCGAGAGAGGTGAGCGCAAGCGAACTGCCGATGAAACGTCGAAAGCTGTAAGATGATGTCAAAATCGCGGGTTGACCCTACCTGCGAGATCAGCTCGGACGATGTCCTGATACGGACCGAGCGGCATCCGGCGCGTAGGCAGCACGAAGCTCGATCAGGCTCTGGTACGGAACGTGAGAACCTGGCCGGTGATGCCAAGGGAAAAGGCGCAAGCGGCGAAAATCGCGAGGCCGAAAGTACCGATGCACCGGAGAGGGGCGGACTGCCTCGTAGTAGCGACGAAGGCCGTGTAATGGGGCTGGAGCGAAGGGGGTAGGTCATCGCCGCTGATTTGGGCCAACGGGTTCGCCCGGAGGAGCCCCTCGTTCAGTGGAAGCCGGCAGGCTTCAAGCGATGGCACGAGCCGGATGAATCGAGAGGTTCAAGTCCGGAATCTGTGAGAGGCTCAGGGTGAAATTCCCTGGGCCTACTCGGCATCCTCGCCCGGATTCGGCGTGAGGTGAGGTGGCACGGCAATGCTCGATGATCCCCCAAGAGCGACCGTCCGTTGCCATGAGGTTCGCCAATCTCATTGCAGTGCAGCAGGATTTGGTCTGCACTTCTGCCGGCTGACGCACACGAAAAGCACACGCTGTCTGATGATCCGTGTCTCAGTTCGTCCGCAGATGGCCCA
>JANNSX010000523.1:0-3814 GCA_031403155.1 Hyphomicrobiaceae bacterium
CGCAAAAGGTGCGCATCGTCGAGATCATGTGGGAGGTCGCCTGGGCCGACGCGCGCGCCACGCCCTACGAGGAACACCTGATCCGCAAGGTCGCCGACCTGCTCTACCGATAGAAGGGCGCGAAAACGGCCTCCCTCAGATCCTCTGGAATACCGCTTCCATCGTCGTCGATCGAAACGAGCACATCTGACTGATGCTGCTCGACCGCAATCCGTGCTCGGACTCCATACTTGACGCCATTGCCAATCAGGTTGGTAAAGGCACGCTTGAGCGCCAAGTGGCGACCAAGCACCACGACATTGAATCCTGGATTGAAAGACACGTCATGTCCGAGATCGGTGATCTCGTCGACAATGCTGCTCAGGATTGCATTGAGGTCGAGTGCGTGCATCTTTTCCTCATGGTGATCACCCGCGAGGAAATCGAGCACAGAGTCGATCATGTCGCTCATCTCGAGAAAATCGTCATTGAGCTCTGCACGCAGCTCGGCGTCCTCGACGCTCTCACCTCGTAAGCGAGCCCGAGTCAGCGGAGTCTTGAGGTCATGTGAGATGGCGGCGAGCGTCAAGGTACGATCGTCAATGACTCGTTTTACCCGCAGCTGCAGGCCATTGAAGGCTTGAGCGAGCTCTTTCAACTCCGTCGGGCCTTCGACAGCGATCATCTCCGGCTCCGCAACAACATACAGTCGCTGCGCCGCTGCCGCACAAGCTTTGAGCGGCCTTGTGACCGAGCGCAACATCATCACTGATAGAGTCAAGACGCCGAGCGCCGTCGTGCTTGTTGCCAGAATGACCGTCGCAAGTGTGTTGTGCGCGCCGGTCAGGCGAGCGATGCTGAAGTTGACCCAACTGCCATCGCTTAGCTCCAACGATACAAGCAGGAGATGGAGTTCCGGCTTCTGGCCGTCTTCCGAATTCGGGGTGCCAATGATCGCTCCTTCAGCACCCAACTCAGGGGCGAGTTCCAGCAAGCGATGCTTCAGTCTCGCGGAGTCTAAGTCGGAACGGCTGCCTTCAACGGCAAGCGGTAGCGAACTCCAATGAATCTCGATCGGACCACCGGAAAGCGAGTGAGACAGGTCTTCACGTTCCTCTGGTCGAACCTTCGCCAGAGCGCGTTTTGTGGTGTACAGCCTTTCGGCGAGCCGGGCCTGGTTTGCAAGATCAACCTCGCTATCGAGCCCGAGTCGATACGCAACGATGCTGATGGCGTGGATCAGAACGACACCGATCAGAACGACGGCAATGGTGCGACCACCAATCGACTGGGGCAGGAGCCGAGCTAGCCAGCCGTGCTTGATCATAGACGCGTGACCGCTGGCACAAACATGTAACCCGCTCCCCGGACTGTCTTGATCAGTCCCTCCGCCTCGCTTTCCCCCATCTTTTTGCGCAGCCTGCTGATCTGGACATCGATGCTGCGATCGTAGCCAGCGACGACGCTTCGATTGCGTGCCAGGTCGAGTATCTGTTCGCGCGTCAACACACGCTGTGAGTTCTCGACCAAGGCCAGCAGGAGCTCATATTCGCCAGCACTGAGATCAATGATGACGCCGTCAGGGCTGATGAGTTCTCGCCGGAGCGTGTCGACGACCCAACCTTCAAAGGCATACTTTGTTCCGGTCGACGGCTTCACCAGGTTGGGAGCGACAGCAGATCGCCTGAGCAAGGCGCGAATGCGCGCGAGTAGCTCACGAGAGCCGAATGGCTTGGCCAGATAGTCATCGGCTCCGATCTCCAGGCCCAACACACGGTCTGCCTCGTCGGCTTTGGCGGTCAACATCAATATCGGTACGGATGATGATTGCCGCACGAGCCGGCAGATCTCGAACCCAGTCATTCCCGGAAGCATCACATCGAGGACGATGAGATCGATTGCCACGGTACGAAGAGTTTCCAAAGTCTCGCGCCCGGTAGCGACCGACGTCGCGCGAAGTTTTTCCGAACGGAGGAGCTTGACCAGAAGCTGCCGCAACTTGGCATCGTCGTCGACGACAAGAACATGCGCTTCTGCCGTGGAGTAGAGGACAGACTCCGGCTCGGATGCTGGAGGCCACTCATTCGACCTTTCGGACATTTTTTCACTCGACATGCTGGGCAAAAAGTGCCGCCCGGAGACGTGATCGCCTCTGATGCGGAACTCGACAATGTCATTCAGCGCAACGCTCGTATCAGGGCCAGGGTTGACCTCAGTGACCACCTTCTTCAGCTCCGGCTGCGGCCATGCCACCTCCAGTCATCGCCGGAGAGTCCCCCTTCCCCGTCAGCGTCGTCATGTCGAGTTGCGCCTCGGCGAGCCAGAAGTCGCGCTTGGCGTCGACGGCCGCGAGCGTCGCCTCGGCGGCCTGCCGGCTAGCGGTGATCAACTCGAACGTACCGACGAGCATACCGTTGAACCGGAGCAGCTCCTCCTCGGAGATCTTCTGGCGCAGGGGTGTTACATCACGCTGATAGTGGCGGGCGATATCGAGCAGGCCGCGATAGTTGAGATAGGCCTCGCGGACTTCCGAACGCGCCGAGACGGCCATGGCCCGCAATCGCTCTACGGCTTGCAGATAGCTCCACTCGGCGGTCGCGATCTTGGCCTCGCCGCGATCGAAGATCGGCACCGATATCTCGAGCTCGACACCCCTGAGCGTGAAGGACTTGCCCGGCTCATCGCCGCTGCCTTTTTCCTCGACATCGGTGCTCAAGCCCGAAAGCTCGAGAAGGCTGATGCGGGCTGTCCGCTCGGTCAGGCCAAGCTGCGCGGCCATCACCTCGATCTCGATCCTGGCGGCGGCGAGATCGAGCCGCTTGGCGATTGCTTGGCGCTCGACGTCATCGGTCTCAGTCGCGGCCTTGGGCAGTTTCTCGAGGCGCGAGGGCAGTTGAATACGGGCCTCCTCGCCCCACAACCCCATCTCGCGGACCAGGCGCTCACGCGATGTCTGCACCGCCAGGCGCGCCCGCCCGAGCGCCGCCGCGGTGTCGGCCTTCAAGGCCTGAATGCGGCTCTGGTCGAGTGCCGAAGTATTGCCGGCCATTGCCATGCGCGCCGCGAGTTCGGCGGCGATCTTGGTCTTCTCGAAGATCGTCTCGGCGATAGCGACGCGCTCGCGGGCGGCCACTGCCTCGATCCAAGCGCGCCGCACCCGGTCGGCGATAATTGCAATCTCAAGAGCAACGAGAAACCGCGTGCGATGCGCCGACGCTTCGGCGATCGCGATGCGCTCCCGCATGGTCAGGAACGACAGCACGTTGACGAGCAATTGACGCTCGATCTCGACCTCGACCCCGGAGGCGAGCCGGGCCAGCGACAGCGTTGGATTTGGCGGCCGGCCGGCCTGATCGACGGCGGCTTCCGCGATGCCGAGGTCGGCAAGCGCACCCTGAACGGCGGCCGAGCGCAGGAGCGCGATCTCGACGGCGCTCTCGGCTGATAGGGGAGACGCCAGCAGCTCGGAAACGCGCGGGTCGTCGAGCCGGGCCGCATGCTCGCTACTGCGCCAGGCGAGAGAAGTCTGCGCGCCTGCCCGCTCGCGAACCAGCTCCTCGACCTCGAGGAACGCGCCTTGCGGGTCGGGAGTGGCGCATGCGGCGAGGATGGCGGTGAGCAACACCGACGAGCGCTTCATGGAGAGCCATCTCATGGTTTCTTCTTCCGCTCTGGCTTGGCACCCGGTTCCAGCAGCTGACCTCGCGGTCCATCGAGCTCCCCCGCAAGGTCGTTCGCGGCGCGCCAATCGTCCGGCTTCTTCACGATCTCGATTTGCTCATAGCCCTCGAGAACGGACTCGTAGGAGACAGACGTACCCGAGGCGTCAGGGTCG